>VBOY01000123.1:16179-18689 GCA_005893295.1 Candidatus Eiseniibacteriota bacterium | reverse complement strand
CTCGCCGCGGGGGACGCACCACCATGGCCGGGGGGCTCGAGCAGGGCGAGCGCGATCGGATCGCTGCACGCGACCGCCAGCGCTCCCGCTTGGTGCGCGAGCAGGTTCAAGGCGTGGGGGCTTTCGAGCAGCCCGAAGAAGTTGGGGTGCTGGTAAACCACGCATGCGACCTCGGACGACAGCGCCTGCTCCAGGTCCTCCGGGGCGCACTGGCCGCCCCGCTCCGCGACCAGCGTCACGTCGGAGCCGCCGAGGTAGGTGCGCAACACCTCCACGGTGCGCGGGTGGAGCGCCCCCGCGACGATCACGCGGGGACGCCCGGTCTGATGGCGAGCGAGCAGCGCCGCCTCCACCACCGCGGTCGACCCGTCGTACAGGGATGCGTTCGCCACCGACATCCCGGTGAGCTCGCAGACCATGCTCTGGAACTCGAAGATAGAGGTCAGCGTGCCCTGGGCCACTTCCGGCTGATACGGCGTGTACGCGGTGGCGAACTCCGAGCGCAGGGCGAGCGCGCTCACGGCCGCCGGGATGTAGTGGTCGTAGACCCCTCCGCCCTGGAAGGACGCCATGCGGTCGGCGTCGTTCTGGCGTGCCCACTCGCCGAAACGCTGCCGCATCTCGATCTCCGAAAGGGGCCCCGTCACGGCGAGCCGACGCCGCAATCGCACCTTCTCGGGGATCGCCGCGATCAGCTCGTCGAACGAAGAGACGCCGATCGCGGCCAGCATCCGCCGCTCTTCATCCGGGGCGAGGCCGACGTAGCTCATGAATGCTGCTCCTCGACGAGGCGGGCGTATTCGGCGTGGGTCAGGAGCTGTTGCACTTCTTCCACGCGGCCGGGGCGAATGCGGATCATCCAGCCTTCGCCGAACGGCGACTGGTTCACCAGCGCCGGATTGTCCGCCAACGCACGATTGACCTCGACGACCTCGCCCGAGACCGGCGCATAGAGATCGCTCACGGTCTTCACCGCCTCGACCACGCCGAACGGCTTCGATGCCTCGAGCTGACGCCCCGACTGCGGGAGCTCGACGAACACGACGTCACCCAGCTGATCCGTGGCGTAGCTGGTGATGCCCACCGTGACCACACCGTTCTCGAGGCGGGCCCACTCGTGCTCGCGCGTGTAACGGACGTCTTCCGGAAATTCCACCACCGACCTCCCCCATTGCCGGCCGGTCCCTGCGTCTTGGGCCTCGGCTAGCGGTGTGAGCCTTGGGTGTAGAACGGACGTCGCACCACGCGCACCGGGATCCGCGTCGTGCCGCTGACCACCTCGAGTGACGTCCCGAGCGCGCTCGCCGCCCGGCTGACGTACGCCATCGCGATCGCACGTTCCAGGCTGGGCGCGAAGGTCCCGCTCGTCACACGGCCCACCACCGTCCCCTGGTGCTCCACGGCCCCATCGTGCCGGGGCACGCGCCGCCCCTCGGCTTCGAGCCCGACCAGGGTGCGCGTCGGACCGCGCTCCTTCTCCTCCACCAGCGCATGCTTGCCCAGGAAATCGGGTTTCGCCATCTTCACGGTCCACCCGAGCCCCGCCTCGAGCGGCGACGTAGAATCGTCGATGTCGTTCCCGTACAGCATATAGCCCATCTCGAGGCGTAGCGTGTCACGAGCTCCGAGCCCGACCGGTGCGAGGTGGGCGGAACGTCCCGCCGCTTCCAGGCCCTGCCACACGCGCTCCGCGTGCTGCGGGTGAAAGTAGAGCTCGAAGCCATCCTCGCCGGTGTAGCCGGTGCGGGAGATGATCGCCTCGATTCCGAACAGCGACCCGACCTGGAAGCGGTAGTACTCGAGCTCGAGGGCCGCTTCGGGCACGTGTCCCGCGAGCACCGCCGCCGCGCGTGGCCCCTGCAGGGCGAGCAGGGCGGTGTCGTCCGAAACGTCGCTGATCCGCACGTCGCCGCCGCGATGCTCCATGAGCCACGCCAGGTCCTTGGCGACGTTCGAGGCGTTCACGACCAACATGAAATGACCGGCGCAACGATAGACCAGGATGTCGTCCACGATGCCACCCGAGGGCCGGCACACGGGCGTGTACAGGGCTTGTCCTTCCGCGAGCGCGGTCACGTCGTTGGTCACCATGCGATCCAGGAACGCCTCGGCACCGCCGCCCTCGACGCGGAACTCCCCCATGTGGGAAACGTCGAACAATCCAACCCCGGTGCGCACGGCTTGGTGCTCGCGCACGTCGCCCGTGTAGCGAACCGGCATCTCGAAGCCGGCAAAATCCACGAGCTTGGCGCCGAGGGCCTTGTGAAATGGATAGAAGGGGGTCCGCTTGAGGGTCGTGGTGGGCTGCACGATCGGCTCCAGAGTAGTCAAACGAACGCAAGCTATCCGATGGTGCCGAACCTGGTCAAGGCGCGGGAGGCGCGGCGTGGCGCCCGAGGTGCCGCGCTCCCGTCCGTGCACCCACTTCGGGTCGGAGTCTCTCCCTGCTCTTCCCCGCGGAGCCGTGAGCGAACGTCAGCCCCGCCGAGCGGCCGCCTTGAGAATGCCGA
>VBOY01000123.1:0-16101 GCA_005893295.1 Candidatus Eiseniibacteriota bacterium | reverse complement strand
CGATCACGTAGACCCCGAGCTCGAGCAGGCGGCGAGCCATCTCGTGCGCGAGCTTCTCGTCGTTGAGCATGATGGGCACGATCGGGTGGCTGCCCGGCTTGATCGCAAAACCCGCGTCGGTCAAAGCGTCGCGGAAATAGCGGGTATTCGATTCGAGGCGGTCCCGCAGCTCGGTGGTGGACGAGAGCAGGTCGAACACCGCGATGCTGGCGCCCACGACTGCCGGCGGCAGCGAATTCGAGAACAGGTACGGGCGGGAGCGCTGGCGCAGCATTTCGATGATCTCCCGCCGCCCGCTCGTGAAGCCGCCGAGCGCCCCGCCGAGTGCCTTGCCGAGAGTGCCGGTGATGATGTCCACGCGTCCCATGACCCCCGCGTGCTCGGTGCTGCCACGACCGCTCGGCCCCAGGAAGCCCGTGGCATGGCAGTCGTCGACCATGACCAGGGCTCGGTGGCGGTCGGCCAAATCGCAGATGCCCTTGAGATCCGCCACCGTGCCGTCCATGCTGAACACGCCGTCGGTGGCGATCAGGGTGTGACGGACCCCTTGCCGCGCGGCTTCGCCCAGGCAACGCTCGAGATCGCCGAGATCGTTGTTCCGATAGCGCCAACGCTGGGCTTTGCACAAGCGCACGCCGTCGATGATCGAGGCGTGGTTCAGCTCGTCGGAGATGACCGCGTCCTCCTCGCCGAGCAGCGGCTCGAACACGCCGCCGTTGGCGTCGAAGCAGGCCGCGTAGAGCAGCGTGTCCTCGGTCTCGAGGAACTCCGCGATCTTCCGTTCCAGCGTCTTGTGCAGATCCTGCGTGCCGCAGATGAAGCGCACCGACGACAGCCCATAGCCGCGTGCGTCGATGGCCGCATGCGCGGCCGCGATGACGCGCGGATCACTCGACAGCCCGAGATAGTTGTTGGCGCACAGCACCAGCACTTCGCGCCCGTCCGCGAGCCGTACGTGGGGCCCCTGGGCTCCGGCCAGGACGCGTTCGTCCTTCCACAGGCCCGCCTCCCGGATCTCGGCGAGCTCGGCTTGGAGGTGTGACCGTATGCCGTCGAACATGAGGATGTGCTCCCTGTGTCTCTCTAGGGTAGAGCGAACTCGATCGGCACTTCCGTCCAACAGGAAACCGCGCGAGCGCCCGCCCGTGCAGGCCGGAAGGTCCACCGTCTCAGGCACGAGTCGGCCGATGCCTCAAGCATGGGGTCAGCCCTCCTCCCCCCATGGCACCAGGACCACCTTGCCGGCTTTGCCCGCGCCGAGCAGGGCAATCGCATCCTCGAACTTCTCCATCGGCATGACATGGGTGATCGCGGGGTGGATGTCGAGACGGCCGGACGAGAGCAGGTTGTGCATCTGGTACCAGGTCTCGTACATGCGGCGCCCGATGATGCCGCGAATCGTCACGCCCTTGAAGATCACCAGGCGACTCCAGTCGAGGGCGAACGGCTCGGGGGGCAGGCCCAGCAGCGAGAGACGACCCCCGGCGCGCAACGCGGCCAGCCCATCGCGCATCGCCGACTCGTTTCCGGACATCTCCAGCACACCGTCCAGGCCGGCGCCACCGGTGAGCTCGAGGCAGCGCTGGACGAAATCGCCTTCGCGGGCGTCGAACACCGCGTCCGCGTTCATCCGTCGCGCGAGATCGAGCCGGTAGGGCGATATGTCACTGGCAAATACACGCGCGGCTCCGGCGGCGCGAGCGGCCCCGATCGCGAACAGGCCGATCGGTCCACAGCCGGTCACCGCGAGGTTGCAGCCCGAGATCGGGCCGGCGAAGGCGGTGTGCACGGCGTTGCCGAGCGGCTCCATCACGGCGGCCACTTCGATCGAGATGTTCGCCGGACATCGCCAGGCGTTGACTGCCGGGACGGCCACGTACTCGGCGAAGCCGCCGTTCACGTCGACGCCGAGGATGCGCGTGTTCTCGCACACGTGGGCATTGCCGGTGCGGCAGGCCAGGCAATGGTTGCAGACGATGTGGCTTTCGCACGCCACGCGCTCGCCCAGCTGGAACTCGGTCACCCCCTGCCCCCGCTCGATCACCTCGCCCACGAACTCGTGTCCGAGCGTGACCGGGGGCCGGATCCGTTCCTGGGACCAACGGTCCCAGCCGTGGATGTGGAGATCGGTCCCGCAGACTCCGGCACGCTTCACCTTGAGGAGCAGCTGGTCCGGCCCGCACACCGGGGTCGGCACTTCACGAATCTCGGCGCCCGGGGCAGCCTTCCCCTTCACCACGGCGCGCATGGTGCGGGCGCGCGGTGCGGCGGAGGCTCGCGGGGTTTCGCGGGTGACGGGCGTGGTGCTCATCTCGCCGCCAGCACCGGACGCAGGGCCTCGCCGGTGTAGGACCCCCGGGTGCGGGCCACGGTCTCGGGAGTCCCCGCGGCGACGATCGTTCCGCCGCGATCGCCGCCCTCGGGGCCAAGGTCGATCAGCCAGTCGGCGCTCTTGATCACGTCCAGCTGATGCTCGATCACCACGACCGCGTTCCCCCGGTCGACGAGCGTTTGCAGGACCTCGAGCAGCACGCGGATGTCCTCGAGGTGAAGACCCGTGGTCGGCTCGTCCAGAATGTACAGCGTCTTGCCGGTCGCGACCCGGGAAAGCTCGGTGGCCAGCTTCACCCGCTGCGCCTCGCCTCCGGAGAGCGTGGTGGCGGACTGGCCGAGGTGCACGTAGCCGAGGCCGACTCCCTTGAGCGTCTCGAGCTTGCGCCTGAGCGGGGGGATCGCGCCCAGGAACTCGAGAGCCTCCTCCACCGTCATGTCGAGCACGTCGGCGATCGAGCGGCCGCGGTAGAGGACCTCGAGCGTCTCGCGATTGTAGCGGCGTCCGTGGCAGACGTCGCACCGCACGAACACGTCGGGCAGGAAGTGCATCTCGATCTTCCGGAGGCCGTCCCCCTGACACTGCTCGCAGCGGCCACCCGCCACGTTGAACGAGAAGCGACCGGGGCGATACCCGCGCACCTTCGCCTCGGGGAGCATGGCGAACAGATCGCGGATGAAGGTGAAGGTGCCGGTGTAAGTGGCCGGATTCGATCGCGGCGTGCGACCGATCGGACTCTGGTCGATGGCCACGACCTTGTCGACGTGCTCGGCACCGCGCAATCCGCGGTGCGGCCCGGGAGCCGGGCCCGCCGCGCCGAGCCGCCGCTCGAGCGCGCGCAGCAGCACGTCGTTGACGAGCGTGCTCTTGCCGGACCCCGAAACCCCGGTGACGCAGGTGAAGGCGCCGAGCGGAATCGCGACGTCGATCTGCCGCAGATTGTGCGCGCTCGCTCCCACGATCTCGAGCTCGAGCCCGCTGCCGGGCCGTCGCGCGGCTGGCAGCGGGATGCCGCGCGTCCCGGCGAGGTATTGGCCGGTGAGCGACTGCGGCGTGGCCCGCACCGCCGCCGGCGGACCGGCCGCCACGAGCTCGCCTCCGTGACGGCCCGCACCGGGGCCCAAGTCCACCAGATGGTCCGCGGCCTCCATCGTGTCACGGTCGTGCTCCACCACCACCACCGTGTTCCCGAGGTCGCGCAGTCGCAACAGCGCGTCCAAGAGCCGGCGGTTGTCCCGGTGGTGGAGCCCGATCGATGGCTCGTCGAGGATGTAGAGCACTCCCGTGAGCTGCGAGCCGATCTGGGTGGCCAGGCGGATGCGCTGCGCCTCGCCGCCCGCCAGGGTCGCCGCGGTGCGGTCGAGCGTGAGGTAACCCACGCCCACGTCGTCGAGAAACGTGAGACGCGTCGTGAGCTCCTTCAAGATCGGGGCGGCGATCGTCGCGCGCGGGCCCTCGAAGGCGAGCCGCCCGACCCGAGACCGAGCCTCGGATACCGACAAGGCAGCCCAATCCCCGATGCTCATGCCCTCAAGGCGCACCGCCAGGCTCTCCGGCTTCAGGCGCGATCCCCGACAGTCGGGACAGGGTGTAGGGTTCATGAGCCCGCCAATCCAGCGGCGCACCGATTCGCTCGTAGTCTCTCGGTAGCGCCGTTCGAGATTGGTGAGCACTCCCTCGAAACGGCCGCGATGCACCCACGAAGACCCTTTCTTGAGCCGGAACTGGAAACGGAACTCTTCCTCGCCCGCGCCTTCGAGGAGCACGCGGCGGACCTTGAGCGGCAGCTTGCGCCACGGGGTGGTCAGCGAGAAATCGTAGGTCTTGGCCAGCGCCTGGAGCGTGCCTCCCACCCAGGTGCCGGCGGCGTCGCCCCACGCGCCGATCGCTCCTTCGGCGATGCTGAGCGAGGGATCCGGCACGACCCGGGCTGGATCGACGCGCAGCAGCGTGCCGAGGCCGTTGCACGCCGGGCACGCCCCGTAGGGCGAGTTGAACGAGAAGCTGCGCGGCTCGATCGCGGACACACCGGTGCCGCACGAGGGACAAGCGGAGCCCTGGCTGAAGACCAGATCGGCGCTCCCTTCGCGCGCGATCGCGACGGCGCCGCTCGCGAGCCGCAGAGCGGCCTCGATCGAATCGGCGATGCGCGAGCGCGCGTCCGAGGTCGCCGTGAGGCGATCCACCACGACGTCGACGTCGTGACGGCGCTGGCGCGCCAGCTTGGGCAGCGGGTCGAGCTCGGTCCACTGGCTGTCGATTCGAGCCCTCAGGTATCCTTGGCGACGCACCGCCTCGAGCTCCCTCCTGTACTCCCCTTTGCGACCGCGCACCAGAGGAGCGAGCAACGTCACACGCTGCCCGCCACACTGGGCGATCACCTGGTCCACCATCTCCTCGACGCTCTGGCGCGCCATGCGCGTCCCACATCGCGGACAATGCTGGACCCCGAGGCGTGCGAACAGGAGGCGCAAGTAGTCGTAGATCTCGGTCATCGTCGCGACCGTGGACCGCGGATTCGAGCCGGCGCTGCGCTGCTCGATCGCAATCGCCGGCGAAAGCCCGTCGATCGCATCCACCTCGGGCTTCTCCATCTGGCCGAGGAACTGCCGGGCGTAGGCGGAAAGGCTCTCCACGTAGCGGCGCTGGCCCTCGGCGTACAGGGTGTCGAAGGCGAGCGAGGACTTGCCCGAGCCGGAAACGCCGGTGATGACGATTAGGCTCTGGCGAGGCAGGCGCAGGGTGAGGTTGCGAAGATTGTGCTCGCGCGCGCCGCGGATCACGATGTCGGTGAGCCCCGACCGATCCGCTGACGCGCGACGCACGGGGACCGGGGCAGCCTTGTCTGGCGCGGGCGTCACGCGCATGTCCTGGGTGCCGGTCGACATGACGCGACTATAGCAGCCCCGTCGAGCGATCGCCCGGCGCCGCGGATCGAAATCCTCGAGCCGCGGCGGCTACTCGTAACGCAAGGAGTCGACCGGATCGAGGCGTGACGCGCGCATCGCGGGATACAGGCCGAAGAACACGCCGACCGCCGCCGAGAACAGCAGTCCGGTCACCACCGACCAGGTCGAGACGTAGGTCGGCAGACGACTCGCGGCGTGGATGGTCCACGAGATCGCTGCGCCGAGCAGGATCCCGATCGCTCCACCGCCCGCCGTGAGCCCCACGGCCTCGAGGAGGAACTGCAGCAGGATCGCCTTGCGGGGCGCCCCCAGCGCCTTGCGCACTCCGATCTCCCGAGTGCGCTCGGTGACCGCGACCAGCATGATGTTCATCACCCCGATTCCTCCCACCAGGAGCGAGATCGAAGAGACCAACGCCACACGAAATTGTTCGGCTTGTTGCTCGGCAGGTGACGCCGGATGCGCAGCACTTCGATGATTTGCTGCTGCGCGACCTCGCTCTGCTCGGGCGAGGCGGCGATCGCGTCCAGGAACAGCTCCCCGCGCTTCGGGAACCACGGCGGGGCCTCTTGCGGCACCGGGAAATACTTGTCGATCGTGGTATAGGGAATGGCGGCCACCTCATCGAAGTTGTTACCGAGCATCTTGCCCTTGGGCTCGAATTCGCCGATCACGGTGAACGGGATCCCGTTGAGGTGGATGCGTCGGCCGAGGCCGCTGCCCCCGCCGAACAGCGTCTCGCGCGTGTCCTTGCCCAGCACCGCGACGTTGGCGTGGCGCAGCACCTCCTCCTCGGTGAAGAAGCGGCCGTGCGCCAGGTCGTAGCCATGGGTGGTGAGGTAGTTCTCGTTCGTGCCGTAACAGAACGTGCGGCGCGTGGTCTTGCCCCGGTACGAGAGCTTGATGTCGGTCCACGACCACTTGAACGGGGCGATCGCCCGCACCGCCGGAGACGTCGCCAGGATCGCCGCCGCGTCGTCCATGGTGAAGGCTTTGCGCTGCTTCAAGCTGTCCGGCACGTCGTCCGAGAACTGGATTCCGGGGCGGATGCGCCGGATGTAGATCGTGTTGTTCCCGAACGCCTGGATGCTCTGCTGGAAGGAGCGCTGGAAGCCATTGATCAGCGCCACCATGCCGATCACGGTGCCGACCCCGATCACGATCCCGAGCAGCGCCAGCACGGAACGCAGGCGGTTGGCCACCAGGGCTCGCGCCCCCATCGCCATGGTTTCACGCAGCAGGAACCAATTCATGGCTACTCGTAGCGCAAGGCTTCGATCGGGTCGAGGCGCGCCGCCCGCCAGGCCGGGTAGGAGCCGAAGAAGATACCGATCAACGCCGACATCATGACGCCCAGGAACAACGCCGGCACACTGACCGCCGTGGGGAGCGGCGTCACGGCTCCCGCCAGCACCGCGAGCCCGACGCCCGCCAGGATGCCGAGCAACCCGCCGCTCAAGGACAGGGTGGTGGATTCGACCAGGAATTGGGCCAGCACGTCGCGGCGCCTCGCCCCCATCGCCTTGCGGATCCCGATCTCGCGGGTGCGCTCGGTCACCGAGACCAGCATGATGTTCATGATCACGATACCGCCGACGATGAGCGAGATCGCCGCGACGCCGATCGTGACGACGAAGATGCCGCCGGTGAGGTTGCGGTAGAGCTCCATGATGTTCTCGGACTCGGTGATGCCGAAGTTGTCCTTGGCCCGTGGACCGAGGTGGCGCCGGCCCCGCAGCACGTTGCGCACCTCCTGCTCCGCGACCGGCATGGACGCTTGGTCCATCGATTTGACCGCGACGCCGAACGACCCGCGCTCCTGCTTGTATTTCTGGAAGGTGCGGACGGGAATCGCCGCGAAGCGGTCCTGGCTCTGTCCGAGCAGCTTGCCCTTCTGGGCCATCACGCCGATGACCTTGTAATTCTCCTCTCCGAGCCGGATCTGCTTGCCGATCGGGTCGAGCCCCGAGAACAACTCGTCCGCGACCTCGGAGCCCAGCACACAGACCAGGCGCCGACGCTGGTCGTCGACGTCGGTGAACAACCTCCCGGCGCCCAAGGTGTAGTCGTCGACCACCTCGTAGCCTGCGGAGCGCCCGCGAATCGCCACCCCGCGCACCTGTTTGTTCCGGTAGTGGGCGATCGCGGAGCCGTCGGCCATGGCGATCACCGTGGCCGCGTGCGGCACCCCGGCGCGCAGTGCATCGGCGTCGTCCAGCGTGATCGGCGGGCGATCCTTGACCTCTTCCCATTGCTCCTGGCTGGTGACGAAGCCGTACGGATCCACCCAGAACACGTTGGCGCCGGCGTTCAGCAATTTCTGGGAGACGTAACGGTTGAGGCCTTCGACGAACGAGAGCACTGCGATCACCGACATCACGCCGATGATCGTGCCGAGCAGCGTGAGGAACGATCGCAGCTTGTTCGAACGCACTGCCCCGAGGGCGATCCCGACGCTCTCGCGGAGGTTCATCGGGCCGCCGCCGAGGTCGCGGCCGCCTGAGGCGTGTCGCTCTCGATCTTGCCGTCCCGCATCCGCACCACGCGCCGGGCGTGGCGGGCGATATCGGCTTCGTGCGTCACCAGGATCACTGTGTTGCCCTGGTGCCAAATGTTCTGGAAAGCCGCCATGATCTCCTCGCCTGTCGCGGTGTCGAGATTCCCGGTCGGCTCGTCGGCCAGGATGATGCTGGGCCGATTCACCAGCGCCCGCGCGATCGCCACGCGCTGGCGTTGTCCGCCGGATAGCTCGTTCGGCTTGTGCTTGATCCGGTCGGTGAGGCCCACCAGATCGATCGCCTCGCGGGCGCGTTTGCGGCGCTCCTCGTGGCGGACCCCGGCGTAGACCAGCGGGAGCTCGACGTTGTGAAGCGCGTCGGCGCGCGCCAGCAGGTTGAAGGTCTGGAACACGAAGCCGATCTCCTGGTTCCGGATGCGGGCGAGCTCGTCGTCGGAAAGCTTGCCGATCTCCTTGCCTTTGAGCTGGTAGGAGCCGCCGCTCGGCGTGTCGAGGCAGCCGATGATGTTCATCAGGGTCGACTTGCCGGAGCCCGAGGGACCCATGATCGCGACGTACTCGTTGGCATCGATGTCGAGGTCCACGCCGTTCAGGGCATGGACTTTTTCGCTTCCGACCTCGTAGATGCGGTGGAGACCGCGGATCGTGATCAGCACCGGGGCCTCACTTCTTGGCCTTCGGACCACCGCCGGTCTCGCGCTTCACTTTGCTGCCAGGCTTGAGCTCGCGCAGCGCCTTGTAGGGTCCCGAGACGATCGATTCCGCCGCCTTCACGTCCCCGAAGATCTCGATCATGGTCTCGCTGGCCAGGCCGGTGCGCACCGGGACGAACTTGGCGACGCCGTCGCGGACCACGAACACGCCGGTGATCTCCTTGTCGCGTTTTCCGACCGTGTCTTCCTCGGCTGCCGCCGCTTCGCTGCGACGCTGCTTGCGCTCCGTGCGCTTGTGAGCCGCGCGCTCCAGCTCGCGCTCGGTGCGCACCACCACCGCCTGGATCGGAACCGCGGTTGCCTTGGCCTTGGTCGCGGTCTCGATCTCGACGTCCGCGGTCATGCCCGGACGCACCTGCGGGACGCTCTGGTCGAACACCACCTTGACTTCGAAGTTCGTCTGCCCCTCGGGCACCGCCGAGCCACCGACCCCGCGCTTCGCGGTGCTGCCGATCTCGGTCACCGTGCCGGGGAACGACGTATCGGGAAGCGCGTCGACCGTGATCTTGGCCTTCTGCCCGAATTTCATGTCGACCACGTCGCTCTCGTCGACGTCGGCCTTCACGAGCATGCGAGAAAGATCGGAGACCGTCAGGATCTGGGTGCCGGGATTGTTCATCGTGCCCATGATGACGACCTCGCCCTGCTCCACGTTGAGAGCGCTCACCACGCCGTCGAAGGGGGCGACGAAGCGGGTCTTGCCGAGGTTGTCCAGGGCGCCCTGCAGCGCGGCCTCGGAGCGACCGACCTCCTCGCTGGCGCTCGNGGTCTCGTAACCCGAGGTGGCCTGGTCCCATTCCGCCTGGGACAGCAGTTTCTGATCGTATAGCGCGCGCTGGCGGGTGAAGTTCGCCTCGACCACCTTGAGAGCGGAACCGGCCTCCCGGTTGCGGGCGCGTGCCGTCGCCAGCGCCGCGCGCGCCTGCCCCGCGGCGCTCCGGTACTGGGTGTCGTCCAGCTGTAGCAGGAGCTGGCCCTTCTTGACGTGATCCCCCTCCTTGACCGCCAACTTCACGATCTTTCCCATGATGTCGGCGCTGATCTTCACCTGCGTCTTGGGCTCGATCTTGCCCGGGGCCCGCACCCGGGCGGTGATGTCCTCGACGCGCACGCGCGCGAGCTGCACCGGCACGGTGTTGCCCGAGACCTGGCGGCGGACGTTGACTGCAACGAGCACGATCAGCAGGACCGTCCCCAACCCGATCCAGAGCCATTTCTTCTTCATGCGTTGTGCGCTCCTTCCGGCGCTGTCACTCGGCTCGCCCGCGAACCCGGTCGAGCTGTGCCTCGGCCACGCGGATGGCGGCCAGTGCCGAGACCCCGTCACTCTGCGCCCGCTGCAGCTGCACCTGTGCGTCGATCAACTCCAGCACGGTGGCCGAGCCCACGTTGTATTTCTCCTGCGTCAACTTGAGATTCTCGGTCGCCGATTCGAGCGCTCGCCGGGCCACCTTGTCGCGCTCCACGGCCTCGCGGTAAGCGATCAGCGCTTGGTGCACCTCGCTCTCGAGGTTGCGCCGCAGGGCGTCGCGGTCGGCTCGGGCGCGCATCACCTGAGCTCGCGCGGAGGCGATCCGCGAATCCGTTTGCAACCCGTCGAAGACGTTCCAGTTGAGCGCCACCTGCCCGCTGAACTGGCGATCGGTCTCGGATGAGGAGCCCGCCTTGCCCGGCGTGAAGAGCGGCGGCGCCCCGGGCGGGTCGATGCCCGAGGTCGATCGGGAGCGGGTGTTGAAATCCACCGAAGCAGACGCGGTGACGTACGGAAGCCTCGAGAAACGCGCCGAATTGAGACGGGCCTGCGCCGCCTTGACGTCGGCATCCGCGGCCTTGATGTCTGGACGTGCGCTCGAGGCCTCGCTCAGCAGACGCCCCTCGTCGTAGTCCTGCGGCTCGACGGCCAGCACCGTGTCGACCTCTCCCATCTCCGTCTCTTTGACGCCCACCAGCCCCGCCAGCGTGATGCGCTGGACGATCACCGTCTGCGACGCGGTGAGGGAGTCGAGCTCGCTCTGGGCGGTGCGCACCTGCGCCTTGAGCAGATCGCTCCGGGAGACCGATCCGACCTCGAACAGGGCGCGCACGCGACGCTCGTCGTCGCGCGCCAGGTGCAGGGCTCCGGTGGCCACCTGGGCGAGCCGCACGGCTTTGACCACCTCGTAGAATTGCCGGCGCGCATCCAGAGCGACCTGGCTGCGGATCGCATCGCGCGACAGTCGGGCAGCCTTGAGCGCCCCGCGCGCGGACGAGAACCCCGCGATCGAGGACAGATTGAGGAACGACCACGAACCGCCGACCGAGGGCGTGGTCCCATAGGCCACAAAGTCGCTGCTGATGGTGGGTGTCAGGCCGCCGCCCACGTTACGCCCGCCCTTCTCGTTGCTGATGTCGGTGCCGAAGCGGCTCAGGCTGGCCGAAAGGTGCGGCAGCAGGGGTGACCAAGCCCCGTACATCCCGCCCCGCGCGTCGAGCAGGTTCGCCTCGGCACCGATCACCTGGATGTTCTGCCGGAGCGCGAGCTGCACCGCCTTGTCTGCGGTAAGGGTTTCGCCGTCCGCGACGATCGCCCACAGAGCGCTCGCGGCAGCCGCGAGCCCGTAGGCCTTCCACCCCGCTCTCGTCATGCGCGTTTCTCCCGAATCGTATCCGAGGGACGTCCGTCGGAACGTGCCGTGCCTACGTCCGAAAAGCCGAAAAGTTACAGGTCCTTAGGCCGCGGGGGTGAAGAGGCCCGCCATCGCCCCCATGAGGACCGCCAGTGCCAGATAGAGTCCGCCCATCACCCAGGCCACGGACTTGCGAGGGGCCCCCGAAAGGGCCGTGGCACCCAGGATCACGACGACCAGCGTCCAGATCGCGAACGGACCGAGAGCGTCGAGGAACGCGGTGAGCGCGGCCTGCAGCTTGCTCGGCGTCTCCGCCGGGGGCAGCAGGATGCCCCAACCCGTGTGGATGTCCTTGTAGCTCTCCTTCGCCCAGGCGAGGCCCGCCCCCAGGATCTGCGCTGGAATCAGGATCAAGCTCGACCAGGTCACGATCTCGAGCGCATGGCGATAGCGGAGCTTGGTGCCGAGTACGAAGCCGACCCCGAACCAGACGCCGAGCGCCATCGCGAGGTAGATGACCGGGAGAAAGAACGCCGTCTGTCCGGCGGTCATCGCCATTCCGGCGGGGCTGCGCATGAAGCTCTCCATCTTGTCGAGCTGCTCGGCGCGCATCTGGCCGTTGTCCGCCGCTTGCTCCCACTTCTCGGTCACCATGGGAACGATCGCCCGATCGTAGAGGAGCAGGTTCAGGGCGACCCCGCATAGGACCGTGACGAGCATGGGGAACCACCATCGCGACCGGCTCTCGAGGCCGACCCATGCGGCGGCGGGACGCGTAAACACCGCGGCGGTGCGCTGAAACACGTTCAGCGACGGTGGGCCAGGAACTAGGACGGCGGCGGCCGGAGCCGCCTCACTGGTTTCCATGACGGGCTCCATCATGCGAGGGGACACGTGAGCAAACACCAGCCAGGCAGGCTACCGAGCGGGCCGCACCATGGTCAAATGAGCCTCGACAGGCGCGGCAAAAGTGGGCATCCGGCGCGGCAGGACGCGGCGCGCCCACACGCACCGGAAGTCATGCAACGGAACCGCCAGCGCCGGCTTAAGGATCAGTGCAGGGTGAACTTGACTGGTACCGCCACCCAGACAGCCACCGGCTTGTTGTTGGATAGCGCGGGCTTGAAGACCCACTGTCTCACGGCGGTCACGGCCGCGGCATCGAGCATCGCCACCGACTTCACGACCTTGGTGTCCTTGACCTTCCCATCCTTGCCGACCAGGGCCTGGACCACGACCGTGCCGTCGACGCTCGCCTCGCGCGCCAAATCGGGATAAATGGGTTGGACCTTGGTCACCGCCTCGGGAAGCTCCTCGACGTAGACGTACTCGCCGAATTTGGGCAGCTCCTCTTGGCTAGGTGGCGCGACCACCAGGTTGTCCCCTTCGTTCGAGACCCCCGGAGTCGCCGCCGAGATTTCCTCTTGCGAGGCGATCGTCTCTTCAGGCGGCGCTTCGGCATCGGGCACCGGCACCGGCACCGCTACCGTGGGCGGCGCCACCGGCTGCGCGATCGCCACCTGCGGCGGCGGCGTGTTCTCGGTCAAGGGCGGGGGCGCCGCGAGCTCGCGGTACGGCACCACGATCACCTTGGTCTCGTGGGGACGGTTGCGCAAGAACGCGCTGGTTCCGAACGACAGCAGGAAGACGACCAACCACGCGATGCTCCCCACCAGGATGCCGCGGAACATGTACCGCCGCGCGACTTCCTTGAGCTCGGGAGCCCCGTAGGGCATCAGGTGAAACAGAGCTTCCTGTGCCTTCACAGCGGCTCGACCTCTTTCTTCTCTTCGGGAGTCAGGGTCTGGAGCGAGAAGCGCGTCAGGCTGACGAGGTCGAGCTCGTCGATGATGTTCACCATGTTGGCGAACTTGGCGTCACGGTCGATCCGGACGATGACGATCTTCTCCTTGTTCCCCTTGTAGGGCTGGAACACCGTGGTCAGCATCTTGACGTCGGTGCGCGCCCACGGGTCGTCGGCGTTTCTCCAGTAGGCGCGATCGTCCGGCAGCACTCGCACTTCGAGCACCTTGGACTTGGCCACGTCGACCTTGATGTCTTCCTTGGGCGGTAGGTTGATCTCGAGGGCCTGGGGCGTGCGGAAGACCGTCGTGACCATGAAGAAGATCAGCAGTAGGAATGCCACATCCACCATGGGCGTCATGTCGATGCGAACGCCCACCCTGCGGCGCGGACGTCTGAATCCGCTCTTCTTCCTGCCGCTACTCCTGGTTTGTGGGGTGTCGACTGCCCCCATGGATCCCTCACCTCCTCCGGTCTATTTCCTCTTCTTGAAGAGCCCGCCCGAGCCCCCTTCCAGTTCGGTCTGGACGTTGAACCGTGGAGCGTTGGCCTGCTGCAGGGCCGACATCATGTCGGCCATGACGCCGTACGGGGCGTCCTTGTCCATCTTCACGATCATGCGGGCGCCCGGGTTCGCCGAGCGCGCGGTGGTCAGCACCGCCCCCATATCGGTCTTCACGGCCTCCTGAGGGATCTCGCGCGTGACCTCTTGACCGCCTTGCCTCCAGATCACGCGTACGTGCGGCTGGTTGTTGTATTCCGGCTTGGGCGCGGTAACGGCGATCGTGATGATGTCGGTTTCGGGGGACTTGGCTTCGGAGTTCGACTCCGGGAGGGTGATCTTGTCCTTCTCGGGTGGCTTGAATTGGGTGGTGGTCATGAAGAAGATCAGCAGCAGGAATGCGACGTCGACCATCGGCGTCATGTCGATGCTGATGCCGATGCGGCGTTTCTTCTTCAGCATGCCGGCGCTCCCCTAGCGCTTGTCGGAGGCCGAAGCCGCCAGCAGCTGCACAGCCTCGTAGGATGCCTCGTCCATCATGTAGTTGAAGTTGTCGACCCGTGTCACGAACACGTTGTATGCGACGATTCCGGAGATCGCGGCGAACAGGCCGCCGGCGGTGTTGATCAGAGCCTCCGAGATACCGACCGCCAGCTTGGCGGCGTCCACGGCGCCGGTATGGCCGAGCGCGGCGAAGGATCGGATCATCCCGATCACGGTTCCGAGCAGCCCGATCATCGTGGCGATCGAAGCGATGGTCGAGAGCGCGATCAGGTTGCGTTCGAGCAGCGGCACTTCGAGGCCGTTCGCCTCCTGAATCGCCGTCTGGGTCTCGGCGACGATCTTCTCCTTCGGGGCGCCTTCGGAACGAAGCTGTTGATAGCGCTCCAGGCCGGCCCGGATCACGTTGGCCGCCGAGCCACGCTGGTGGCCGCACAGCTCGATCGCGCCCGCCACGTCGCCGGTGTGGAGGCGTTTGCGGACGTTGATGAGGAAGTCGGGCAGGGGCCCGCGGCCGCGCGCCTTCTTGAGGCTCCAGATGCGCTCGATGATGAACGACGTCTGGAGGATGATGAGCATGATCAGGGCACCCACCAGCGGGCCGCCCTGTTTCATCTGATTGCCCACGTCGCCGAGCAGCGGCAGGGAGAAATAGATGCCGTACGAGATCACCGCGGCAAGCGTGAAGCCGACGGGTACGATGAAACGATTCAAGGTCTGTTTCCTCCCCTATCGCCCTGCGAGCCGACCGTCGGGGCCAGCTTCGGTGTCAAGAGCGCGAGTGGGGCATTCCCACCCGCATGCGGGCCCGGTCCCTCCCGGGCCCTGGGTTCCAGCGCCTGCGACGGCCGCCGTGCTCAGACCGAAGGCGCTTCCTCGACCGCGAACGCGGCGATCGCTTGATCCTCGGTCTCGTGGTGGTCGAACACCTTGATGAGCCTGGTCATCGTGAACAGGTCCTTGATGCGCTTGCTCAACTCGCACAGCTTGATTTCGCCGCCGCGGCCACGATAGTTGCTGTAGCCGCGCATCAACACGCCGATGGCGATCGAATTGAGAGCCTGGCATTCTGCCATGTTCAGGATGAGGCGGGTGTTGCCGAGGCCCGCCTCGTCCGTGATTGCCTTCTGGAACTCGTCCGTTTCTCGGTCCCCGAAGAAGCTGCCTTTCAGGGACAGGACCGTGATGCTGCGGACCTGCTTGCGTCGAATCGACACGATGCCCCCTCGGACCGGGCGCCCGCAGGCTTCCTAGACCGACTTCGGCTCCGCGAAGCTCGCGATCGCCTGCTCCTCGCTGGGATAAACGTCGAAGACGAGGGACAGCTTCGTGATCACGAAGATGTTCTCGATCCGCTTGTCGACGGCGCACAGTTTCATCTGGCCACCCCGCCTCACGTAGTTCGTGTGGGCCGAGATCAGCACGCCAAGAGCCGTCGAGTTCAAGTGCTGCGTGTCGGCCAGGTTGACGATGAGGTGCTTGTTGCCGCTCTCGCCGAGCTGCTTGATCGTGCGTTCGAGCTCGTCCGTCTCATCGCCACCGGTCAGGTAACCCTTGGGCGCGAGGATGGCGATGCTCTCGACCTGCCGCTGCCTCATGATCAACCTCCCTTGGGACTCGCGACCCCGGCGCTCAAGACCTTCACGCCCTTGTTCGCTTCGGGCTGGCTGGGGTCCAGCGCCAGCGCCCGCCGATATGCCTCCACCGCCTTCGGACGATTCCCCGCGTTCTCCCCGACCACACCCAGGCCTGCACGAACTGGGGGTCGAGTACTACGGCACGCTCGAGATGCGTCGTCGCCCCGCTCCAGTTCTTCTCCAGCAGGAGATAGTAGCCGAGCTGAGCCCGAGCCTTGCTGGCCAGCTTGCTGGAATCGTCGAGCGCGATCATTCGCTCGAAGGCCTTCCGCGCCTCGGGCAGGGACTTTTGTTGATCGTACAAGACACCGAGCCAGAAAAACCGATCCGCCCGACTGGTGTCGATCTCGGCCGACTTCTGCAGCGCCGCCAGAGCTTCGGGGTACCGCTTCAACTCCTTTTGACACAAACCGATATAGTAGTAAGCCTCGCCGCTGCGGGGGTCAAGAGCGATTCGCCTCTGGAACACGGCGAGCGCCCCCGCGTAATCCTGCTTCCGAAAGCGCATCTTGCCCATCTCGTTCAGGGCGAACTTGGCATCGCCGGTCGTGGAATCCTTGTCCACGATGGTGCGGTAGAT
>VBOY01000032.1:20497-22845 GCA_005893295.1 Candidatus Eiseniibacteriota bacterium | reverse complement strand
CATCAGATTCGCAGCGTGATCGACGCCGAGCGCCAGTTGTCGCGCGATCTCGGCCGCGACGCCGGACGGGACGAAGTGGCGACGCATCTCAACCTGACCGTCGCCCGCGTCGACCGGATCCTGCAGTTCAAGATGATGGAGCTGTCGCTGGACGAAACGACCGGCGACCGATCGGATGTCCCGCTCCGCGACCGGATCGCGGACGGCAGCACGCCGAGCCCGGAGACGGCGTTGATCCGCGCCGAGGCCCGCGCGAGCGTGCGCGCGGCCCTGCGGACGCTGGGCGAGCGGGAGCGCCGCGTGCTGGCGGACCGGTTCGGGCTGCGCGGCGGGCGGGCGCGCTCGCTGCGCGAGATCGGCGCCGAGCTGGGGCTGTCGCGCGAGGCGATCCGGTTGATCGAGAAGCGCGCCAAGGACAAGCTCCGGCGCATCGTCCGGGGCCGGTCCGGGCGGCCGGGCCCTCGTCCCCGACCTGACGTTCACGGCGTGGCCTCCGGCCCCCGTCGGCCGGATCCTGACCACGCTCTACTCATGCGACGAACGAGCGGCGCGCGAAATCGACACGCCGCGCGAATCTTTTTTCAATCGGCGACGCGATCGACTCGAGGCGGCGCGGGTCCGGTGCCCGCCTCCTCCGCCATCCGACAATAGTCAGGTCGCCTGACCCCGGTGCCGCTGCGACGCGGCGGACGGAGTCTATAATCCCGCCATGTCCGAGACGAGTGCGATCCCGCGCGTCCATCATCCCTCTCCGGCGGTCTTCCGGAGAGAGTTCGTCGCTCCTCGCCGCCCGTCGGTCATCACGGGGGTCGCGGACGACTGGCCGGCGGTATCGCTGTGGGACATCGAGTATTTCAGGCGGACGCTGCCGGACATCGAAGTCAAGGTGGAGATCTGGGAGAGAGAAGATGCGCGCAACGATCCGGCCGATTATCTCAAAAGCGTCCGGCGCGCGCCGATGCCTCTGGGGGCGTTCCTGGATCGACTCCAGACGGCCGGACGGGAGTCGCGCAGCCATTATCTGGCGCAATACCCGCTGCTGAAGACGGCACCGCGACTCATGGAGGATATCCGGCCGCCCGCGGAGTACATGGAGACCCCGGGCTACGTCCCCCGCGCGCTCGCCCGGCGGATGAGACTCGAGCCGGCGCTCTGGATCGGCCCGGCGGGCGCGGTCACGACGCTTCATTGATCTCGGGCAGGAAGAAGGTCGTCCTGATCTCTCCCGATCAGTCCGATCTCGTGTATTACCCCTGCCGCGAGTTCGGGCTGAACCTGCATTTCAGCCCGGTCGAGGTGGAACGTCCCGACCGGGCCCGGCACCCGCGCTTCGCGCAGGCGAGGCTCCTGGAGGTCGTCGTGCAGCCGGGGGAGATCCTGTACATTCCCGCGACCTGGTGGCATTACCTGCGCGCCCTCGAGCCGTCGATCTCGCTGAACTTCTGGTGGAACACGCCGGCCACGCTCTGGGGGCCGCCCCGGCACCTCCTGTTCGAGTGGCGTGAGAGGTTCCGTCGCCTGGCGTCGGAGCGCAGGCCTGCGTGATCCGCGCGGCGCACGCTTCACGCCGCGACCGCGCCGGTGTATCATGCGACCCTCCCTGGCGTGCCAAACGTGGGACGATCAAGGTGCCGGACGACGCGAGCCCCTGGAAACGGCATTTCTCCGACTTCGGGGGCAAGGTGTACCTCGACTGCGCCGCGCAGGGGCCCTTTCCCGCGGAGACGGTCGCCGAGGTTCAGCGCGCCCTGCGGCTGAAGGAGCACCCGGAGGAGATCCCCGGTTCCCTCTACGAGGCGCTTCCTGGGCGGGCCCGCGAGGCCGTGGCCCGCCTGCTCGGATGCGATCCGGAGGACGTCGCCCTCGCCTCGGGCGCGTCGCACGGACTGAACCTCGCGGCGCGCGGCCTTCCCCTGGAAGCGGGAGACGAGGTGCTGCTTGCGAACGGCGAATTCCCGGCGAACGTCTACCCGTGGCTGAATCGCGCGTCCGACGGCGTCGAGGTGCGCCTCGTCCGCCCCGCGGCGGGCCGGTTCGTCGGGGAGGCGGATCTGATCGCGGCGATCGGCAAGAGGACGCGGATCGTCTCGATCAGCCACGTCGCCTTCGCCACCGGATACCGCGCCGACCTGCGCGCGCTGGGTGACGCCTGCCACGCGCGCGGCATCTTTCTCGTCGTGGATGGCGCCCAGTCGGTGGGCGCCGTGGATTTCAACGTCTCGGACCTGCCGATCGACATCCTGGCGGCCAGCGGCGACAAATGGCTGCTCGCCCCCTTCGGCACGGGTTTCACGTACGTCAATCCCTCCGTTCTCGACAGGCTCCGTGTCGCGGACGTGAACTGGATG
>VBOY01000032.1:0-20492 GCA_005893295.1 Candidatus Eiseniibacteriota bacterium | reverse complement strand
CCTGCATTTCCGGGAGGGGGCGCGCCGCTTCGATATTCCGGAGGCGGCTTCCTTCCTGAATCTGGCCGGTTTCATCGCTTCGCTCTCGTTTCTGTCGCGCGTCGGGATCGTCGGCGTGGAGGCGCACGTGCGGCACCTGCAGGATCTCCTGATCCGCGGTCTCGAGCGGACGCGGCTGCGGGTCGCCTCGGACCTGGACTCGAAGCGACGCTCGGGGATCCTGGCGCTGGAGGGATCGTCGCGCGAGGAGACGCGCGTCCTCTATCGCCACCTGCGGGAGCGCGGTGTCGTCGTGAGTCTGCGGGACAATCTCATCCGCGTCTCGCCGCACCTCTACAACGCTAGCGAGGACATCGAGTCCCTGCTGGACGCCGCGGCCGGCGCCTGACGAAGACCGGGCCGTTTCGTTGACACCCGGGGTGACGTCGGGTATCTTTCCGGCATCAAGGAAGAAGAGGTGTTGAGTCGTTTGAGGTCCTTTGGCCGGAGGACCATCCGGATTGAAGCGATCGCCGCCCGCCCCGCCTTCGATCCCCCCGAACGCCGCAGCCCCGGGCGTCGCGTTGAGCGTGCACGAGCTCTTCGAGGTCCAGGTCGAACGCACGCCCGACGCGATCGCCATGGTCTTCGAAGGCGGACGTCTCGCTTATCGTGAGCTGAACGGTCGCTCCAACCGGCTGGCACGGCGCCTGCGACGCCTCGGCGCCACGACCGACGTCCTCGTGCCGATCGCCATGGAGCGAGCCCCCGAGATGGTGATCGCCATCCTGGGGGCGCTCAAGGCGGGCGCCGCCTTCCTGCCCCTCGACCCGGCCTGGCCCAGGGAGCGGCTCGCCTTCATGCTCGCCGAGGCGCGCGCGCCCGTCATCGTCACCCGGGAGCGGCTCGTCGGGACGCTCCCGGCCGGCGGAGGCCACGTCCTGGCGGTCGATCAGGCCGCCGGCGCGATCGAGAGCGAGAGCGACGCGAACCCCGGCCTGCCGGTCCTGCCCGCCTCGACCGCCTACGCGATCTACACGTCCGGATCGACGGGCGCTCCGAAGGGCGTCCTCGTGCCGCACATGGCGATCCGCAACCACATGCTCTGGATGCAGGAGAGATTTCCGCTCGGCCCGGAGGACGGCGTGATCCAGAAGACGCCGTTCACCTTCGACGCGGCCGTCTGGGAGTTCTTCGCGCCGCTTCTCGCCGGCGCGCGCTTGATCCTGGCGGCGCCGCGGGCCCACCAGGATCCGGCCTCGCTGGCGCGCCTGATCGCGGACGAAGGGGCCACCATCCTGCAGATGGTGCCGACGGGGCTGCGCGCGCTCCTGGACGATCCCGGCATCGAGCGGTGCCGGTCCCTGCGGCGCGTTTTCTGCGGCGGCGAGGCCCTGACACCCGAGCTCCAGGATCGCTGCATCGATCTGCTTCGGGTCGAATTGGTCAACCTGTACGGCCCCACCGAGGCGTGCATCGACAGCACGGTCTGGATCTGCGAGCGCGGCCGGCCGACCGTGCCGATCGGGCACCAGGTCGACAACGCGCGGGTCTACGTCCTGGATCGGCGCCTGCGACCCTGCCCCCCCGGTGTCGAGGGCGAGCTGTACATCGCCGGCGCCGGGCTGGCGCGGGGCTATCTCGATCGGCCCGACCTGACGGCCGATCGCTTCCTGCCGGATCCGTTCGGCGGCGATCCGGGCGCGCGGATGTACGCGACCGGTGATCGGGCGCTCCGGCGGCCCGACGGATCGCTCGAATTCCTCGGCCGGCTCGACGACCAGTTGAAGGTGCGCGGCTACCGCATCGAGCCGGGAGAGATCGAGGCCGTCCTGAACCGGAAGCCGTTCATCCGCGAGAGCGTGGTCGTGGCGCGACCCGATGCGCACGGCGACCCCGTCCTGGCGGCCTACCTGGTCTTGAGGGAGGGCGACGGCCGTCCGGCCGGCCCGCTCCCGGTCGACGATCTGCGCGACGACCTGAGGCGGACGCTCCCCGATCACATGGTCCCCTCGGCGTTCGTCGTCCTCGACGGGCTGCCCACGACGCCGAGCGGCAAGATCGACCGGACCCGCCTGCCGGCGCCCGGCGCCCGGCGGCCCGATCTGTCCGCGCCCCTGGTCGAGCCGCGCACGGAGGACGAGAGACTCCTCGCGGAGATCTGGTCGCAGGCGCTGGCGATCGATCGGGTCGGGGTGCAAGACAACTTCTTCGACCTGGGGGGACACTCGCTGGTCGCGACGCAGGTCGTCTCCCGCGTGCGCGGCCTGTGCGGAGTGGAATTGCCGGTGCGCGCCCTGTTCGAGGCGCCGACGGTCGAGGGGCTGGCGGCGCGCCTCGCCGCGGCGCGCCGGGAGGGAAGGCCGCCGGCGCCTGCGCCCGGACCCGCCCCGCCCGACCGGGAACGCCCGCTGTCGTTCGCGCAGCAGCGGCTCTGGTTCCTCGATCAGCTCGAGCCCCACAACCCCGCCTACAACACATCCAGCGCGCTGCGCCTGCGCGGCCGGCTGGTCGTGCCGGCGCTCGAAGCCAGTCTTTGCGAGATCGTCCGGCGCCACGAGGTGTTGAGAGCCGCGTTTCCGGACGTGGACGGCAGGCCGGTCGCGGTCGTGTCCCCCGAGCCGCGGGTTGCGGTTCCCGTGGAGGACCTCTCGGCCCGGCCTCCCGCCGAGCGCTGGCCGGCGGCGCTGCGCCGGGCGCGCGAAGAGGCGCAGGCGCCGTTCGATCTGGCGCGCGGGCCTCTCGTGAGGTCGCGGCTCCTCCGGCTCGAGGCCGAGGATCACGTTCTGCTCCTGACCTTTCATCACATCGTCACCGATGGCTGGTCGGCGGGTGTCCTCGCGCGGGAGATGGAGGCGCTGTACGCCGCGTTCCGCGAAGGCCGGCCGTCGCCGCTTCCCTCCCTGCCGATCCAGTACGCCGACTTCGCGGCCTGGCAGCGCCGCCGGCTGCGGGGCGAGATCCTGGAAGCCCAACTCGCCTACTGGCGGCAGGCGCTCGCGGGAGCGCCGGCCCTTCTCGATCTGCCGGCCGATCGGGCCCGCCCTCCCTCGCCCAGCCATCGCGGGGCACGCCACCGCCTCGAACTGTCCGGGCGACTGTCGGAGGCGCTGCGCGCTCTCGGCCGCGGCGAGGGGGCCACACTGTTCATGACCGTTCTGGCGGCGTTTGCGGTCCTCCTGCAGCGCTACACCGGACAGGACGACATCGTGCTCGGCACGCCGATCGCCAACCGGAACCGGCTGGAGATCGAGGGACTGATCGGGTTCTTCGTGAACACGCTCGTTCTGCGATCCGATCTGTCGGGCGACCCGACGTTCCGGGAGGCGCTGCGGCGCGTGCGGGGAGCCGCGCTGGGTGCCTACGCGCACCAGGACCTGCCGTTCGAGAAGCTGGTCGAGGAGCTGCGCCCGCCGCGCGACCTGAGCCGCTCGGCGCTGTTCCAGGTGATGGTGGCGCAGGCCACGTCACCGGTCGCGCGCCTCGAGGGACTGGCGGTGGAGACGGTCGACATCGACGACGGCCTCTCGCAGTTCGACCTGACGCTCGAGGTGAACGACAGCCGGTCCCGCCTCGACTGCTCTCTCGAGTACAGCACCGACCTGTTCGAGGACAGGAGCGCGCGCAGGATGCTTCTGCATCTGGAGACGCTCCTGGAAGGGGTCGCGAACGATCCCGATCTGAAGGTGTCGTCGCTGCCGCTCCTTCCGGAGCAGGAGCGCCGGCAGGTCCTGGTCGAATGGAGCGGCCCGAAGTCCGAGTTCCCGCGCGAGCGCTGCATCCACGAACTGTTCGAACAGGCGGCGGCGCGGACTCCGGAGGCGGTCGCGGTCCGGTTCGGAGACGAGCGGATCACCTACGCCGCGCTCGACCGCCGCGCCGCGCTCCTGGCCCGGCGGCTGCGCCGTCTCGGGGTCGGGCCGGAATCCACGGTGGCGCTCTGCGCCGAGCGCTCCATCGAGATGGTCGCCGGCCTCCTCGGGGTCCTGAAGGCGGGCGGCGCCTGCGCGCCGCTCGACCCGGGATATCCGCGGGAGCGGATCGCGGGTCTCCTGAAGGAGACGGGCGCCCGGGTCGTGCTGGCGCAGCGGCGGCTCCGGCGGGTCCTGCCGGCGGGCGAGCCCCGCGTGGTCTGCCTCGAGGATGAGCCCGGGGAGAACGCCGCGACGCACGACGAGAGCGCCCGCGCGCAGGGGTCCGCGGCCGCCCGGCCCGACAACCTGGCGTACATCGTGTTCACGTCCGGCTCCACCGGCGCGCCCAAAGGCGTTCTCGTCCCGCACCGCGCCCTGGTCAACCACAGCGTCGAGATGGCCCGGCGCTACGACCTTGGGTCCGGCGATCGCGTCCTGCAGTTCGCGGCGCTGAGCTTCGACGTCTCCCTCGAAGAGATCATGCCGACGCTTCTGCGCGGAGCGACACTGGTGCTGCGGCCGGACCCGGTGTTCGTCTCGGTCCCCGAATTCCACCGCTTCCTGGAAAACGAGGCGATCACGGTCCTCAACCTGCCGACCTCCTACTGGCACGCGTGGGTCGGCGAGCTGTCGAGGGAGGGGCGGTCGCTGCCCGATTGCCTTCGCCTGGTCGTCATCGGCAGCGAGAAGGCCCTCGGCTTACGTCTGGCGGAATGGAACGGGCTGACGGGCGGGCGCGTGGCGCTGTACAACGCCTACGGCCCGACCGAGGCGACGATCACCTCGACCGTCTACGAGCCGCGGGACGGTCGCTTCTCCGGGACCCATGGCCTGGTGCCGATCGGACGCCCGATCGCCAACGTCCGCGCCTATGTCCTGGATCGCCGCCTCAATCCGGCGCCGGTCGGGGTCCCCGGCGAGCTGTTCCTCGGCGGCGAGGGCGTGGCGCGCGGCTACCTGGGTCGTCCCGGGCGCACGGCGCAATCCTTCATCCCGGACCCGTTCTCCGGCCGGCCCGGAGGCAGGCTGTACCGGACGGGAGATCGCGTTCGCTGGCTTCCCGACGGCAACCTGGAATTCCTCGGCCGGCTCGACGAGCAGGTGAAGGTGCGCGGCTACCGGATCGAGCCCGGCGAGATCGAGGCGGCACTCGGGCAGCATCCGGCGATCGCCGAATCGGCCGTGCTGGCGCGCGAGGACAATCCCGGGGAGGCCCGTCTGGTGGCCTACCTCGCCTGCCGCCCGGCCGCCGGCCCGGCTCCGTCGTCGTCCGATCTGCGCGTCTATTTCAAGGAGCACCTGCCGGAGCATCTGCTCCCTTCGGCGTTCGTGTTCCTGGACCGCCTGCCGCGCACGGCCGCGGGGAAGATCGACCGCAAGGCGCTGCCGGCGCCCGTCGCCGGCCGGGGTGCTCTCGAAGGGGAGGCCGTTCCCCCGCGCACCGAAGCCGAGAAGACACTGGCGCGGATCTGGGCCCAGGTGTTCGGCCGCGACAGCGTCGGCGTGCGGGACAATTTCTTCGATCTCGGCGGCGACTCGATCCTCGGCATCCAGATCGTGGCGCGCGCCAACCAGGCCGGCCTGAGCCTCACGAGCCGGCAGATCTTCCAGCATCAGACAATCGCCGAGCTGGCGGCGGTCGCGTCGACGCGCGTCCGGGCGCCCGCGGAGCAGGGCGCGGTCGTGGGGGAGGCGCCGCTGACGCCGATCCAGCGCTGGTTCTTCGAACACGACTTCGCCGAGGCGCATCATTTCAACCAGGCGATCCTGCTGGAGGCGAGGCAGGCGCTCGACGCCGCCAGGCTCGAGGAGGCGATCGCCCTCCTGCTGCGGCACCACGACGCGCTGCGCATGCGCTACGGGAAGACGGAGGGAGGGTGGCGGCAGTTCAACCCGGCTCCCGGAGGGCCGGTCCCCTTCACCCGCGTCGATCTCTCCGCTGAGCCCCCTGAGCGGCGTATCGCCGCGATGGAGGCCGGGGCCGCCGAGCTGCAGCGGAGCCTCGACCTGGCCGACGGCCCCCTGCTGCGCGCGGCGCTCTTCGAGCTCGGGCCGGGCATGATGGCCCGCCTGCTGATCGCCGTCCATCACCTGGTGATCGACGGAGTGTCGTGGCGCATTCTCCTGGAGGACCTGAACACCGCCTACCGGCAGCTCGAGCGCGGCGACAGCATCGACCTGCCGGCCAAGACGACGTCGTACCTTCACTGGGCCGGGCGCCTGGCCGATCACGCGCGCGGGGCCGCCATCGAGCGCGAGCTCGATTTCTGGCTCGCCGAAGGCCGCTCCCCGGTCGGGCGGATTCCCGTGGACGTTGCGGCGGCCGAGAACCTGGAAGGTTCGGCGCGCCGGGTGACGAGCGCGTTCACCGAGGAGGAGACGCGCGCGCTCCTGCACGACCTTCCGGCCGCGTACCGCACCGAGATCAGCGATGTCCTCCTGACCGCTCTGGCGCAGGCCCTGACCGAGTGGGTCGGTCCGGGCTCCATGCTCGTCGATCTCGAGGGACACGGGCGCGAGGAGATCCTGGACGACGTGGATCTGTCGCGCACGGTCGGCTGGTTCACGACGATCAAGCCGGTTCGGCTTTCCCTGGAGGGCGTCGGCGGGCTGGAGGGGGCGCTCAAGTCGATCAAGGAGCGGCTCCGGGTGATGCCGGCGCGTGGCATCGGGTACGGCCTGTTGCGTTATCTGCGGGGCGATCGAGAGATCGCCCTGAGGCTCGAGTCCCTTCCGCAGGCCGAGATCAGCTTCAACTACCTGGGCCAGTTCGACGCCACGGTGCCGGCGTCGTCGCCGTTCCGATTCGCGGTCGAATCGAGCGGACCCGCGACCAGCCCGCTCGCCCGACGCACGCACCTCCTCGAGATCGACGGATGCGTCGTCTCCTCCCGGCTGCGAATGAACTGGAAGTACAGCGAGAACCGGCATACCCGCGCCATCATCGAGGCGCTGGCGCGACGCTTCGAGAACGCGCTGCGCGCGCTCCTCGCGCTGGGCGCCCGGCCGGAGGCCGCGGCGTATACGCCGTCCGATTTTCCGCTGGCGGGTCTCGACCAGGCGACCCTCGACGCCCTGGCCCGCAAGTATCCGGGCATCGAGGACATCTATCCGATCACGCCGATGCAGGAGGGGATGCTCTACCACGCGCTGTCCGCGCCGGCGTCGGGCGTTTACGTCGAGCACCTGACCTGGAAGCTCCACGGTCCTCTCGACGAGGAGTCGCTCGAACGCGCCTGGCGGAGAGTGATCGAGCGTCATACGATCCTGCGCACCGCGCTGGCGTGGGACGGCCTGGAGAAGCCACTTCAGATCGTGTCGCGCAGCGTCCCCGGTTGCTGGGAGAGCCTCGACTGGCGCGGCCTCGACAAGGAGGAGCAGGAGAGCGGGCTCGACAGGCTCCTGGCCGACGATCTGCGGCGGGGCTACGATCTGTCGCGCCCGCCGTTGCAACGGCTGGCGATCATCCGTCTGGCGCGCGATCTCCATCAGTTCGTCTGGAGCCACCATCACGTTCTCCTGGACGGCTGGTCCCTGCCGGTCCTCCTGAAGGAGGCGGCGTCCCTCTACGAAGCCTTCTCGCGAGGCGAGGACCCGCGTCCCAAGGCACCGCGGCCGTTCCGGGACTACATCGCCTGGCTCGGGCGGCAGGATCTCGCGAGCGCCGAGGCGTACTGGAAAAAAACGCTCGCGGGGTTCGGCTCGCCGACGCCTTTGCCCATGGGCCGCCCGGCCCCGGGCCCGGCCCAGCCGGGCGATTACCGGCGGAAACGGATCGTCCCGTCGCGCGCCGCCGCGGCGGATCTGCGCGACCTGGCGCGCCGGCATCAGCTGACGCTCAACACCGTCCTGCAGGGGGCCTGGGCGATCCTCCTGGCCCGTTCGAGCGGCGAGAGCGACGTGGTCTTCGGCGGCGTCGTGTCGGGGCGGCCGGCCGACCTGGAGGGGGCGGAAACGATGGTCGGGCTCATGCTGAACACGCTTCCCGTCAGGGTGAGGCTCGAGGAGCGCGAACCGGTCGTGTCCTGGCTGAAACGGCTTCAGGACGAGCAGCTCGAGATGCGCCGGTACGAGTACACACCCCTCGCGTCGATCCAGCAGTGGAGCGGCGTGCCGCGGCGCGGCACTCCGCTCTTCGAGACCATCTTCGCGTTCGAGAACTACCCGATCGATGCGGCGCTCACCGAGCGGTTCGGCGATCTGCCGATCAGCGATCTGCGCGCCGTCGAGTGGACGCACTACCCGCTCAGCGTGTTCGTCCCTCCCGGGCCCGATCTGACGATCCAGATCAACTACGACGGGAGGCGCTTCGAGGCGCGCGCGATCCGGCGCATGCTCGGCCGCCTGCGCGCGATTCTCGAGGCGATGGCGGCCGGCCCGCAACGACGCCTGGCCGATCTGCCGGGGCTGGCCGCTTCCGAGCGCGTCTGGCTGCAGGAGCGCCATCCGGAGGCCGCGGCGACCTCGGGTGGCTGCGTGCACGAGCTGTTCGAGGCGCAGGCGGCGCGCCGCCCGGACGCGGTCGCGGCGGTGCTCGACCAGGAGCGCATCACCTACGGCGATCTGAACCGGCGCGCCAATCGCCTGGCGCGCCACCTTCGGGATCGCGGTGTCGGGCCCGAGACGCGGGTGGCGATCTGCCTCGAGCGCTCCATCGAGACGGTCGTGGCGGTCCTGGCCGTCCTC
The DNA here is from genome assembly GCA_005893295.1 of Candidatus Eiseniibacteriota bacterium. Lineage (GTDB taxonomy): Bacteria > Eisenbacteria > RBG-16-71-46 > RBG-16-71-46 > RBG-16-71-46 > WS-8. The sequence goes on along the minus strand of VBOY01000032.1, from coordinate 11,913 downwards.
AAGGCCGGTGGGGCCTACGTGCCGCTGGACCCGTCCTACCCCGCGGAGCGGTTGGCCTTCCTGCTGCGGGACGCGGGAGCCGTAGCGCTGATCACCCGGCGCGGAACGGCCGCCGGACTTCCGGGCGGCGTCGAGGTGATCCTCCTGCCCGACGCGGTGAGCCATGGGGAGGAGGGGAACCCTCCGCGGACCGCGCTTCCCGACAGCCCGGCGTACGTCATGTATACCAGCGGCTCGACCGGCCTCCCGAAAGGGGTCGTGGTCACGCACGCCAACGTCACGACCCTCTTCGAGGTGGCGGCTCCGTTGTTGCGCATCGACGAGCGCGACGTCTGGACCTTGTTCCATTCCTACGCCTTCGACCTTTCGGTGTGGGAGATGTGGGGCGCGCTGCTCCACGGAGGACGTCTCGTGATCGTGCCGTATCTGGTCAGCCGCTCGCCGGCGGAGTTCCTGGATCTCCTGCGCCGGGAGCAAGTCACCGTCCTGAACCAGACACCCTCCGGCTTCCGGGCGCTCGTCCGGGCCGAGGAGACCGGCGCCGGCGGCCTCCACCTGCGGCTGGCGAATTTCGGAGGCGAAGCGCTGAACCCCGCGGATCTGAGGCCCTGGGTGGAGCGTCACCCGGACCGGCCTTGTCTCTTCAATCTCTACGGTCCCACGGAGACGACCATGTTCGTCACCTATCGGGCGATACGCCCCGAGGACGTGCGGGGCGGCCCGCGCAGCGTGATCGGCCGCCCGATCGCGAGCCGCCGCGTCCGCCTGCTGGACGCGTCCCTGCGGCCGGTGCCGATCGGCGTCCCGGGGGAGATCTGCATCGGGGGTGCGGGCCTGGCGCGCGGCTATCTCGGGCGCGCCGATCTCACCGCGGAGCGCTTCGTCCCCGATCCGTTCGCGCACCGACCGGGCGCCCGCCTGTACCGCTCGGGCGACCTGGCGCGCTGGCTCGAGGACGGCGATCTGGAGTACCTGGGGCGTCTGGACGATCAGGTGAAGATCCGCGGCTTCCGGATCGAGCCGGCGGAGATCGAGTCCGCCTTGCAGAGGCATCCGGCGGTCGGCGAGACGGTGGTCCTGGCGCGCCAGGACGGAGGGGAGGAGCGGCGCCTGGTCGCCTACGTCGTGCCGCGCGCCGGGCGGGAGGCGTCGCCGGGCGTCCTGCGCGCCTTCCTGAAGGAAACGCTGCCCGACCACATGGTGCCGTCCGCCTTCGTGACGCTGACCGCGCTGCCTCTCACACCGAACGGCAAGATCGATCGGCGGGCGCTGCCGGCGTCCGGGAGCCTCTCCGCCGATCCGGACACGGCGCGGGTTCCGCCGCGCACTCCGATCGAGCGGGAGCTGGCCCGCCTGTGGGCCGGTCTGCTCGGCGCGGACGCCCCGGGTGTCCAGGACAACTTCTTCGAGTCCGGTGGCCAGTCGCTCCTCGCCACGCTTCTGATCTCGAGGGTGCGGGCCCACCTCGGGGCGGAGGTGTCGCTGAAGGATTTTCTGGAGGACCCGACGATCGCGGGGCTGGCGGAGAGGGTCGAGGCGGCCTACCTGCGCGCGGCCGGCCCGACCGAGCTGGACGGTCTTCTGGGATCGGTGGACGGGCCGGACGATCGGGACGCGCGGGCGCGCCCCGCGCCACGCGCCGCCGGGCCGAGTCATGTCGAAAACCTCTGAGCCGCCCGACCCCTTCGGGGATCTGCCCGCCGACCGGCGGGCGGCCCTGCTGCAGGCATTGCTCGATCGTTCGGTGCGCCGGGCGGCGGCCGCGTCGATCACAAGGCGGCCCCCCGACCTGCCGGCGCCCCTGTCGTTCGCCCAGCGGCGACTGTGGTTCCTCGACCGGCTCGGCCCGGCCACGCCGACCTATCACATGGCCCGCGCCATCCGCATGCGAGGCCGATTGCGCGTCGAGACGCTGGAGCGCAGCCTCAACGAGATCGTGCGGCGTCACGACATCCTCAGGACGACGTTCGCCGAAACAGCGTCCGGCCCGATCCAGGTGGTCGCGCCGTCCCTCGTCCTGACTCTTCCCGTCGTCGATCTCGGCGCGCTTCCGGAGGCGGGCCGGGACGGGGAGGTCGCGCGCCGCGCCGCCGAGGAGGTGAGCCGGCCGTTCGACCTCGAACGGGGCCAGCTCCTGCGCGGCCTCCTCCTGCGACTCGCCGGCGACGAGCACGTCCTGGTCCTCACGCTGCACCACATCGTCGGCGACGGCTGGTCCATGGGAATCCTCGACCGGGAGCTGGCCGCCCTGTACGCGGCGTACGCGAACGGGCGTCCGTCGCCTCTGCCGGACCCGACACTCCAGTACGCGGACTTCGCCCACTGGCAGCGCCGGCAGCTCGAGACCGGCGAGATGCGCGGACAGATCGACTTCTGGAGGCGGCGCCTCGAAGGCGCTCGACGCGTCCTCGATCTGCCTCTCGATCGCGCGCGCCCGGCGGCCCCGACCTTCAACGCCCGGAAGGTGTCCCTCCTCGTTCCGGGGAGACTGGTCGCTCCGCTCAAGAACCTGGCGCGCCGCGAGGGGGCGACTCCGTTCATGGGTTTCCTGGCGCCGTTCCTGGCCCTTCTGCACCGCTGGAGCGGCCACGACGACCTGTGCGTCGGCACACCGGTCGCCGGACGCACGCGTCTCGAGATCGAGTCGATCATCGGCCCCTTCGTCAACACGCTGGTCCTGCGCGGGGATCTGTCGGGAGACCCGACGTGGATCGAACTGCTGCGGCGCGTCCGGACAACGATGGCGGAGGCGCTCGGCCACCAGGAGGCCCCTTTCGAGAAGCTCGTCGAGGAGCTGGGGCCGGAGCGCGATCCCTCCGCTCACCCTCTCTTCCAGGCGATGTTCGTCATGCAGGACGTGCGGAACGTGGTGCCGGATCTGCCGGACCTGCGGTCGGAGCTGGTCGATTTCGAAATCGACAGCACCCCCTTCGACCTGACCCTGATCCTCTCGGAAGCGGACGACGGGATGGAGGCGCGACTGGAATACGCCGCCGACCTCTTCGATCGCACCACGATCGAGCGGATGGCCGGACACTTCGGCACGCTGCTCGAGGCGCTCGCCCGCGATCCGTCGCAGCGCGTCTCGGCGATCGCACTTCCCGGTCTCGACGGGCCGAGGAGGGAGCGGCATGGCGCGCGGAAGGTCCCCGGGCCGGCGCCTGTGCCCGACCTCGTGCCACTGACCGCCACGATGAGGGCCCTGGCGCGAATCTGGACCGGGCTGCTCGGCCGCGACAGCGTCGGACCGAACGACAATTTTTTCCACGCGGGGGGACACTCGCTCCTGGTCCTGCAGCTGGTGTCCCGTGTGCGGGAAGAGCTCCGGCTCGACGTGCCCGTGCGCCTGGTGTTCGAGCGGCCCACGCTCGGCGCTTTGGCCGAGTGGATCGACGGCGAGGCGCGTCGGGGGACGGTCTTCGATCGGGGACGCATCGAGCGCGCGTCCGGGGACGGGCCGCAGCCCGTGTCGTTCGCCCAGAAACGGCTGTGGTTCATCGATCAGCTCCAGCCCGGAAGTCCCGCCTACAACATCCCCCTGGCGCTCCGGCTGCGCGGGCGGCTGGACGCCGGCGCCCTGGAGCGCAGCCTCGAGGCGATCGTCGGCCGGCACGAGGCGCTGCGGACCGTCTTCCCGCGGGTCGACGGCGGGCCGGCGCAGGCGATCCGACCGGCGGGTCCGTTCGCGCTGCCGCGGCTCGATCGAACGGGGATGGCGGCGGACGGGCGCGACGCCGACGCCCGCACCCTCGCGGAACGGGAAGCGCGCGCGGCCTTCGACCTGGAACGCGGTCCGCTGTTCCGCGGCCGCCTGCTGCGCTTCGACGACGAGGACCATGTCCTCATGCTGACCATGCACCACATCGTCAGCGACGGGTGGTCGCTGGGAGTCCTGCTGCGCGAGCTGGGGGATCTGTACGAAGGATTCGTGACGGGCCGGCCGGTCCCCCTGCCGGACCTGCCGATCCAGTACGCCGACTACGCCGCCTGGGAGCGGGGCCGCATGCAGGGGGAGATCCTCGATGCCCAGGTCGCTTACTGGAGACGCCGCCTGGCGGGCGCTCCGGTCGCCCTCGACCTGCCGGCCGAACGGCCGCGCCCGAAGGTGGGGACCTTCCGGGGTTCCTGGCGCCCGTTCCGCCTGCCCGGGCGGCTCACCGGGGAGATCCTGGCCCTCACGCGAAGCGAAGGAACGACGCTGTTCGTGACGCTCCTGGCCGCCTTCCAGGCGCTCCTGGGCCGCTACAGCGGGCAGGACGATCTGTGCGTCGGGACGCCGGTGGCCGGGCGCAACCGCCTCGAGGTCGAGGGGTTGATCGGCTGTTTCGTCAACACCCTGGTTCTGCGCGGCGACCTGTCCGGCAACCCGACGTTTCGCGAGTTCGTGCGCCGCTCGCACGAGGCTGTTCTGGAAGCCCAGGCGCACCAGGAGCTGCCGTTCGACAGGCTCGTCGAGCTGCTGTCCCTGCCGCGCGATCTGGCGCGCCAGCCTCTTTTCCAGGTCGCGATGGTCATGCAGAACATGCGGATCCCCGCCCTGCGCCTGCCGGGTCTGTCCGTCGAGACTCTGGACATCGACACCGGGACGGCGAAGTTCGATCTCACGCTGCAGGTCGAGGAGACCGAAGACGGCCTGGCCGGCTCGGTGGAGTACAGCGCCGACCTGTTCGACGCCGCCACCATCGACCGGATGATCGGTCACTTCTGCACCCTGCTGGCCGGCGCGGCCGCAGCCCCCGATCGCCGCCTGTCGGAGCTGCCGCTTCTCACAACGGACGAGCGACGGAAGATCCTCGGGCTCGGGGGATCGCGCGGGGAGACCGGTCGCGCGCCGGACGCGGCGCGTCGGAGGAGCGCGGCCGCGGTCGAACTCTCCGGCTCGGCCTGCCTGCACGAGATGTTCGAGGCGCAGGTCCGCAGCCGTCCGGGCGCTCCCGCCGTGACCTTCGAGAACGACAGTCTGAGCTACGAAGCGCTCGACGCCCGCGCCGACCGGGTCGCGAGGCTCCTCCGCGCCCGCGGCGTCGGCCCCGAGACGATGGTCGGCGTCTGTCTCGATCGGTCGCCGGACCTGCTGGTGGCGATTCTCGGCACCCTGAAGGCGGGCGGGGCCTACGTCCCGCTCGATCCGGCGTACCCGCGCGAACGCCTGGCCTTCATCCTCGAGGACGCGCAGGCGCGCGTCGTCCTGACGCGCGCGCGCCTGCGCGAGGCGCTGCCGGCCCGGGCCGCGGGCCAGGGGAGAGAGGCGATCGACGTCGAGTGGATCGATGTCGAGGCGGCCGGGGCGGAACCCGGCCCGGCGACGCGCCGGGACATCGACGTCGGCGCGCATCCCGATCGTCCCGCGTACGTCATCTACACCTCCGGCTCGACCGGGCGGCCGAAGGGGGTGGTGGTGACCCACCGTAACGTCGCCCGGCTGTTCGCCGCGACACGCCCCTGGTTCGAGTTCGGGCCGGAGGATGTCTGGAGCCTGTTCCACTCGTCCGCCTTCGACTTCTCCGTCTGGGAAATGTGGGGGGCCCTTCTTCACGGCGGGAGGCTGGTGATCGTTCCGTTCCAGGTCAGCCGCTCCCCCGCGACGTTTCTCGACCTCCTCCGCCGCGAGCGCGTCACGGTCCTGAACCAGACGCCGTCCGCCTTCCGCATGCTCATGCACGCCGAAAAGGAATCGAAAGCGGAGGGCCAGGATCTGGCGCTGCGTCTCGTCCTGTTCGGCGGAGAGGCGCTCGAGCCGCCGGTCCTGCGGCCGTGGTTCGAGCGGCATGGCGACGAGCGGCCGCTTCTGGTCAACATGTACGGCATCACCGAGACGACCGTGCACGTCACCTACCGGCCGCTGCGCGTCTCGGACCTCGAAGGCGCCGCGAGCCCGATCGGCCGGCCGATTCCCGACCTCCGCCTGTATCTCCTCGACGGAAACATGGAACCGGTACCGCACGGCGTCGCGGGGGAGATGTTCGTCGGCGGCGCCGGGGTGTCGCGCGGCTACCGGGGCCGGCCCGACCTGACCGCCGAGCGATTCGTTCCCGATCCTCATACCGACCGGCCCGGGGCCCGCCTGTACCGCACGGGCGACCGGGCGCGCCGGCGGGTAGACGGGGAGATCGAGTTCCTGGGACGATGCGACGATCAGGTGAAGATCCGCGGCTTCCGGATCGAGCCGGGCGAGATCGAGGCGACGCTGTCCCTCTGCCCGGGCGTGCGCCAGGCGGCGGTGATCGCGCGGCAGGAGTCCGCCGGAGAGAGACGTCTCGTGGCCTACGTCGTCCCCGATCCGGCCGGGCCGCCGAGCCTCGACGCGCTGCGCCTCTTCCTGATGGAACGTCTGCCCGACTACATGGTGCCGGCCGTGTTCATCCTGCTCGATTCGCTGCCGGTCACGCCGGGCGGCAAGCTCGACCGGCGCGCCCTGCCGGCGCCGGAGCGCGCGCGGCCGGAGCTCGAGGCGACCTACCGGGCGCCGCGCACGCCCGACGAGACCACGCTGGCCTCGGTCTGGTCCGACGTGCTCGGCCTGGAGAGAGTCGGCATCGATGACAATTTCTTCGCCCTCGGGGGCGACTCGATCCGCAGCCTCCAGGTCCGGGTGAAGGCGGCGGAGCGGGGCCTCGAGGTCTCGCTGCAGCAGATCTTCACGCATCAGACGATCCGCGACCTCGCCGCAGCACTGCCCCGGGCCCTGCCGGGTGAGGCGAGGCGGCGCCGTCCGCGGCCGTTCGATCTCGTGTCGTCCGAGGACCGCGCATGCCTCCCCGCCGGCCTGGAGAGAGTCGGCATCGATGACAATTTCTTCGCCCTCGGGGGCGACTCGATCCGCAGCCTCCAGGTCCGGGTGAAGGCGGCGGAGCGGGGCCTCGAGGTCTCGCTGCAGCAGATCTTCACGCATCAGACGATCCGCGACCTCGCCGCAGCACTGCCCCGGGCCCTGCCGGGTGAGGCGAGGCGGCGCCGTCCGCGGCCGTTCGATCTCGTGTCGTCCGAGGACCGCGCGCGCCTCCCCGCCGGCCTGGAAGACGCCTATCCCCTGTCGCGGCTCCAGGAGGGGCTCGTCTTTCACAGCGAGTACAGCCCCGACTACATTATTTATGTCAGCAGCGTGGAGGTGCGCGCCCCCTTCCTGCGCGATCGTCTCGAGGCCGCCGTGCGGCGTCTCGTCGAACGCCACCCGATCCTGCGCACGTCGTTCGACCTGAAAAGCTTCAGCGAGCCGTTGCAGCTGGTGCACCGGACCGCCGAGATCCCGATCGGCGTCGAGGACCTGACAGGTCTGCCGCCGTCCGCGCAGGACGAGACGCTCGCCGGCTGGGTCGAGCGGGAGATGCGGCGGAGATTCGACTGGGGCCGCCCGCCGCTGGCGCGCCTGCACGTGCACCTTCTGGGAGAAGAGAGGTTCCAGCTCGCGCTCGGCGAGCCGTTCTTCGACGGCTGGAGCGTGGCCACCTTCCTGACCGAGCTTCTCCTGACCTACGCGGCCCTCGGCCGCGGCGAGATTCCGCCCCCCGCGAGGCCGCTCGAGTCGTCCTACCGCGACTTCGTGGCGCTGGAGGTCGAAGCCCTCCGCTCTCCGGCCGTGCGTGACTTCTGGGCCGGGAAGGTCGAGGACGCCACGGCGACGCGCCTGCCCCGCCGGGAGGGGACGCCGGGCGACGCCGGGGCGCTGCCGGTCTGCCGCGTGGGCGTCGAGGTGGCGCCGGAGACCTCGGCGGCGCTGCAGCGCCAGGCCTGGTCGGCCGGCGTGCCGCTCAAGAGCGTCCTTCTGGCGGCGCATCTTAAAGTCGTCAGCCTGCTCGCCGGCCGCCGGGACGTCACCACGGGACTCATCGCCAACGGCCGGCCCGAGCAGGCGGACGGTGAGGCGATCCTCGGCATCTTCCTCAACACCCTCCCCTTTCGCATGCGGGTGAAAGGCGGGTCGTGGGCCGACCTGGCGCGCCTTGCGTTCGAGACCGAGCGCGAGATGTTGCCGTACCGGCGCTTCCCGATGGCCGAGCTCCAGCGCATGACCGGCGGGCAGTTCCTGTCCGACACGGCGTTCAACTACACGAACTTCCACGTCTACCGCAGGCTCGACCGCCACGGCGGCGTCGACCTGTGGGGCGGCTACGGCTTCGAGCAGACCTACTTCGCGCTGACCGCCCAGTTCAACCTGGACGAGGTCTCCGCGAGCGTCGCCGTGGCGCTGGACTATCGCTCGGCCGATCTGACGCGCGGGCAGGTGGAGGAGATCGCGGCCGTCTATCACCGCGTTCTCGCCGCGATGGCGGCCGATCCACTGGCGCGGCACGATACGTTCTCGCTTCTCACGCCGGACGAAAGACGCCGGGCCCTGGTGGAATGGAACGACACGCGCCGGGACGCGCCGCTCGATCGTTGCGTGCACGAGCTTTTCGAGGCGCAGGCCGGCGGGACGCCGGGGGCGGTCGCCGTCGTGGACGGCGCGACGCGCCTCACCTACCGCGAGCTGAACCACAGGGCCAACCGGGTGGCGCACCGTCTCGTGCGCCTGGGTGTCGGGCCGGAGACCCCGGTCGCCGTGTGCCACCGCCGCTCGCACGATCTCGTCGCCGCCCTCCTCGGCGTCCTGAAGGCGGGAGGGGCCTACGTGCCGCTCGACCCGGCCTACCCGAAGGAGCGCCTGGCGTTCATGCTGGACGACGCGCGCGCGCCGGTCCTGGTCACCGAGCGCCGGCTGCTGGCGGCCTTCCCGCCCCACCCGGCGCGCGTCCTCTGTCTCGATGACGACGGCGAAGGGCTCGACCGGGAGCCGGCGGATAATCCGCGCTCCGGCGTCCTGCCGGAGAATCTCGCCTACGTCATCTATACCTCCGGTTCGACCGGGCGGCCGAAAGGCGCGGCGATCGAGCACTGCAGCACGGTGTCGCTTCTGCACTGGGCGCGCGAGGAGTTCGGCGAGGACGATCTCTCGGGTGTCCTCGCCAGCAGCTCGGTCTGCTTCGATTCGTCGGTCCTGGAGATCTTCGCCCCGCTGTCGTGGGGCGGCACGATCATCCTCGCGGAGAACGCCCTGCACCTGCCGACCCTCGCGGCGCGCGACGAGGTCCGCCTGGTCAACACGGTCCCCTCGGCGATCGCCGAGCTGGTCAGGGCCGGCGGCGTGCCGGCCTCGGTGCGGACCGTCAGCCTGGCGGGCGAGGCGTTGCAGACTCCGCTGGTGCAGGCGATCTACACGCAGGAGACGATCGAGCGGGTGGTCAATCTCTACGGCCTCTCGGAGGCCACGGTCTACACGACCATCGCCCGGCTCGAGCGAAAAGCGGGCGGCCCCGCGCCGATCGGCCGGCCGGTCTCGAACACGCGCGTCTACGTCCTGGACGAAAACCGTGAGCCCTTGCCCGCCGGCGTGCCCGGCGAGATCTTCGTGGGCGGCGTCGGCCCCGGGCGCGGCTACCTGAACCGCCCCGACCTGACCGCGGAGCGGTTCGTCCCGGATCCGTTCGGCGCCGAACTGGGAGCGCGGCTGTACCGGACCGGCGATCTCGGCCGCTTCCGCGCCGACGGGACGGTCGACTTCCTGGGCCGGATCGACCAGCAGGTGAAGATCCGCGGCTTCCGGATCGAGCCGGGGGAGGTCGAGTCCGCGCTCAACGCCCACCCGGGGGTCGCCGAGGCGGTCGTCCAGGTGCGGGAGGAGGCGGACGGCGACAGGCGCCTGGTGGCGTACGTCGTCCGGAAGACCGGGCCTTCCTCGCCGTCGATGCGCGAGCTGCGGCGCCACCTGGCCGGCCGACTCCCGGAGCCGATGCTGCCGTCGGCGTTCGTCGAGCTGGAGGCGCTCCCGAGAACGCCGAACGGCAAGCTGGATCGCAAGGCTCTCCCGGCGCCGTCTCCGTCGCGTCTGTCGGCGGACGAGTCGTTCGCCGCGCCGGTCACACCCGACGAGAAGAAACTGGCGCGTCTGTGGGGCCGCGTCTTGAAGATCGAGCGCGTCGGGATCCACGACAACTTCTTCGAGGCCGGCGGTCATTCGCTTCTGGCCACGCAGCTCGTCTCCCGCCTGCGCGAATGGTTTCAGGTCGAGCTTCCTCTGCGCGCCCTGTTCGAGACGCCGACGATCGCGGGTCTCGTCCAGGCGATCGAGCGCGCGCGCTCGACCACCGGAGGGACGGCGGTCTCGTCGCTCCGGCGCGCTCCGCGCGACGGCCCCCTCCCCCTGTCGTTCGCCCAGCAGCGCCTGTGGTTTCTCGATCAGCTGGAGCCCGGCTGCGCCTTCTACAACATCCCGGCGGCGTTGCGTCTCAAGGGCGAGCTCGACGCGGATCTCCTCCGGCGCAGCCTGAACGAGATCGTCGGACGCCACGAGGCGCTGCGCACCACGTTCGAGGCGGCCGCGGGCGAGCCGGTCCAGGTCATCTCGGAGGAGCGGGAGCTCGCGCTGCCGCTCGTGGACCTGCGTCATCTGCCCGCCGGCGAGCGCGAGAGCGCGGCGCTGCGGCTGGCGCGCCAGGACGCGCGGGCTCCCTTCGACCTGAGACGCGGACCCCTGGTGCGCACGGCGCTCCTGCGTCTCGGCGGCGACGACCATGTCCTCCTCCTGACGACGCACCACATCGTCAGCGATGGCTGGTCGATGAACGTGCTCCTGCGCGAGCTGGCGCATTGCTACGAGGCGTTCCGCGACCACCGCCGGCCGGCGCTGGCCGGGCCGGAATTCCAGTACGTCGACTTCGCGGCGTGGCAGAGGCAGTGGCTGCAGGGCGACGTGCTGCGCGGCCAGCTGGAGTATTGGAAGAAACAGCTGGCCGGCGCCCCCACGACCCTCGACCTGCCGTCCGACCGTCCGCGGCCGCCGGTGCAGACCTATCGCGGCGCGCACCGCACCCTCGCCTTTCCGAAGGAGCTGGCCGAAGCGCTCGGGGATCTCGGCCGGCGGGAGGGCGTGACGCTGTTCATGACGCTTCTCGCCGCCTTCCAGGCGCTCCTGTTCCGTTACACCGGGCAGGAGACCATGCTGATCGGCTCGCCGATCGCGGGACGGAACCTGGTCGAGACCGAAGCGCTCATCGGGCTCTTCGTCAACACGCTGGTTCTGCGCGGCGACCTGTCGGGCGACCCGTCGTTCGGCGAGCTGCTGGCGCGCACGCGCGACGCCGCCCTCGGCTCGTACGCGCACCAGGACCTGCCGTTCGAGAAGCTGGTGGAGGCGTTGCAGCCCGAACGCCATCTCGGCCGCGCACCACTGTTCCAGGTGATGTTCGCCCTGCAGCCGCCGTCCGGCGACGTCCCCGCCCTGCCCGGCGTCGAGATGCGTTATCTCGAAATCGACAGCGGCACCTCGCAGTTCGACCTCACGCTGTCGATCAGCGAGGACGACGAGGGTCTGGGCGGTTCGTTCGAATATTCCACGGAGCTGTTCGACGAGGCGAGGATCGGGCGGATGGGGGAGCACCTCGAGGTCCTGCTGCGGGGGGCCGCGGCCGATCGGGGGCGCCGCGTCTCGACCCTGCCGCTCCTGCCGCCCTCCGAGCGGCGCCGGGTGCTCGTGGACTGGAGCGGCGGGAACGCGACGCCGGCGCCGGTCGACGACGGCGCCGCATCGGCCGGTCTGCCGCCGGCCCGCGGGCGGACGGTCCTCGACCTGTTCGATGCCCAGGTCGCGCGCGGGCGCGCCGCCCCCGCCGTCGTGTCCGAAAGCGATCGCCTCACCTACGACGATCTGGACCGGCGCGCCACCGGGCTGGCTCTCCGGCTGCGGGCGTTGGGCGTCGGTCGCGAGGTGCCGGTCGCGATCTGTCTGGAACGCTCGCCCGATTTCGTCGTCGGGCTCCTCGGGGTCATGAAGGCGGGCGGGGCCTACGTCCCGCTGGATCCTTCCTATCCACGCGAGCGTCTGGATTTCGTCCTGCAGGACACGCGAGCCCCGGTTCTCCTGGCCGAGAGGGGTCTCGT
>VBOY01000112.1 GCA_005893295.1 Candidatus Eiseniibacteriota bacterium | reverse complement strand
GCCATGAAGGAACTGGCGCTCAAGTAGACCGACCGAATTGCGCGAGGCCCCGGCTCCCGAGATCCGGGGCCTTCGTGTTTGGGGGCGGCTACTTCTTCGCCAGCGCTTCGGTCGCGAGCTGAGTGATCACCGCGGCGAGCGAATCGGGCTGATCGCTCATCACCAGCGGGCCGCAGTGGGCGAGTCCGTGGCTGGCAATGGTGCAGCGGACCCGGCGCGCCGCCCCGCCGCGCGACAACCCTCCCTCACACCGGCGCAAGCCTTCCACCTTCCGCGATGAGCCTGAATTCACACGCCCTTGCATACTGCACAAATGTGCAGTATGCTCGCGCTCGCCAGGATCCAACCATGCGACTCGAACGGATCGACGAGGCCGTCGCGGTACGAGCGGACTTCCGCGGCGGGACCGCCACGCCGCTCGCCTTCTGGCGGCGTGGGCGCGAGCACCGCGTGGTGCGCGTGAACGCTCGCTGGCTCGATCGCGTCGGACAGCATCCGTGCTTCTACTTCTCGGTCACGGTGGCGAGCGGCGACGTCTTCGAGCTCCACCTACGCGGCGCCGATCTGGTGTGGCGGCTGGACTCGGTGTCGCTGGAGGGTTGATGCGCGAGGGTACCGTGCTCCACGTTGACATCGACGCCTTCTTCGCCGCGATCGAGCAGCTGCGCGATCCGCGCCTCGCGGGGCGCCCGGTGATCGTGGGCGCCGGCTGCATCGCGTCGTGCTCGTACGAGGCCAGGCGCTTCGGGCTCAGGGCCGGGATGGCCCTCTCCGAAGCCCGCCGGCTCTGCCCCGAGGCTGTGATCCTCGAAGGGCACGCCCAGGTCTACCGCTGCTTCGCCGAGCAGATCTTCGCGCGCTGTCGCGAGGTGGCGCCCGCGGTCGAGAGCCACCTCGACGAAGCCTACTGCGATCTCACCGGCACCGACCGCCTGCACGGCGAGCCGCTCGAGGCGGCGCGCCGGCTCAAGCGCCGCATTCGCGACGACACCGGCCTCACCGTGACCTGTGGAATCGGGCCCAATCGCATGCTCGCCAAACTGGCCGGCAAGACCGTGAAGCCCGACGGCCTCGCCCGCATCGCCGCCGAGGAGGCCGAGAGCTTCCTGACCGAGCGACCGATCGAGCAGCTCTCGGGGGTCGGACACGCGCACGCGAAGACGCTGCGCTCGATGAACTTGAAGACCATCGGCCAGCTCAGAGCACTCCCGATCGAGCTGCTCGAGGCCCTGTTCGGGGTGGTCGGACGGCTGCTCTACGAGCGCTGCCGCGGCCGCGACACGGCGGTGGTGAGTGAACGCGAGATTCCGCTCTCGATCTCGCGCGAGACCTCGTTCCGCCGCGACACGGCCGACCGCACCGAGGTCGAAGGCATGCTGGAGTACCTGGCAGGACGCGCGTGCCGCACCGCCCGCGAGCTGGACATCACGCCACGCACCGTGGCGGTGCGGCTGCGCTATACGGACGGCGAGAGCGCCGAGCAGGCGCGCTCGCTGCGCGTGCCGTCGGCGACCGACCCGGTGGTGCTCGAGCTGGCGCTCGAGCTGCTGCGTAGACTGTTCCGGCGCCGCGCGTCGCTCCACGCCGTGGGGCTCATCCTCTCCAACTTCTCGAGCCACCTGGCCGAGCAAGGAGCGCTGCTCGACGAGGCCGAGGCGGGGCGCCGCGCCGCGCTCTACCGGGCGTTCGACGGCGTGCGGAGCGCCTACGGACACGGCGTGCTGGTCTCCGGGCGCGCGCTGCACCTCAAGGGAAAGCTGGACCAGGACCGGCACGGATTCGTGCTGCGCACGCCGTCGCTCACCAAGTAGGCGCCATGATTCCCGATCCGCTCCGGTTCACCGCGCGGTCCGGCAGGCCGATACCTCTGGGGCATGTCGAAGCCCTCTTCACCCATCCGCGGACCCGTCCCGCGCGAGCGCCGGCGGCGCCGGCGCGGCGCGCTCGACCGCCTGCTGACGGCGCCGGTCTCGACCGGAGCCCTCGAGGCGCGCGGCCGCCACGCGCTCGCGGCGCTGCTGCGCCCGCTGCGCCTGATCCTGCCGGCCGCCGCACTGCTCGCCCTGGCCTACGCCGGGTCGGCGTGGTGGTCGCGGCGCGCGCCGCGGCTGGCCCCGCGGCATCGCGCCGAGGCGCTGTGCTTCGCGCTCGCGCAGCGGCCGGTCTTCGCGCCGCCGATGACGGTCGAATCGGGCTCGGCGCTGGTGCGCGGTCGCTTCAGCGATCGCACGCCGGCTTCGGTGGCGCTGCGCGAGGCCATGCATTTCGGCGACGAGATGGTGATGCGCGAGCGCGCCACGCGCGTGGGCGACTTCGACGTGTCACAGCTGTGGCTGAGGCTGCCCGCGGGCCCTGGCGGCGGGCACTGGCTGGTGGTGGCGTGGATGGAGGGCTCGAGCCTCGCGATCGATACCTTCCGCTTCGCGAGCGACGAGACGGACCTGAGCGCGGGCGAGATCGTGTGGGGCGACCAACTGCTGAAGCGGCTGCTGGTGCCCGAGAACTTCCGCGCCGCATCGCTCCCGGCGGTGCGGCTGCGCATCGCGCCGGGCGGCTCACCGCTCACGTTCGGGCCCAAGGGGACGGGCGGGTAGGCAGGGTCCGAAAAAGCCCGAGGGCGAGGCATCGCGGGCGTGCGACGAGCGGAATCGTGGCCTCGAGGCCACGTTGGAGCGAGGAGCCGACCGCGCAACGAAGCCATTCGGGCGTTTTCGGACCCTGCCCATGACCGCTCTCGTCCCGCTGCGGGTGCGCTCGCACGGTTCGCTGCTGTGCGGCACTGCCTCGCCCGAGACACTGGTCGAGCGCGCACTCGCCCTCGGCTACACCACGCTCGCGCTCACCGACCGCGACAATCTGTACCTGGCGGTCCGCTTCTACCAGGTCGCCCGCGCGCACGGGCTCAAACCGCTGCTCGGCGCCGAGCTGACGCACGGTCCGCACTCGGCCCTGCTGCTACCACTCGACCGGCGCGGCTACGCCAACCTGTGCCGCCTGATCACGCTGCGCCATCTCGATCCTGCCTTCGACCTGGCGAGCGCGATCGGCGGGCTCGCCGACGGCCTGCACGTGATCGTGGAGTCGTCGGGGCTCGCGGCGTCGCTGCTCGCCGCCGGCGTGCGCGCAGCCGAGGGCGTCTTCCTCGGAGCCCCCGCGGTGGCGGGGCGCGCCCGGGCGCGCGGTGGCCTGTGGCTCGGCGTGCGCGGTCTTCCCGCCGAGCGCATCCGGATGCGCGAGCGAGCCGCGGCCTCACGCTGGCTCGGGGTGCCCCTGGTGGCGACCGGCGACTGCACGCTCGCCACGCCCGACCAGCACGAGACGCACCGCGTGGCGGTGACCGCCGCGGCCGGCGAGCTGCTCGAGCGCATGCCGCCTGGCTCGTTCGCCGCCCGCGAGGCGTGGCTCGCGCCTCCGGCCGAATGGGTGCGCCGCGTGCGCGCGACCTGCGCCGGCGGCGGCGTGCCCGATGCCGCCGATGCGGCGCTCGCCAACAACGCCGCGATCGCCGAGCGCTGCCGGCTCGAGCTGGACCTCGGCACGCCGATCTTCCCGCGCGCCCCCGTCCCCGAGGGAGAGACTGGTCCCGGCTACCTGCTGCGGCTGGGTCGCGCCGGCGTGGCGCGTCGCTATGGGCGTGGGGCCGGCGCCGAGGGCAACGGTGCGCCTCGCGGCAGCCGGCCGTCGCTGCGCGCGCGCGCCCTGGGGCGCCTCGAATGGGAGCTGGGCCTGATCGAGCGGCTGGGATTCACCGACTATTTCCTGCTGGTCGCCGACATCGTCGAGTTCGCGCGCGCGCGCGGCATCCCCACGGTGGGCCGCGGCTCGGGGGCGGGCTCGATCGTCGCCTACTGTCTCGGCATCACCAACGTCGATCCGTTGCGCTATGGGCTCTACTTCGAGCGCTTCCTGCACCCCGGGCGCCGCGACTGCCCCGATCTCGACATCGATCTCTGCTGGCAGCGGCGGGACGACGTGATCGCGCACGTGTACGAGACCTACGGTGCCGAGCAGGTGGCGATGATCTCGACCCACGCCACGCTCGGGGCGCGCTCGGCGTTCCGCGAGACCGCCAAGGCGCTCGGCGTGCCGAACGCGCGTGTCAACGCGCTGGCGCGCCTGGTGCCTCGCTCGCTCCCGAGACCCTACCTGGCCAGCCTGCTCGAGGCGGCCGATCGCAGTCGCGGAGCGGTGGACTGGCGCGAGCCGCCGCTCGCCGAAGCGCTGCGGCTCGCCGAGGGCCTCGAGGGCGCCCCGCGGCATCTGTCGATCCACTGCGGCGGCGTGGTGATCGGCGACCGCCCGCTCACCTACTACGTGCCGCTCGAGCGCGCGGCCAAGGGGATCGTGGTCACCCAGTTCGAGATGCGGGCGATCGAGGCGATCGGGCTGGTGAAGATGGATCTGCTCGGCAACCGAGCGCTCACCACGATCGGCGAGTGCGTGTCGCTGGTGCGACGCGGTCGCGGCATCGACGTGGACGTGGAGAGCTTGCCCGACCCCGACCAAGAGACCGGGCGACGAATCTCCAGCGGCGACACGTTGAACGCGTTCCAGCTCGAGTCGCCGGCGATGCGCAACCTGTTGCGCATGCTCGAGGCGCGCACGCTCGACGAGACGATCGCAGCGGTGGCGCTGGTGCGCCCGGGGCCCGCCGAGTCCGGCATGAAGGAGGCGTTCTGCCGGCGCCACCGCGGGCTCGAGCCGGCCTCGTTCCTGCACCCGAGGCTCGAGGCGGTGCTGCGGGGGACGCACGGCGTGATGCTCTACGAGGAGGACGTGATGTGCGTGGCGGCCGCGCTCACCGGGCTTCCGCTCGCCGAGGGCGACCAGCTGCGACGGGCGATCGCGGCGGCGCGCAGCGAAGAGGAGCTGCGGTCGCTCGAAGCCGGCTTCGTGGCGCGAGCGGCGGCAGCCGGCGTTCCGGCCGACGCGGCGCACGCCGTGTGGCGCGAGCTGACGCGCTTCGCGGGGTATGCGTTCTGCAAGGCTCATGCGGCCGGCTACGGCGCGCTCGCCTACCAGAGCGCGTACCTCAAGACCCACTTCCCCACCGAGTACGCGGTCGGCATCCTCAACCACCACGCCGGCATGTACCCGACCTGGGTGCACGTCGAGGACCTGCGCCGCCAGGGCGTGACGTTCTTGGCGCCGTGCGCAAGGCGCTCGGCGTGGGAGACGACGCTCGAGACGAGCTCGGGAGGAGGGCCGGCCGTGCGCGTGGGGCTCTCGCGCGTGACCGGGCTCGCGACCTCGACCGGCGAGCGCCTGGTGGCCGAGCGGGCGCGGCGCCCGTTTCTCGGCCTCGCCGACTTCCTCGACCGCGCGCGTCCCACGCTGCCCGAGGCCGAGTGGCTGATCCTCGCCGGAGCGCTCGACTGGACGGGCCGCACGCGGCCCTCGCTGCTGCTCGAAGCCCGCGCCGGCGTGGGACGATGGGTCGGTCGACCGCGACCGATCCCGGCGCTCGTGGCGCCGGACGGCGCCGAGCTGCTACCCGAGGCGGCGCCGCTCGCCTCGGTGCCCGAGCTGCCGGAGTTCGACGTCGCCGACCGGGTGCGTGGCGAGCTCAAGGCGACCGGGCTCTGGTTCGCCGCGCGGCCGTTGGAGGTGCTCGTGCCGGCAGAGGCGCTCCGCGGCGTCACTGCCGCGGCCGCTCTGCCCGATCACGTGGGCGAGCGGGTGCGCGTCGCGGGCTTGCCGTGCGCCTCGCGCCGCGTCGACACCAAGGCGAGCGGCCCGATGCTGTTCCTGACGCTCGCCGACTCGAGCGGCCTCGCCGAGTGCGTGCTCTTCCCCGGCGTCTATCGATCGTACGCGGCGGCGACTCGCGGCCAGATCGTCTGCTCCGAAGGCCGCGTCGACGAGACGCTCGGCGCCGTGACGGTCACGGTCGAGCGCGCCGAAGTGATGCTTGCGTGAAACCAGGGTGATGCTCGGGTGAAGTGTGGACCACGGGCGAGGGCGTGGCACGAGCCATGCGCACACTGAACGAATTTCTCCGTTGACGGAAGGGCCGCCCGGTCGTGGAATAGAGTCA
>VBOY01000126.1 GCA_005893295.1 Candidatus Eiseniibacteriota bacterium | reverse complement strand
GGACACTGCTGTGCCTCACGCTGGCGTTCGCGTGTACGGCGTGCGGGTCCCGAACCGAGGGTGGCTCGCAAGCTGCCGGTCCCGCTATGGCAAGTTCGACCGTATCGCCGTCAGCACCGCCCCTTCCCTCCGACTGGAAGCAGTTGACGCTTTACGGTCTCGAAATCGCGCTTCCACCCGGATGGGACAAGAGCCTGGACACGGTGGGCAAGAGCGACCGGGCGGAGTCTGATGCGCCGCAGATCCTCTACTTCGAGGAGAAGGGCAATGCAGGCGTCGCGACAGGACGCGCGTTGTCGATGTGGATCTGGGACGGCTGGACCGTCGATGATCTTGTTCGCAGGCGCTTCGTTGAAGGAAACCTGAGCTTCGTCTCACAGTCGCCGGTCCCCGGCCTGCGCGCGATGCGCGAGATGATTGGCCGAGCGAGCTGGTACGGGGCGCAGGGTTCGGGCACTTACCGCGCTCGGCATCTCTTCGTTCAGGTCGACGCCGCTCGTGTTGCCGACGTGATCACGTTCGGCCCTCAGGTGCCGAGCATCGAGAGCGAACCGAGCCCCGACATGCGCCGGATCCAAGACATCGTGGCGTACAACATCACTGTGCCTCCCGGGACGAGTTGTCCGCGGACCCGCTCCGTCGACGAATTCGGCGTCCTCACCTCCGACGGCGCGACAGGCGTACTCGATCGCACCTATGCGAGCGCGCAATCGGACGACGCTTTCGTCATGGTCCGGCGCGGCAGCGCGGTCGGCCATCGCGTGGCGATCGAGTTCCGCCAGATCGGAACGAGCGCTCCCGCGACGTGGGTCGCCTATGGGGTCACGGCCGAGCCGCGTTCGACGCCACCTGGGGTGCGCGAGTCGCCGTGGGATGGTGCAGCGTTCAAGCTGGTCGTCAAGCCAATCGGCTTCATTGACAGCTGCTGGCGCCTGATCGTTGACGGCGCGGACACCGGCATCGTCCTTCAAGTCGGGCGGTAGCTCACATGCGCATCTCTTGACCGTGGTCTGACGGACCATATCCTGGACGCAAGAAACGGCGCGGGGGAAAGGGGGGTAGAAATGGTATAGTTTCTATACCTAAGTGGAGTTCGACTTCGATGCCGAGAAGAGCAAAGCAAACAAAGCGAAGCATGGGATCGACGTCACAGAGGCGGCAAGGTTGTGGAACGACGAGCGCCGGCTCGAAGTCCCGGCGCGGACCGTCGGTGAAGCCAGAGTGATGGTCATTGGCGTCATCGGCGGGCAGTTCTGGTCGGCGGTCGTCACTCACCGCAAGGACAGGATCCGGATTATCTCGGTCCGTCGGTCACGCGCCGAGGAGGTAAAGCTGTATGAAGGCAAAGACCAGTAAGTTCGACAAGGAATTCGACGAGGGTCGCGACGTGTCTCACTACCTCGACACGGCGAAGGCCCGGCGGCCCGGGCTGGAGCAGCGTCGGGTCAACGTCGACATTCCCGAGTGGATGATCGAATCACTCGACCGTGAAGCAGCTCGCCTTGGTGTACCTCGGCAGTCGCTTGTGAAGATGTGGATTGCCGAGCGACTTGAGCGACTGCGCGCGAGTTAGGGCATGCGGCGACCGCGAAACGGGATAATGGTGTAGCGAATCGCGCACGACGTGATTCGCGAAATCGCTCGGAAACTCGCGACTGATACCGACTTTTAGGGTCGGAGAGCAATGGTCTTAGCGGTCAATAGTCTTGGGAGTGCGGTGGGCAGGCCGCTCTCTTCGAAGTCAAACTGATTGCTAGTCAACTCGTCGCCTCACCTCGAAAATGCGACGAGTCGAGCGCCAGTTCTCATAGCGGGACAAGAAGCGGGTCGACCCGATAATCTCGCTCCGTGTCCGGTCGCGTCGTACTTCTGAACGGCACCCCGAGCTCAGGAAAGACGACGCTTGCGAAGGCCCTTCAGGAAGTCCTTGATCCGCCGCATTGGTATCGCTCGCTCGACGACTTCATAAAGGGGTACCTACCCAAACACTGGGATTCCGCGCGCGGTCCGTGGTCGGAGGCGCACCGTCGGGTGCTCTTCATGAATGTGCTCCACGGATATCTGCGATCGCTGCGTGCGATGGCCCAGGTCGGCCACCCGATCATCAGTGAGTCGGTGATTCTGCCCTTAACTCGAGATCTCTATCTCGATTCGCTCGCCGACCTCGAGGTCTATCTCTTCGGCGTGCGCTGTCCGCTTGCCGTGGCACAGGAGCGGGAACGTGCGCGTCGGGACCGCCAACAAGGCGTGCCGATTGAGCTGGACGTGCCCGAGTTCGACCTCGCGCACTCGCACGGTCCGTATGACGCCGAGGTTGATACGTCGATGATGTCCGTCGCGCAGTGCGTGTCGACGCTTACGAGCGCGCTCGAGCGACCGCCAAGCGCATTCCTGCGCCTACGGGCGGAGCGCGTGGCCTCGGATGACGCGCGCCCGTGCCTCTTCTGCGAGGTGGTCGCGGGAACGCGTGCCGCGCACGTCGTGCTCGAGACGCCGGCCACGACGGCGTTCATGGATCAGCTGCGCCAGCCGCCCGATCCGGCGCACGTGCTCGTCATTCCGAAGGCGCACGTCGAGAACATCTACGCGGTGGGTCCCGCGCTCGGTGCGGAACTCTTCGAAGCCCACGCGCTTGTCGCCCGCGCGGTCAAGCGTGCCTTCGCGCCGGATGGAATCACCACATGGTCATCGAACGAGCGCGGCGCTAACCAGGAGATCCCGCACTTTCATCTGCACGTCTATCCACGGCGCGTCGGGATTCCATATCCGCCCTTGCTCGCGAAGCCCGAGACGCCGGTGGCCGATGACGCATTGCGTCTGAGCGCAGAGCGCCTGCGTCGCGCGATCGACGAGCTGCGTGATTGACAGCTGCGATCTACCCCAACAAAAGATGTGCAGGCTAGAAGGGTGTTGCTCCGCGCTGCATCTCTGGATTGTGCTCGGCGATCGCCACCGAGTCCGAGTCCTAAGTCAGGACGCCGCGACGATGGTCTGACGGACCACGTTCCATGGCGCGGGCGCGCGCGCTCGCGGGCGCACACTCGGAACGACCGCGGTCGCTACGCCTGAGGTTCTAGGCTGTCGTCGCTCCGCGACGGGTCGCGAGCGCCTTCGGCTCATACAACGGCGGTAGAGTCGCTCGGTGCGACCGGTTCCTCCGGGCTTCGACGCGAGCGTCTGGGAGCAGCTCGAGCGCGCGCGTGCTCAAGCGAGTAGCGGAGATGTCGCAGATGCGGGCGAGCTCTATCGCTATGCATATGAGGCATGCCGTGCGCGCCAGGACCATTACTACGCGAGCGTCATCGCGCATCAGGCTGGCGTCGCCGAGCCGGAGCTCGCGAAGAAGCACGAATGGAATCTCATCGCCGTGGCGGAAGCTGACGCGGTCACCGATCGAACACGGGTACGCGACTTCTACGCCTCGAATCTCAACAACCTGGGGATGACGTACGCGCAGCTTGGCGAGCGTGCGCGGGCCAAGAAGACATTCGAGCGTGCCCTGCGGCACGCAGCAGAACTCGCGCCCGGGGCATACGCAGATCAGGTGCGCGGCGGCATTGAGCGCAACCTGGCGCGCCTCTCGACCGAAGACTCCGGTACCAACGCTGACACGACTGTTCGGCGCGCGACGGACGACGATGTACCACCGCTCACGCGCCTCATCAACGCGGCGTATCGCGCCCTTGGGGAGATGGGCCTCAACTTCACTGGCGTGACCCAAGATGACGCCACGACGCGTCTGCGGATGAACGGTTGCGAGGTCTTTGTGATTGAACGGCAAGAGAGGCTCATCGGGACCGTGAAGATAAGGATCCGCGATGACGGCGGCATTCGATACGCCGAAATGACACAGCTCGCTGTTCACCCGGTGCAGCAGCACGGCGGGCTCGGCACGCGACTTGTCGGCCTTGTCGAGAAGCGCGCGATGGAGCTTGGCGTCGATCGCGTTCGTCTGGACACAGCGATTCCCGCCCGCGATCTGGTGCGTTGGTACGAGCGACGAGGTTACGCCGCCGTCGGCGAGATTCAGCGTGTGGGTAAGAACTACCGGTCGGTCATCCTCGAGAAGGTCTTGTCCTAGCTGGCGGCCATGGTGGGATGGACCGTGTTGGGCACATGGTCTAAGACCCGCCATGGTTTCGGGCTGACGCCGAGCCCACGGAGTCCAATGGTCTTACTAGATTCGTGCTCAGATCCGGCAACCACTGCGACCTCGTTCACCTAGTTGCCTAAACCATTGGTCGCGCGGACGTTCGATTCGTGCGCGAGTTTCCGAGTAAAATGAGGGCTTCGCAGAGGTAGCTCAGTTGGTAGAGCAATGGTCTGAAGAATCGCGCGAGGCATGATTCCGGGAATTGCTCAAAAACTCGCGACTGATACCTGTTTTTAACCTCGCAGAGCAATGGTCTCAGCCGTCAATAGTCTTGAAGTGCGGCGGGCAGGCCGCCCTTCTCGCACATGCCCGATCAGATTCGATCTAGGGGTCAGCGGCTGGCACTGATGTCGAGAAGCCACTCGAGGTATAGCGAGACCTACACGTCTAGGGCAGTGAAGTGGTCGCAGGTGGTGCCGAGACTAAGTTTGCCTCGACACCGTTCGCATGTTGAAATGACGCACCAGTACCTAACCCACGACTCGCGTCGCCTCAGTCTGCCGAGCGAGTGACCCGAGCCGGCGCGTCACCGAGGCCGCGCAGGATGCCACTGAACGCTGCCGTGATTGGTGTGACATGCGATCGCGAGCCGGGACTCATTGGCGGATCCGCCCTCGTCATCGCGGCCTATGCCCGTGTGGGCCGTGCGTAGAGCGAGTTAGCCGACACGCTGACCAAGCCGTGCTTGGTGCTGATGGTTCACCAGCTCGCTCTCGCCGATCGGGTTCGGCGTCCCTTTTCCTTTTGAAATCAGATCCCGGAGGCTGCCGCGCACGTACGTGCCCCATGCGTCGGAGCAGACGTCGTAGCACTCGTACGTGGGCGTGAGTCCGAGGTGCGTGAACCGCAGCTCCGTGCCGTCGCCCCTGTCCGCGATCTCAAAGACGACGTCCGTGCCCGTCCATTCGGTCTTGTCCTTAACGAAGTTGAACTCGTTGGCGAGGACGTGCCAAACGACTTTCGTGTTCGGCACGAATTCGGTGATCCTGAACCTGGCGCGATGAATGTCCTGATAGTGGTAGTTGAACTCGGCGCCGAGCCTGTCGGTCGGGCCCTTGATCTCCTCGGACCACCACGCACGAGGATTGGTGACGGCGGCGAAGACCGCCGCCGGTGACTGAGCGACACTGAACGAGGCCGTGTAGTGCTGCGAGTTCATTCGAATCCTTCTTTCTCTCACCGTTGCTCGGTGCGTGCTCGCAGGTCTTCGACGTGACGCTCGAGCTGGCGTGACTGCGGCATGCGCGTCTCGATCAAAGTCCGAAGGTCGTCTCTGATGATCGAGCCCCACACATCCGTGCAGTTGTCGTAGCACTCGAGTCGAGGGATGAGGCCCACGTGGGTGAAGCGGAGTTCGGTCCCGTTGCCCGTCTCGGCGATGTCGAAGATGATGCGGGTGCCCTTCCATTCGTTCTTGGCCGCGACGAAGGTGGGGCCGCCCTCGACAACAAGCCACACGACCCGTTTGCCGGGCACGAGCTCGGCTACCTTCTGCTTGGAGATGTGCAAGTCCTCGTAGCGGTAGGTAAAGACACCACCCACCTCGTCCGTCGGACCTTCGAACTCCCCCGACCACCATCGGCGAGGGTCGGTGATCGCATCGAACACATACGCCGGTGTCCGATCCACCGTGATAGACGTCGCGTAGTCCTGACTGCTCATGGCGCTCTCCTCTGTCGTTCACGCG
>VBOY01000128.1 GCA_005893295.1 Candidatus Eiseniibacteriota bacterium | reverse complement strand
GACGGCGACTACTCGCTACAAATCACCGGGCCTGAGATCATCGCGGGCAGTTTCGGGGTGAACGACTCGCCCGACTGGGTTCGCCCTACGACCGCCGCGGGCCTCCGTTATCGCTACGCTGCCTGGGTGCGCTCACCGAGCGGCAGGGGCAAGGCCAAGCTGCGAGTAAGGGAGTACATGATCGCAACCGGCGCGAAACTTGGAGGGATCAACGCGGTGGGGGTGTGGCTCTCCCCCGAGTGGAAGAAGGTTGAGGTGGACTACACGACGATGTCCGCCGGCACGACGCTGGACTTCCAGGTACAGGATTTCCCGACCGTGCCCGGAGAGGTGTTCCTGACGGATGACATCTCGATCCGCGACATCACCACCCTGGGCCTGGAACCTGCGATCGGGGAGCCCGATTCGGCGGAGGATGACGAGATTCCGCTTCAGCCCACGCTCCATCCGAGCCCCATCCGAACCAGCGCGGTCTTGAGCTTCGCTACCGCGCGGCCGGGGCCGTTGCGGGTCGAGATTCTCGACCTCGCCGGGCGACGCGTGCGGCGGCTGATAGACGACCAGGAGGCCCCGCCAGGTCGGCAGGTGCTGCGGATCAGCGCGAGCGGCGACGACGGGAAGCGGATGGCGGCCGGTGTTTATTTCTATCGGATCGTGGCTCGTGAGGGTGTCAAGACAGGGCGGTTCGTGATGTTGCGGTGAGTTGCGGCGGGCTCGCGCGTATCGCACTCACTGACTGCCGGAGCCTCGGGGCTGGCCCCCGTGCTCTTAAGCCAGCCCGCGACCGGATCGGACCGATTTCAAGGGCCGCTGTAGGATTCTAAACTCCGCCACGACAGGGCCGCGTACGTCCCAGGTTCAATGGCGAGAGGGGTCGCCACTGGCACCGCGGCCCTCGGCAGGCGAGTCAACTAGGGATGTCGACCATGCTTGCCAAGCGATTCTTCTACGTCTGTGCGGGGCTGCTGTGCCTCGCGCTCGCCTACCAGTTCGGGGCCACCAGCGCGACGGCCGCGAAGCCAGGCTCAACAATCGTCGCGGCCGAATGCGACTGGCCTGTCGCCGTGGCCTGCGTCGACCGTACGGTGTACGTTTTGGACGTCACAAATCCCCAGGGCTTGAGGAATTATCCGTCTATCCCGGGGACGGACCCAGTAATTGCGGTGAACTACAGCGGGTCCAGCAACCACATCACGGCGATGCTCTTGAATGGGAATGCATACACCACCCTTTTGAACGGTGATGGCACTTGGGAGTTCATGGGCAACGCAATTGGTGCGCGGTGACACCGACCTGCGCCTAAGCGCGGAGATCGCCATGTTCGCCAAGCGATTCTTCCGCGTCGCAGGGGCTCCTGTGTCTCGCGCTCGCCTACCACCTCGGCGCGAGTGAGCGTCCGCGTCCCTCAGATGTGGCTCCAAAACACATTGAAGTACTTGTGATGGAGTTCCTGGAGATCGCCGTGGAGATGCTCTTCCCGCCTCCATCCGTTCCTGGTCAGCATCGACTCGTCCTCCGACCGGCCCCAAGGCCATCTCCGCTTGACAGTGGCCGGTTTCCGCCTTCAATCTCGGGGTGGACGCGTACACGGTTCGTTATAATAGAGCTGAGGAATCTCGGAACATTCGCGATCAACCAATCCTGGAGGTCCCACCATGAGACGGCTCGTGATGATCGCGCTTGGCCTGATCTTACTTATTCCGGCACCCTCCTCGGCGCAGCGGACCTCCGTCTCGGGTGATATCCCGATCTACGACAACCAGGGAAAACCGGACCTCACGCCCGACCCAAAGCGCTTCGTGTCCCAGATGGAGATCGTGGACCGCCTTTTCAACGCGGGCGACTGTGAACTCGTCGAGGGCTCGGTCGGCGGCACCGGCTATCGCCGCCTCCTGCGTTTCGACATCGTGCTCATCAATTCGAGCAATGCTGATCTGAAGATCGGCAGCCCGACCGATCCAAGCAATCCGTACGCCTCATGGTTCGAGTTCTCCCCCTGCCATCGTCATTACCACATCAGGGGGTTCTCGAACTATCAGCTCTTGAACCTCGACGGCAGCGTGGCAGCGCAAGGTCACAAGCAAGCGTTCTGCCTCGAGGACCTGCTCAAGTACGGTGACAACAAGAGCAATGGCTACGGCTGCGCCAACCAGGGCATCACGTCGGGCTGGGGCGATTGGTATTTCAAGCAGCTGAGCGGGCAGTGGATCGACATCACCGGCGTCCCCGAGGGGGACTACATCGTCCACGCCCAGATCAACGCGGCAGGCACGTTCGACGAAGGCCAAAACCGGTACCCTGATGTGATCGAGGCTCGCTTCCATGTGCCCGACCCCCGCAACAAGGTGAGCATCGACACCACGCCGCTCGACTACAGCCACTGACAGCGTAGCCCAGGTTCGTGTGTGGTTCGAAGCACGGCGGGGGTGAACTAGCGCTTGTTCTTTCGGCGAGTTCGCGACGTTGACCTGGGTCGCGTGGTAGGAAATGGAATCGAGTTTGCCGTCCTCTCGGGCCGGCCCCTAAGCACTACCGCGAATTCTCGAGCCGGTCGCTGGTCGAACTCGGTGACCGAGCGGCTTCCGCGCTCCCGGCGTCGCGGTTCCTCCACTGCGTGAAGAAGAACTCGGCATACGAGCCGCCACGCGCGAGGAGGCCCTCGTGCGTGCCCTGTTCCACGATACGCCCCTCGCGCAGAAACAGGATCCGGTCGGCGTGCAGCACGGTGTTGAGGTGGTGCGCCACGACCAGGGTGGTGCGCCCAGCGGAGAGTGTCTCGATCGCATCGAGCACGTCGCGCTCCGAGATGGGATCGAGCCCGGTCATGGGCTCGTCGAGCAGCAGCACCGGGGCCTGTCGCAGCAGCGCCCGGGCGATGGCGATGCGTTGGCGCTGGCCCCCCGAGAGCGTCGCGCCCCGTTCGCCCACCACCGTGTCATAGCCCTGCGGCAACCTCAGGATGAACTCGTGGGCGCGGGCGGCCCGTGCGGCCAGCTCGATCTCGTCGCTGCCGGGCGGGGGACCGTCGCGCCCCAAGGCTCCGTAGGCGATGTTCTCCCGCACCGTCACCCCCAGGATCATGGCCTCTTGCGCCAGCAGGCTGGTGCGGCGCCGCAGCGACTGGAGCTGGATCGAGCGCAGCGGGACGCCGTCGAGCAGGACCTCGCCCTCTTGAGGGTCGTAGAAGCGCGGGATCAGGGCGAGCAGCGTGGACTTGCCCGACCCGGTCGGTCCCACCAACGCGACGTTTTCCCGCGGCAGGATGTCGAGGTCGATCCCTCGCAGCACCGGCGGTCCGTCCTGGTAGGAAAACCAGACGTCGCGCAGCGTAATGCGGCCCTGGACGTGCGGCAGCGAGACGGCTCCCGGAGCATCGCAGATCTCCGGTTCCTGCTCGAGCACGTCGAGCACACGCTGCCCGCAGGCTGCGGTCTTGGCCATGCGCTCGGTCATCCGGGAGAGCGTCCGCAGCGGGCGGTAGAAGCCGTTCAAGTAGGCGACGAACACCAGCAGCTGCCCAGGGCTCAAGGTGCCCTCCAGCACGCGCCGCGTTCCCAGCCACAGCACGGCACTCACGCCGACGGCGATCGTGAACAGAACCAGGCGGTTGAGCTGGGCCTCCAGGCGCGCGGATTGCAAGCTCGCGCGCAGGCTGCGCTTGTTGAGGTCCCTGAAGCGTTGGTTCTCGTGGCGCTCGGCGGTGTTCGCCTGCACGAGATGGATGCCGAGCAGGACTTCGTGCGCGGTCGAGGCGAGCACGCCCTCGCGCTTTCGCTGGCGGTGGGCGGCCTCGACGAGACGGACCCGGAAGACCGACAGGATCACGAACAGCACGGGGACGAGCCCCACGGCCACCAGGGTCAGCGACACCTCCATGCTGGCCATCACCACGAGCATCCCCACCACGACCACGCTGTGGGACATCAGATTGACCAGCGCCGTGACCACCATTTCGCGCAGCAACAGGATGTCCCCGGTGAGCCGCATGAGCAGGTCGCCCGAACGCGCGCGGCGATGGAAGGAGAGGGGGAGGCGCTGCAGGTGGGCGAACAGCTCGCGCCGGATCTCCATCACCACGTCCTGGCCCGACGTGGCCGCCAGCACGTTCTGCACGTAGTAGAACTGCCCCCGCAGCAGGGCCAGCACGAGCATGGTCAGCACGGCGGCCGCCAGCAGGGTCAGGGGCTCGAACTGCGACAGCGAGACGTGGTGAAACCCGGGGATCGGAAGCTTGACCTTTCTCTTGAGAAGCACGGCATCGAAGACGACCTGCAGCGGCCAGGGCTCGAGCAGCGTGACGGCCGCGAACCCGATTCCGCCCAGAAACGCGAGCAGGAGCCTGGGGACCTGAGGCCGCAAGTAAGCGCGGAAGCGCACCAGCAGGCGCGCGAGCGCCAGGGCCTGGCGCCCGCTCTCCACGAGCGGGCCCATCTCCAGCCTGAATCGTCGGCTCATGCGGGCCTCCCCGGCGGGCTGCCGCCGATCGTCGGGGGGGTGTCCTCTTGCGGGATCTCCGCCAGGGCAGCGGCGTCCGCGGTCAGCCGGGCATCGGTGTCCGCACCGGCCAGGAAGCATGCCGTGCCGTTCGCCCGGGCCTGCTCGGCGATCCAGGCCGCCATCGCGAACCGCGAGAGCCCGCCACGGCGGAGGGCGCGGAGCAGGCGGCCCAGGTAAGCCCGCGGCGCGCGCACCAGGCACCGCGCCTGGCTCACGGCCAGAGTGATGGCTCCGACGCCGCCCGCGCCAGTGACGACGCGAACCGAAGCGCCGAGGCACTCGAGCGTGCGCGGGGGCTGGGCTTCGCGCGCCACGCTCGCCGCGAAGACGACGAGTCGCGCCCCCAGGCGCTCGAGCGCGAGCAGGCGAGCGAGTCCCGCCGTGCCGGGAAACTCTTCGAGCACGCACGCCATGACCGCCTCCGGTCGATCGTCCCAGCTCCACAGCCTGCGGCGGTCCTGCTCGGCGGCCGCGAGCGTTCGGCGCACGACGTCGTTCCATGTCCAGACTCGAGAACGCGGGGCCTGGACCCGAGCGCGGCTTCCCTGGCAGGCATGGCGTGCGAGGATCCGGCCGAGAGCATCCGCGTCGCCAGGCGGTGCCAGCGTCACGCTCGGCTCGCCGCCGAGGGCGTGCCGCAGCTCCCCGACCGCCGAGGCCACCACCGGGCGGCCGGAGGCCAGGTACTCGGCCACCTTGAGGGGCGAGAAGTAGAACCCCTCCATCGGCTCGTAGGGGGCCGTCAGCACATCGCAAGCCGCGAGATAATCCGGCACCGCCTCGTGCGGCACGGAGCCCGCGAACCGCACGCGCGGCGTGAGCCCCAGGTCGTTCGCTTGGCGCTCGAGCTCGCCCCTCTGGGGTCCGTCGCCGACGATCAGCAGGGTCAGCTCCGGCGCTTCCGACGCGGCCCGCGCGGCGGCGGTGAGAAGGTGGTGCACGCCGTGCCAGGGCTTGAGCGAACCGCAGAAGCCGACCACGAACCTGCCATCCAGGTCCATGCGCCGGCGCACGCCCTCGCCGTCGCCCGGGGCCCGGAAGCGCTCGGGATCGACCGCGTTGGGCAGCACCAGGATCCGCTCGTGCCGCGCGCCCAGGCGCAGGGCATGGTCGTAGAGCGCCCAGGAGACCACCACCAGGCGGTCGGCGCGGCGGAACAGCCAGCCTTCGGCCCAGCGTGCGAGCGCCCCCAGCCGCAGGCCGCGATACGCAGCCTCTTCACGCGCCAGCGGCGCGTTGACCTCGAGAACGAATGGGACGCGCAGGAAGCTCGCGAGCCAGGCGCCGGCGAACGAAGTGAGCGCGTAGCGCTCGTAGATCACGTCGGGTCGCCAGGTCGCGGTCAGCCGTCGGGCGGTCGCGCAGAGCCACAGATTGTCGAGCAGCCGCAGCAGGGCGCGCTCGAGCGCCGGGCCGCCGCGGGTCCACCGCGCCCATCTCTCCACGCTCGCGCGCCACGCCCCTTCGCTGCGAGTCTCGACCACGGCGGCGGCCACGGCCGGTCCCTCCGCCGGCCCTGCGCGGGTCGTCAGGATGCGGGCTTCGACCCCCAGCGCGCCGAGCGCCTCGACCACGGAACGCACGTGCACCGAGGCGCCCTTGTCGCCTCGCACCGGGACGCCGCGGTCGCCCGACAGATAGAGCACGCGCTCGATCCCGAGCGCACGCTCGAAGCGCCGCGCCCGCCGCTCGCCGGCCGGGCGTGCATCGAACGCCTCGGCGATGTGCGTGCGCGCCCGCTCGCCTAGCCGGCCGGCGCGCTCCCGGTCGCCGAGCAAGGATGCGAGCGCGTCCGCCAGCGCCTCGGGATCGTCGGGAGGGACCAGCAGCCCGTTCTCGCCGTCCCTGACGATCTCTTCGATCCCCGGCAGCCGCGTCGCGACCACCGGGAGGCCGCTCGCCATGGCCTCGGCGACGGTGTTGGGGATGCCGTCGCGGTCGCCGTCCTCGGCCACCCGGCAGGCGAGCACGAAGCAGGTGGCGCGGCGCAGCGCCGCACGCACCTTGTGGCGCACCAGCATGCCGCGGAGCACCACCTCTTCCCGCAGGCCGAGCCGCTCGATCGTCTCCTCCAGGTGGCGTCGCTGCGGCCCGTCGCCGACGATCTGCAGCCGGAACGCGAGCCCGCGCTGCTTGAGTCGGGCCGCCGCCTGGAGGAGATAATCGAAGCCCTTCTTCGGCACCAGCCGTCCGACCGAGAGGATGACCGGTGTGGCGGTGGCATCGTGGGCCCCAAGAACGCGCCGCGACTTCGGGGTGAAGTAGCCCGCGTCCACGCCATGATGGATGAGCAGCAGCTCGCCCTCGCGATTCCCGCTCTGGTCCCGCGGCGCCAAGGCCGCGAGCAGGTCGTGGTTCGCCGCGCTGCAGGCGATCGTGAATCGTGCGGCGGCGACCTTCTTGGCGAGCGAGTCCGGGTCGCTGAGGTGGATGTCCTTGGCATGGGCGCCCATGCTCCACGGAATACCGGTGAGGCGACTGGCGATTCGAGCCGCGCTCGCCGGGGCATGCGCCCATGCGGCATGCAGGTGGGCCACGCGGTCGCGGCGCATGCGCACCGCGAGCGCGGCGCCGCGGGCGAGTCGGCGGAAGGAGCGCTCTCCGGGCCGCAGCATCGCCCGCAGCACCAGCTTCGCCGTCCCCGAGGGCCGCACGCGCATGCAGCGAAGCAGATCGGCGAGTGCCATCCGCAAGTCGATGCGGTCGCCCCCCGGCAGGATTTCCACGTCGGGAAGCAGAGCCGCCGCTTCCGGATGCATGCGGGCGTCCCGCACCGGCGGCAGCAGCGAGTAGATCTTGACCGGCACGCCGCGGCGTCGCAGGGCGAGGATCTCCTCGAGAATGAAGGTCTCGGAGATGCGTGGGAACATCTTGGCCACGTATCCGATGCACCCGGCTCGGCCGCCCCATGGCGCAATACCGGCCGCGCCCGGCTGTGATGCTCGCTCTTCCGGCGCCTCGGTGGGCGCGGAGTCGGGCACGGGCGGCGCGGGCGCGCCGAGAGAAGGAGGACTCATGTGAGCACGAGCCGTCGCTCGGCGAGCCGGCCCTCCGTGGAGTCCGGGAGACTGAACTTGACCCGCCAGGCGAAGGCGCCCGGTCCGACCGCCCTGCCCTGTTGAGAGCCCTGATTGGAGACACCGTCCCACGCAACCTGGTCAGCCGCGAGGCGGGCCGAGATCCAGACCGGCTCTCCGGAGCTGTCGAAGATCTGGATGCGCGCCTCGGTGCCGGGCCGGTCCGGGAGCGTCCAGCGAAAGATCAGCGGCAGGTGCTTGCTAGGGTCCGGCACGGTGTCGTCCGGCACCGGCTCGATCGCCTGCGCGCCATACGCGTGAAGGTCGAGCGTGGGCAGCGTCAGCGGCGTGGAGTCGGAGCCGAGCCGAAAGGCGAGCGTGACCGCATCGAAGTCGGAGACCTTGATCTCCCATGTGCCGGGCAGCACGTCCGCGAAGTCGAAGCTCCCGGTGCGGCTGGTGGTCGCGCTTGCGACCTCAACGCCGGCCTGGCTGCGAAGCTTGACGCCCAGCCCTGGAGCCGGGGAGCCGGCGCGCGCCACGTCGCCGAGCACGTTGGGGATCGGCACGCGCGGACCCGCCTGATCCTGCACGTCCACGGCGCAGGCAGGCAGCAACACCAGCAGCGTTGCCACGGACCAGCGCGCGAGCTTCACCGCGGGCTCCCGGGCGGCGCCTCACGGTGCCAGCGGAGTCCGGTCTCCACCTCGGCGTCGGAGAAGGCATCCTCGTCGAATCCTCGCAGCGGTAGGCTCGAACGCTGCACGCGGCCGACGAGGCGCGTGACCGAGGACAGCGAGCCGGCGACCTGTCGCGCGATCTCGAGTCT
This sequence comes from Candidatus Eiseniibacteriota bacterium, assembly GCA_005893295.1. GTDB lineage: Bacteria > Eisenbacteria > RBG-16-71-46 > RBG-16-71-46 > RBG-16-71-46 > WS-8. Next base: position 2,043 of record VBOY01000128.1, on the reverse strand, counting down.
GACCTCGCTCCTGAGGTCCTTGCGCCCGAAATGTCCGTCGTCCTTGGGGTCGCTCGACGTGTAGCGGCGCCAGCTCGTCTCGACGTCGAGCCGAATCGAGACCAGTCGGGGGTGAGCCGCCAACCATGGAGCGACGATCCACTCGCGGTTCGAAAGATCGCTGGCGATCCCGGGCTGGTTGCGCGACCAGGTGCGGCGGTAGCCGCCCCTCGCGCCGAGCCTGAAGTCGGGCGAGAGCGATCCCGCGAGGCCCATCGTCGCGCCGGCCAGATGTCGGTCGCGGCCATCGAAGGGAGCACGGTAGTCGCGGACCGAGCCCTCGAGCCCGATCTCCAATTCGACGCCGGCCGTCACGCCCTGGACCAAGACCGCGCTCGCGTCACCGCGCCGGTACACTTCGGGACTGAACTGGGGCTCGCCCGGCTGCGCGTCGGGGTTGAGGCGATGGCGGCTATAGAACCGCGGCACGAACTCGGTCGCAAGGTTCACCCGCGTGTGCGAGGCGGGGCGCAGCCGGCTTTCGAGCGTGAAACGCTCGGTGCTCTTGATCGGATTGTTCAGGTACTGGCGGCGCTGGTACTCGAAGGCAAGCCCCGGGTGTCCCGCCGACAGGCGCGGAAGTCGCCATTCACCGCGAATGGCGCCGTCCAGAAACTGGTCGCGCATCGAGCTCACGACGAAGAACGATTCGGGATCGCGCGCACTGAAGGCGGAGCGCTCCGCGTCCGACGCGTCGAGCAGGTTGCTGTCGTGCCCGATCGCGAGCTGGACCTCGGCGGTGGCGGGTCCGATGCCACCCTTGGCCCCACTTGGGGTGGCGACGGCGGCGAGCAGCGCCACCATCGCCCGGGGCGCCATGCGATGCGCGCCGAGCCTCATCCCGTCCTTTCGAGGTCCGTCTGGTCGCCAGCCGCCCACGCGTCCGCGTACCGATCCGGGAGCGCCTCCGACAACTCCGCCGTCGCCTCCTCGGCGGGTGTCCACGAAGCGGGCGGCAGCATGCGATCGACGTGTCGAACCACCTGCTCCAGGCCATCGGTCCTCAGGCGACCATGGGTCCGCCCGGTCTCCAACGCCCGGCGGACCGCGGCCGCGAGCGTGTGCGGCTCCAGGTGCTGCGGCTCGAGCAGCTGCGCCAGTCCTCGCGTATGGAGAGCACGCGCCCGCAACCACTGCTCGCGACGCGGCCTCGTGCGGGGCACCATCACCGCCGGCGTGCCTTCGGCCAGCAGTTCGCAGGTCGTGTTGTACCCCGCCTTGCACACCACCACGTCGGCGGCGGCGATCGCGGGCGCCAGGTCGGGCACGAACGCCACCACCCGCACCCGGTCAGGGACGCTGGCGGCGAGCGCAGCTTGGGTCCCGAGAGCCATGCAGGGACCGAGCACCACGACCGACTGGAGACCACCAGGGAGGAGGCGAGCCTCTGCGGCGCGCAGATAGGCCGCGATCAGCTCGGAACCGTCTTCACCTCCGCCCACCGTGACCAGCGCCAGCGGGCCGTCGTCCACGCCGAGCCGCCGGCGCGCCTCGCGACGCTCCTCTTCGTCCACGCGCCGAACCAGGTAGCCCAGGTAGCGCGTCCGCTCGACCAGCGAGTCTGGCCAGCCGTAGGCCGCCGGCGCATCGAACACGTCGCGATCGCCGTAAATCCAGATCTCATGGTAGTGACACTCGACGAAGGGAGTCAGGTCTTCGGACTTCCACTCGCGTGCCACCGTATCCGGCTCGTCCAGGATGTCGCGCAGGCCGAGCACGATGCGCGCGGGCCGCGTGCGGCGGCGGAGCGCCCCGAGCGTGCCCGCGAGCTCGCCCATGAGCCCGACCGGAGACTTGTCCACCAGGGTGAGGTCGGGATCGAAGTGCTCCGCGGTCTCGCGAATCAACGCCGCCCGCAGCGCGCGAAACGGTTCGCTGCCGAGCGGCAGATTGCGCGGGACGTAGCGCTGGTTGCCGAGCTTCCTGGCACTGGGAAGCTTGAGGTAGTCCATGCGCGGCGGACCGGGAAGAGCCCCCACCGCTGGCGAGCATGTGACCAGCAGC
>VBOY01000111.1:6492-13067 GCA_005893295.1 Candidatus Eiseniibacteriota bacterium | reverse complement strand
TCCCGACCCGGTGTTGCTCGTCGGACCAAGCCACGCAGAAGAGGTGAGCCGTGGCATCCCGACCTCGGTGGTGGCGGCGGCGCGCGACGAAGCGCGGGCGCGGCAGGTCCAGGCGGTGTGCTCGACCACGCGGTTCCGGGTGTACACGAACACGGACGTGGCGGGCTGCGAATATGGGGCGGCATTGAAGAACGTGATCGCGATCGCGGCAGGGATGTGCGACGGATTGGGCTACGGCGACAACACCAAGGGCGCCCTCCTCACGCGCGGGCTCGACGAGATCACGCGGCTCGGGGTTGCGATGGGCGGCCGCCGCGAGACCTTTTACGGGCTCACCGGAATGGGAGACCTGATCACGACCGCGATGAGCCGTCACAGTCGGAATCGGCTGGTGGGAGAGAGGCTGGGGCGCGGCGAGACGCTCGCCTCGATCATCGGAAGCATGGTGATGGTCGCCGAGGGAGTCAACACCGCGAGCGCGGCGCGCGCGCTGGGCCAGAGGCGAGGGATCGAGCTGCCACTTACTGAGCAAGTCCACGAGATCTTGGTCGAAGGGAAGAGCCCACGGGACGCCTTCGAGACCTTGATGTCGCGCGACCTCAAGAGCGAGGAGTGGAAAGGAGGAGCCGGCGTTGTCACCCCTGAGGGATGAGAGCCCCACCGATTCGAAGATGTATCGCCCGATCAGCGAAGTGAGCGAAATGGTGGGCGTGCGACCGCACGTGCTGCGCTACTGGGAGACGCAGTTCAGCATGCTGCGACCGCGAAAGAACCGGGCCGGGAACCGGATGTACCGGCCGGAGGAGATCACGCTGCTGCTACGAATCAAGGAGCTGCTCTACCAGCGGCGCTTCACGATCGCCGGCGCCCGACGCCACTTGCTCGACGAGCGCAAAGAGGCGGCACCCCAGGTCGAGATCGGGTTCGCGGACGCCGAACGCAAGCTGGTTCTGCACGAGGTCAAGGCCGAGTTGAAACAGCTGGCCGCGCGGCTCCGCGTGCTCACGGCCGGCGCACGGAGCTGACCGGGCCGATCCGCGCAGGGCAGGTAGCGTGAGTGGCCGGCGAACCGTCGCGGCGGCGAAGGCACGAAGGAACACGATCACGGTGGTGCTCGACTGGCCGGACGCGGCGCGCCGGCGGTAGGTGGCGCGGCCTCTGGGCCCCTTCGCTTGCGGCGTTTCGGCCCGCTCGCTTATTGTCAGGCTCCCTCTGCGGTCGGGGCGTAGCGCAGCCTGGTAGCGCACCTGCATGGGGGGCAGGTGGTCGCTGGTTCAAATCCAGTCGCCCCGACCATTTCCATGCCGTGCCATGAGCCCCGCCCGATGCTCGCATTCCTGGGTTACCTGAGCGCCGACTTGGGCGCCCGCCTCCTGCCGGCTCCCCTTGCCGACGGCGCCGCTCGCCGGATCGCACGGGCGGTGCACGCCCTCGCGCCCCCCGCCCGAGGGATCCTGGAAGCCAACCTCGAACGATTGTTCCCGAACGTGTCGGCCAAGAGGCGGCGCGAATGGTCGCGGAGGGCGTTCGAGAATTTCGCGCTCTCGCTGGCGGACTTCTTGAGGCTCGCCCGGCTCGATCGGGCGGCGCTCGAGCGAGGGGTCGAGGTGCGCGGCCGCGACCACCTCGAGCGTGCGCGCGGCACTCCCCGAGGCGTCCTCGTGCTGTCGGCGCACGTCGGGTGCTGGGAACGCGGCGCCGCCTTCTTGGCGGCCCATGGACGGCGCGTCCACGTGGTGGCGCGACCGCACCCGAGCCGCGCGGTGGAGGGATGGTTCACGCGCCGTCGTGGCGACCGCGGCGTGGCTGCGCTGCGCGATCGAGCGCTATGGGTCGGTGCCGCACGCGCGCTGCGTGCCGGCCACTGGGTGGCATTGATGGGCGATCGGCGTCCGCCCGCCGGCCGCGGCTCACCGTGCGCCTGGGCGGCGGCGCTCGCACGGCGCACCGGGGCGCTCCTCCTGCCGGCCGTCATGGTGCGACTCCCGGGCGGGCGCCACGTTGCATGCTTCGAGGCGCCGCTCACGCCCGGCGCTTGCGTGGCAGGGGGCTACCGGGAGATCCTCCAGCGATACGTGAAGCGGTATCCAGACCAATGGCTAGGCTTCGAGCCGCTGCCCGAGGTCTTGGGCTGATGGCCAGCCCATCCACCGTCGAGTGGCCGGGCCCGTGACGATGCGCGTGGCCGCCCTCATTCCTGCGTACCAGGCGGCGGCGCACCTGGGCGACGTCCTTCGCCGTCTCCAGGCGCTCTCTCCTTCTCCCGACGTGCTGGTGGTCGACGACGGGTCGCGCGACGCCACGGCCGCCGTGGCCCGCGACGCGGGTGTGCGCGTGCTTTCGTTTCCGGCCAACCGCGGCAAGGGCCACGCCCTGCTCGCCGGCTTTGACGTTCTCGCCGACCGCGACGCCGTCGTCACCCTCGACGCCGACGGCCAGCATCCTCCGGAGTCGCTGCCGGAATTCGTGCGCGCCGCCGAGGCCGGCGCGGATCTCGTCCTCGGCCGGCGGGAGCGATCGCTGGACATGCCGCGCGCGCGCCGTTTCGCGAATGCCTTCTCCTCGGCATGGGCGACCTGGCTCGCCGGCCAGCGCATCTCCGACAGTCAGTGTGGGTATCGCCTGTACCGGCGAACGGTGCTCGAGCGCACTCCGATCCGCGCCGGCCGCTACGAGTTCGAAACCGAGATCGCAGTGCGGGCGGCGCGGTTGGGTTTTCGCGTCACCGAGGTCGAGATCCCCACCGTGTACGGTTCACCGAGCCAGCTCAAGGTCGGGCGCGATGTGCCACGCATCGTCGGCGTGCTCGCGCGCCTCACCCTGGAACGGACGCGGCCATTCTCGCCATGAACATCCTGATCACGAACGACGACGGGATCCATGCGCCAGCCCTGATACCGCTCGAGCGCGAGCTGTCACAGCTGGGACGCGTCACCGTGGTGGTGCCGGATCGAGACCAGAGCGCCACGTCGCATTCCCTCACGCTCCACCGGCCGCTGCGCATCCACCGGCACGACAGCGGTCGCTTCAGCATCGACGGCACCCCCACCGATTGCGTCCTCATCGCCTACCATGGTTTGCTCGATCATCGACCCGATCTGGTGGTGTCGGGGATCAATCACGGCCCCAACATGGGAGAAGACGTGTTCTACTCGGGCACGGTGGCCGCCGCGATCGAAGGCGCGATGCAGGGTGCGCCGTCGATCGCCGCTTCGCTCGCGGGCCGCGAGCCCAACGACTTCGTCGACGCGTCGCACTTCGTGCGGCGCCTGTCGGCCGAAATGCTGCGGCGCAAGTTCGCCGGCAAGCGGGTGCTCAACGTGAATCTTCCGCCGTTGCCGTGGTCGTCAATTCTCGGGGTCCAGCTCACGCGACTCGGTACGCGCGTCTACAGCGACGCGTTGATCGAGAAGGTCGATCCGCGCGGCCGCGCCTACTACTGGATCGGCGGCCAGGATCCGGTCTGGGAGCGGCAACCGGGGACGGATTTCAGCGCCGTGACCGAGGGCTACATCTCGGTCACGCCGCTCGCCCTCGACCTGACGGACGTGCAGGCGGTGGGGGAGATGAGGCAGTGGAACCTCGAGACCTGAGCGGAAACGGGCGGTCACCCGAAGGGGACGAATTCTCGTTCGCCCGCCGGCGCATGGTGGAAGAGCAGCTCGAGGGGCGCGGGATTCGCGATCCGCGCGTGCTCACCGCCATGGCGTCGGTCGCTCGCCATCGTTTCGTGGACCCGAGCCTGTGGGCGCGGGCCTACGGTGACCACGCCTTGCCAACGGTGGAAGGTCAGACCATCTCGCAGCCCTACATCGTGGCGCGGATGTTGGAGCTGGCGGAGCTCGACCCCGGCCATCGCGTGCTCGAGATCGGGACCGGGAGCGGCTACCAGACCGCGTTGCTCGCTCGGTTGGTAGCGCGCGTCTACAGCGTGGAGCGCCTTCCCGATCTGGTGCGCGCGGCGCAGGCGCGTCTCGCGCAGCTCGGCGCCGCCAACGTGGCGCTGCGACATGGTGATGGGACCTTGGGTTGGCAGGAATTCGCACCGTATGCTAGGGTCCTCGTCGCTGCGGCGGCACCCCGCGTCCCCGATGCGCTGCGCGAACAGCTCGAGGAGCGGGGTGTCCTCGTGATTCCGGTCGGCGGCCAAGAGTTCCAGCATCTCGAGGTATGGCGCCGGCTCCCCGGCGACCGCTGGACGCATTCGCGGCACGGTGATTGTCGGTTCGTGCCCCTGGTCGGCCGCGACGCTTGGCAGGCGCCCTAGCAGGCTGCCGAAACATCTGAGGACAAGGCGGCGGGGGAGCGACGAGCGTGGTGTATCTGCAAGATACTCCGCAGGGAGGAGCGACCGAGCCAACGCAGTGATCGGGTTTTTCAGCAGCCTGCTAGGTTGCGTCGCAAGGAGCGGCCGAGCCGACGCAGTGGTCGGATCCTCAAACGCAAACCTGGGTCGGGGCGTGGCTCAGCCTGGTAGAGCACCTGGTTCGGGACCAGGGGGTCGGAGGTTCAAATCCTCTCGCCCCGACCATCCTTCGGGGGCGCGTCCCACCGGCGAGCCCGGATGGTCCGGCCCGCTTCGGATTCCACCGCACACCGCCGCTTTGAGCCGATTGTTGTTCGGAGTGCTAGCCGCACGGCTCGCTTGGCCCTTGACACCCGTGGCCTCGGCGGGCGCATTGTAGTCTCACTCTCCTGACATGCATCGTGTCCACGTCGTGGTGCAGGGCCGCGTCCAGGGAGTCGGATTCCGGGCCTTCGTCGCCCGGCGTGCTCGTGACCTCAAGCTCACCGGCTGGGTCCGCAATCGGTTCGATGGCGCGGTGGAGGTCCTGGCCGAAGGCACGCGGTCGACGCTGGAGACCCTGGTGGAGGCCATCCGCCGCGGGCCACCGGCTGCGCGGGTGGCCACGGTCGAGGAGCAGTGGAGCGAGGGAACACCCGAGCATCGGGACTTCGCCGTGACGGGGTGAGACCATGGGCGCCCAACTGACACGATTCAGCGACCGGCTAATGGCCGCCCTCGCCGAGGGTGTGCGCGCGGGCACCATCTCCGCGCATGCCTACGAGGCGCTTCTGGTGGATCCCGATTTCGATGCCGGGGAGTTCGAGCGCTTCCGTCACCAGGCGCTGCAGGCAGGCGTGAGGATCCCCGAGACCGAGCTCGAGGTGATTACGCCGGTGAACGAGCTGCGAGTCTCCGAAGGCGAGCCCGGGCGCGACCTGCTCGACATCTATCTCGGAGAGATCGGCAAGATCCCGCTGCTCCCGCATCCCGAGCTGCTCTCGCTGGCGGCCCGCGCGCGCCGCGGCGACGCCGACGCGCGCAAGCGGATCATCCTCGCCAACCTCCGTCTCGTCGTTCACGTGGCCCGCGCCTATCGCAATCGCGGCCTTCCGCTCCTCGATCTGATCGAAGAAGGAAACCTCGGACTCATCATGGCGGTGGATCGCTTCGAGCCCGAGCGCGGCTTGCGCTTCAGCACGTACGCCGCGATTTGGATTCGTCAATCGATCCTGCGCGGGATCGCCGAGCAAGCCAAGTCGGTGCGCATCCCGGTGCAGATGTTCCAACAGGTGAACCGCTTCGCGATGGCGGAGCGCGTGCTGCGCGCCCGGTTCGGCCGCGACCCCCGCATCGACGAGATCGCTCACGAGCTGGGCTTCTCGACCCCGCGCGCCGAACGGCTCGCGGGCCTGATCGCCGGGCTGCGCTCGCTCGACGAGGGCTCGAGCCTCGATGCTTTCGAGCAACTCTCGACCGAGGACCTGGGCGAGCCTCCGGCTTCCGTGGAGCGCTTGGTGGAGCTGCAGCTCGAGCACGAGAAGCTGGATCGGTTGTTGCGCTCGCTGAGCCAGCGCGAGGAACAGATTCTCCGGATCCGCTATGGCTTCTACGACGGCGTGGCCCGCACCCTGGCACAGACCGGCGAGCACTTCGGCATCTCGCGCGAGCGCGTGCGCCAGATCGAGGCGCGCGCACTCGACAAGCTGCGCCGCGCGATCGAGTACCACGAGCTGGAGCGAGCGGCCGGGACCTCCATCCATTGATGGACCTCCGTCCCTTCGTCCGCGACGTTCCCGATTTCCCGCGCAAGGGTGTGGTCTTCAAGGACATCACGCCCCTGCTCGCCCATCCGCGCGCGCTGGCCGAAAGCGTGCGCCGCCTCGCGGGCCGCGTCTTAAGACCCGAGGCCGTGGTGGCAATCGAGTCGCGCGGGTTCGTGTTCGGCACCGGGCTGGCACTCGAGTGGGGGGTGCCGCTCGTTCCCGCCCGCAAGTTCGGCAAGCTCCCGGGACGCACGGTTCGCGAAGTCTATTCGCTGGAGTACGGCGAGGACACTCTCGAGATCCACGCGGACGCCCTGCGGCCGGGGCAACCCGTGGTGATCGTGGACGACGTGTTGGCGACCGGAGGCACCGCGGCCGCGACCGTCCGCTTGGTCGAGCAGCTCGAAGCCAAGGCGATGGCGCTGCTCTTCCTGGTGGAACTGCTGGGCCTCGGCGGGCGGGAGCGACTCGCTTCCTATCCGGTCGAAGTTCTCCTCGAGCTGCCGGTCACGACGCCGTAACCC
>VBOY01000111.1:0-6480 GCA_005893295.1 Candidatus Eiseniibacteriota bacterium | reverse complement strand
GTCGTCGCCAGGGCAGGAGCCCGATGCCGACGCCGCCCAGCACCACCGCCGAGCCGACCACTCGAATCGGCGTGAGCTGCTCGTGCCGCACCATCACTCCCAACGACAAGGCAACCAGCGGCGACACGAACGCGACGTAGGTGGCTCGACTCACCGACCACTGCCCCACCAGCCAGGTGAAGAGAACGAACGCGCCCACCGAGCCCGCCACCGTCAGGTAGAGGATCGGACCCAATGCCGCCCAGGTGGCGGGGATCCGCATGGATTCGCGGGTCACCACGGACAATGCCAGGGAGACCGCGAACCCCACTGCGGTGGCGACGGCATTGGCCCCGATCGCCGATTGCCGCGGTCCCTTCTTGTAGAGCATCGTGCCGAGGCACGCGCACTGCGTCGCCGCCAGAATCGCGACCATGGGCGCGACCGACACGCGTGACGAGAGCTCCCCCGAGAAGATGAGCGTCACGCCCGCCAAGGCGATCAGTGCGCCGCCGATCTTGACGAGGCTCAGCCGCTCGAGCCCGAACTGGAAGAAGCCCAGCCAGGCCGCGGCGACCAGGGCGGGGCCGCGCGGCAACCCATTGCGCGAGGCGAGGCTCATCGCCGTGAGGATCGCGGACGCCAGACCGAGCCGCAGCGTCGCCGCCCAGATCGGAGGCACCGTGTCGTTGCCCAGGGCGATGAACAGGAAGGTGCTTCCCCAGATCGCCGTGCAGCCGAAGAAGGCGCCGTAGGCGGCAATCGGTCGTGAAGACGGCGTCGCGGTCATCGGGCTCCGTGGGGGGCCGGCGTGGGACGCGGGCCCCGCTCACGAAGAGTACACGGGAAGGTATTACGGCTTCACGCGATCGAAAGCCAGCGCCGCAGAGTTGATGCAGTAGCGCATCCCCGTGGGTTTCGGCCCGTCATCGAAGAGGTGGCCGAGGTGCCCTCCGCAACGAGCACAGGTCACCTCGACGCGCGCCATCCCCAGGCTCGTATCGGTGACTTCGCCCACGTGCGAGGCGGCGATCGGCGCCCAGAAGCTGGGCCAACCGTCCGACCCGAACAGCTCGAGACCGCACGCCGCGCACCGATAGGTGCCGGGCTGGTGGTTGTTCCAGTACCGGCCGGTGAAGGCAATCTCGGTCCCCTTCTTGCGCAGCACTCGATACTGCTCCGGAGTGAGGAGCTTCCTCCATTCCGCGTCGGTCTTCATGATCTTCTTGATCGTGTCGCCCGAGGGCGCCACGCCTTTCCGCTGAGTCGACATTCTCATTCCGCCGTTCGAACCCGCCGCGGCGCAGGGACCCGAACCGGCTCCGGCCGTCACCGCCCACGTCATCGCGGTGAGCGCGACGATCGGCCATCCCACTCGCCTCCCCATGTCTCGACTCCTTTCGGGCCGGACCGGCCACCGACCGGTCCCGTCTGCACGATTCCTACGCGCGATCGAAGCGTCTGTGAAACGTCCCCGGGTCAGCGGGGTGTCAAATCCGGCCCATGGACTCGTGCAGCCTCCATCTGGCTCAGGGTCTGCTCCACCAGCTCGCGATCGACCAGGGCGCTGCGCCAGTTGCCCGCCAGGGCCCGATGGAACGCCCGGATCGCGGTCGTGGTGTCGCCGAGCCTCATCGACACGCCCCCCAGGATCGATTCCGTGAGACCCTCGTCGGGGTACAACGCCGCGGCGCGCCGCGCCGGCCCGATCGCGAGATCGGGGCGTCCGAGAGCGCTCATCTGGTAGGAGAACTGGTCGAGCGTGAGCGCGCTGTACGGCCCAAGCTCCCAGCAGCGTCGATAGGCCGCGACCCCCTCGGCGATCCGCTCCGGCTCACCGTGGCGCGCGCGCGCGAGCCACGTGTTCCCCAGCACCGCTTGGTTGCTGGCCCGCAGCGGCATCAAGGCCGCGGCGCGCCGAGCCGAGCGCTCGGCCTGGCCGAGCAGCGACCGGATCACCGCCGCGGGCGGGGGAGTCGCTCCCGGACGGTCGGCTCCCGCGACCAGGGTGAGGTAGGTGTTGGCCCTGATCTTCCATATGTAATCGTTCCCGGGATCGAGCCGCACCGCGCGATCCAGCATCCGCTGCGCGGTCCCGCCATCCACCGATACGGACGAGACGAAGTCCCTCCCGTAAGCGGCCGCGCGCGAGCCCAGGAGCCCACCCAGCTGGGGGATCATGGCCAGGAGCGCCACCGCAGCGCCGATCCAACCCGGGGTTCCCCAGCGCGTGGGCGTCACGGGCGATCCGGTTACACGGCGGCGGGATCGTGGCCTTCGGACTCGCGCCGGCCGGCGCTCCTCCGTGGCAGACTCCACGGTCGCCACATCGGTGGCGACCGTCACGGGCGTGGCAGCGAGGGCGGCCGCGGTCCCCAGCAGGGCGGCGACTTCCGCGGCTCCCGCATTGCCCAGGACCCCGAAAGCTCCGGCCACCGCCACCGCCGTGAGCGCGGCCAGAATCGGAGCAACCGCCGCCCGCACCGGCAACCCGCGGCGCCACCCTGCCCACAGCCCATGACCCAGGGCGACAGCCGCCGCGAGCGAGACCGCAAGCCCCGCCAAGCCGCGCGTCGCCAGTGTGTGCAGGTAGATCGAGTGGGCGTGGAAGTGGATGGTCGCCCATTCGAGGCGCCAGAACGCCGCCGTCTGATAGCGCTCGAAGAGGAGCATGAATGCGTCCGGTCCCACGCCCAGCCACGGGTGCGCCCGCCACATCGCGAGCGCGGTCTTCCAGATCTCGAGCCGCGATCGCGATGGACCGCTCGTGGGGGTAAGAAGCTCGAAGAACCGGTTGCGAAAGATCGGCACCGTGGCGACCACCACAGCCGCCAACAGTGATGCGAGCCCGATCATGGCGAGCAGACGCCTGTTGCGCCCCGGCTCCGCATCGGCACGCACGGTGGCCCACCTCGCCACAAGCACGCCCGCCGCCCCACCTAACCACGCGCCGCGCGAGAGCGTGACCCCCGTGACCACCCCGAGCAGGATCGCGGCCCCGACCCACCATGGGCGCCCGCGCCGGGCCAGCACCGTCATCGAGACGGCGATCGCGAGGCTCGCCGCGGTCGTCACGCCCAGCAGGTTCGGATGACCCATCGTACCGAACGGCCGCACGAACCTACCCTCCGAGTAGAGCGCCGTGCGCGTCCAGACCAGCTGGTCCAGGCCGCTGGCCTGGACCAGGAGGGCGTAGGCGCCCGACACGGCCGCCGCTCCCACCAGCCAGCGCAGGGTGCGCTCCGCATCGGCCGGCGAGCGCGTTCCGAGGCGCGCGGCTGCGTAGATGCCGAACACCCCGACCGAGGTGAGCAAGCCTTCGTGTTGTTCGTAGTCCCCCCACACGCTCAGGTGCGGGGCCCGCGACGCAATGGTGGCGGCCACCTCGACGACCAACCATGCGAGCAGCGCCCCGTCGAGTGGCACCCAGCGGGGCGCCTGGCCATTCCGTCGCCGCCCGAGCGCCGCGGCGGCCGCCGCGAGCGCGCCGCCTCCCAACACCCGAACCGCTACCGCCTTGGGGTGATCGAACTGCTCGAGCATGTAGGGAACGAAGAGCAGGATCGAGGAGACGATCGCGGCTCTGGCCCAAAGCAGCATGGGTGCCTCCTGCGGGACCGTGTCGGACGGGACATGATAGCGGGTTTGGGCGACCACCCGATTCCGACCAGCTGCCGCTGTCCGACCGGTGAGCCCTGAGGTAGTCTCGCGCGCGGACCGATCATGTCCCGACCACCCGTTTCGAGACGCTCTCCCGTCGAGGCCGTTCTCCTCGCGTTGCTCGCGATGGTCCCCGCGCTCTTCTTCCGCGGAACGGCAGAGAAGTTCGAGGTGCCCAAGGTCGCGTTGCTGGTCACCGGAGCGCTGGCGCTGGCAGCCGTTTGGCTCGTGGCGGAGCTCGCGGCGCTGGCGCGCGAAGGGCCGGGCCGGTGGATCACAGGCGCGCTCTCGCGCCTCGGAGCGCTGCCGCGGCAGGATCCCTTGGGCGGTGCGATCCTGATCTACGTGGCATCCGCGGCGGCCTCCACCGTGGCCTCGCCCAATCCCAGGCTCAGCGTATGGGGGGCGCCGGAGAGCACCGCCGGGCTGCGCACCGCCGTGGCCACCGCCGCGGTGTACTTCGCCGCGCGCTCGCGGCCGGGGACTCCGCGAACCTTCGATCGGATCGTCCTCGCCGCCGCGCTCGGCGCCGCCGCGGCGGCCGGATACGCGCTCGTCCAGCTCGCCGGCCTGGATCCGCTCACCTGGGGACGCCTCGCGGTGTTCGGCGGCGCGTTCCGCGTGTTCGGCACCCTGGGACATCCCAACTTCCTCGGCGCCTATCTGGCGATGATGCTACCGCTCTCGATCGACCGGGCGATGCGCGCGCGGAGCACGACCGTCCGTGTCGCCTGGCTCGCGCTCGTGGCCGGTTCGCTGGTGGCGCTGGCGGCCACCCTGTCGCGTGGTGCGTGGCTTGCTCTCGTGGCGGCGGCCGTGGCGCTGCTGGCACTGCGACCGCTCGCGGCGGCCCGGGACGAGAAGGGCAAGGCGCTTCGCCCCTCGCCCACGCTCGGCCGGGCGCTCGGCGTGGCCGCCGCAGTCGCGGCGGTGGCGGGAGCGTTCCTCGTCGCCCGCCCGGGCCTCGGGCGCTCCCTGGCCACGCGCGTGCGGGAGATCGCCAGCATCCGGGCTCCGTCGACGCAGTCTCGCCTCCACATCTGGGGAGCAGGGCTCCGCATGGCGGCCGACCATCCGGTCCTCGGTGTTGGGCTCGACGCTTTCGCCGTTGTCTTTCCGGCCTACCGCACCGCCGACTACTGGCGAACCGAGTGGGGAGGGACGCCGACCAAGGCTCACAACGAGGCGCTCCATATCGTGGCGACCCAAGGAGCCGTGGGAGGAATCGCCGCCCTGCTGGTGATCCTGCTCGCAGCGCGCGAGGCATGGCGGACATTGCGCCGCGGGCCGACCGCGACGCGGCGCCTCGCGGTCCCGGCGGCGGCGGCGCTCATCGCCTTCGCCGTGCAGGACCTGGCGAGCTTCACCGTGGTGAGCCTGGGCGTGCTCGCCGCGGCCCTCGCCGGCTGGCTCGCCGCCACCGGTGTGCCGAAAGGATCAAACGCCGCGCGATCGCGCCCGCCGCCACGCTGGGCGATCGTGGTGGCGGGCGGACTCGCGGTCTTAGCGATGGGCCCGCTGGTCGTCCGGCCGTGGCGCGCGCAGGCCGCCGAGCAGCGCTCCCGCGCGGGGGCGAGCTCGGAACGGGCCCGATGGCTCACCACCGCGGAGAGCGCGGCGCCTTGGGATGCGCGCTACGCGGCGCGCCTCGCCCAGATCCATCTCGACGAGGCCCGCGCAGAGCCCGTCACGGGCGCCCGCGGTGCTCGGCTCGACCAGGCGCTCGCGGCCGCACGGCGGGCCGTCGCGATCGAGCCACAGAACGGGAGCTACTGGACCGGCTTGGGAGAGATCCAAGCGGAGCGCGCACGGCTTACGGGGTCGGTTGCGGCGGCGGCGGAAGCCCGCGGCACCTTGGGCCAGGCGATCGGCAGGGATTCGGCGAATGCGCAAATCCTCGATCGCGCCGGATACGTCTTGGTCCAGCTCGGCCGATACGCCGACGCCCGCGCCCTGGCGCTGCGCTCGGCATCACTCTATCCGGACCTCGGCCAGCCCCTGGGTTTGCTCGGGGCGATCGCGCTCGAGCAGCGACGCTATGCGGACGGCGTCGACACGCTGCGCCTGGCGCTCCACCGCGATTGGAGGAACGAGATCGTCCCTCGCGTCTCGGCGTGGAGCAATCTGGCCGCCGGCCTGCTCTCGCTCGGGAGCTACCGGGAGGCGCGGGACGCGGCCCGCGAAGCCCTACGACTCGACCCCGCGCACGCGGGCGCAAAGGACAACCTGGCGCTGGCCGAACGCGCTCTCGAGACCGCACGGCATTTCGAGACGCGCAGGCCTCCGGGCGGGCCTTCCCCGTTCAGAAGGTGATCGCGAGCTGGGCCGCCACCAGCGACGGCCCTACGTACTCTTCGGCCGCCCCTTCGGTCTCGAGCTCGGAGCGCTGGTAGACCAGCTTGGCCCACGCGTTTCGGTCGAAGCGGTAGCCGACGCCCAACTCGTAGCGGGTGATGTTCGAGTCCCAGGGGCGCCGAGTACCAGTCGAGTCGGCGATCTCGCCGAAGCGCTCGACATCGTAGCGACCCGCCACGTACGCACCGAATGGCAGGGCGTACTTGAGCTCGAAGTAGCCGCTCGTGACCTCGAGGTTCCCGACCATCGGCGTTTGCCACACGTTGCGCGCGGCTTCGCCCCGCGCCTCCACGTGGCCCGCCAGCAGCTCGAGGTCGGTCATGCCGAGCTTCTGCTTGTAGTCGTCCACGCGGTGCCCAGGCGGCAGGCTCGATTGCAGTACCTGAGCCATGTAGGGCCCATAAGCGCCCGAGACGCCGAAGCGCACCCCCGGCCACGGCGCGAACCCGACCCGCCCCAGCATCGTCTTGCCCGAGTTCTCGTCCT
>VBOY01000110.1 GCA_005893295.1 Candidatus Eiseniibacteriota bacterium | reverse complement strand
TTGCGCAGTTCGACCTGAATACTCCCTCCTACGACCTGATCAACGCGGATTATCTGGTCAGCTTGCCGGTGACCTTCCGTCGGGGACCTCTGTCCGCCCGGACGCGCATCTATCACCAGAGTTCGCATCTCGGCGACGAATTCGTGCTGCGGTCGAGGATTCCGCGCGAGAACTTCGCGTTCCAATCCGCAGAGGAAATCCTGTCCCTCGACGAGGGGCCGCTCCGCGTCTACGCCGGAGGGGAATATTTCTTCAACGCAACTCCGAGCAACGTCGAAACGCGGTTGTTTCATGGCGGCGTGGAGCTCAGGCAGAGGGCCTCTGCGCTCCGACTCGGATCGTTGGCGAGCGTGCGGCTGGTGGCCGCCGGAGACGTCAAGACGGTGAAGCTAGCCGACTGGGAAACGGGCTGGAGTGTGCGAGCCGGCTTCGAGATCAGCCGCGCGAAGGAGGCACTGCACGCCTCGCGCCGCTGGAGCGTGCTGGGCCACTACTACGATGGGCCATCGCCCTATGGTCAGTTCTTCCAATCGGACGTGCGGTACTACGGGATCGGACTTCATTTCGCACTGTAGAAAACCGATCACGTTTTCGGTGGAGCCACGGCCCGGGCATGCCAAGCCCGCAGCAGCTCCGCCTCGCGCTCGCGGCGCATTGCCGGCGGGATCGAGACCTCGCCCCATTGCATGGTCCGCGGACCCGGCGGTAGGGTGCGCGACCACTCGAGCACGTCGCGGATGCTGTCGGCAAGGGGGCGGAATCTGAGACCCGCCGCGAGCGCGCGCCCGCAATTGACGGTGGCGAACGCGTGCAACCGCTCCGGCACCCACAGCGGCAGCTCGCTGTACGGTCCCACCTCCTGCTCCAGAAGGAACGCCTCGTCCATCCACACGAAACGAGCGTCGCTGTTCGTGACTTGGCGGCATGTCTCGAGGAAGCGTTCCATGGTGAGCCGGTAGTCGGGCCCGGTGGCGTTGAACACGCCGACGCTGCGGGTTTCAGCCAGGTGCACGAGCCAGGTAGCGAGGTCCCGCACGTCGATCAGCTGCACCCCGCGCTCGCGCCCGCCCGGCGCCAGCACCTCCCCTCCTTCCTCCACGCGCCGCGGCCAGTAGGAGGACCGATCCGTAGCGTCGTGCGGGCCGAAGATCAGGCCTGAGCGCACCACCGCGCCTCGATGCCCGAACGTGGCCAGCACTTCGCGCTCACAGAGTGCCTTGAGCGGCCCATAGGTTTCTCCACGGAGCTTCTCGGGTGTCCCGGGCGGCAACGTCGCCAAGGCATCGGACTCCACGATGGCTTGCTTGGTGGGATCCGCATAGACGTTGATGCTCGAAACGAAGATGTACAGCTCCACGGCATCACGCAGCAGCGCGCACGAATCGCGCACCACACGCGGCAGGTAGCCGGAGGGATCCAGCACCGCGTCCCAGCGTCTTCCCCGGAGCGCGTCGAGATCCCCGTCGCGGTCGCCGCGCAGGTGCTCGACCTTCGGGAACAGCTCCGGACTCGTGCGGCCTCGGTTGAAGAGCGTCACCTCGTGCCCACGCGCCAGCGCCGCGTCCACGCCGTGCCGGCCGAGGTACAATGTGCCGCCGAGAATCAACAGCTTCATGCTCCGCTCCAGCCGGGCCGATCGAGAGACTCGCGTGGGCTAGATTGCCTCACATCTGGCCAACCCAGGGTCCCAAGGAGCCCGGAGCCACCCTAGCTCGACTCCGCAGGCGCACGTGCTCCACGCCGGCCGATCCACTAGAATACGCGCCGTCGCCCTCGTTGCCGCCCCGCATTGGTCGCAGAAAGGGATCTGCAATGACTTCGCGACGTCACGTCTTGGTTGCACCTTCCTCGGGGTGCGCGTTCCTCTCGTTGCCGCCCCGCATTGGTCGCAGAAAGGGATCTGCAATGACTTCGCGACGTCACGTCTTGGTTGCACCTTCCTCGGGGTGCGCGTTCCTCGCCCCCTTGCTGATCGCAACCGCGACGCAGTGGTGCGTCGCGCCTCCGGCGCGTGCGGTTGTGGTGCTTCCCACGAATTTCCAAGATCAGCTCGTGGTCTCGGGGCTGAGCCAGCCGACCAGCATGGCGTTCCTGCCCGACGGCCGCGCGCTCATCGTGGAGCAGACCACCGGGAACATCCGGCTCCTGGTGGGGGGCGCGATCGGCTCGACCGATCCGATCCTCAACATCAGCGACGTCGTGATGACGGGAGGTGAACAGGGCCTGCTCGGCATCGCCATCGACCCCGGCTGGCCTGCCCGACCGTACGTCTACGTCTACTTCGATCGCACGCCGGGCAACGTGATCTACATCGCGATGTTCACCGCCAGCGGGGACCTGAGCAACTCGGCGAGCAGCAACCTCTCGCTCGGCTCGCGCTTCAACGTCATCACCGACATCCCCGACAACGCCCCCAACCACAACGGGGGCACGCTGCGCTTCGGAATCGACGGCAAGCTTTACGCGAGCATCGGCGAGGATGCGGATCCATGCGCCGCTCAGGATTCGACCCGGCTCAAGGGAGTCATCCTGCGGCTCGACGTGTCTGCCCTTCCGCAACCCGGCCCCGGACCCCCCGCCAAGAGCTTGATCAGGCCATCGGACAATCCGTTCCCGGCCACGAATGCCAACGCCGGCCTGACCTTCTGCTATGGCCTGCGCAACCCCTTCCGATTCCACATCGACCCCGTGTCGGGGCACGTGTTCATCGGCGATGTGGGCGAATCCATGTGGGAAGAAGCGGACGAGGCGGTGGGCGGGGAGAACTTCGGCTGGCCGTTCCGCGAGGGACCCGGTTCGCGCACCCAAGCTGGATGCACCGAACCGGTCGGAACGGGGGCCTACGATCCGCCGATCACGTACTACGACCGCACTGGTTTCACGGCGGCGATCATCAGCGCCACGCTCTATCGGCCGGTCGCGGGAGGCACGTACGACTTCCCCGCCGGATACAACGGCTGCTACTTCTTCGCCGACTACTACCAAGGCTTCCTTCGCCGCGTGGTGAGGAACGGCTCGACCTGGGTGAACCCACCGATGGTGCCTGGGCAGCCGAGCGCCACGGATTGGGGAACCGGCATCACGAACGTGTCCGACTGGCTCATCGGGCCCGACGGCGCGCTCTACTACGTGCAGCAGTTCCCGGGCGAAATCCACCGCATCGCCTACACCGGCCCACCGGCGGGCGTGGTCGACGGTCCGGGCGCCTCGACGCTCCGCGCCTCGCCGAACCCCTGCTTCGCCATCTCCTCGGGGGTCTCGATCGAGTTCGATCTGGCTCAACCCGCCCCGATCCGCCTCGACGTGTTCGACTCGCACGGACGTCGCGTGGCGCGACTCGCCGACGGCGTGCGCGGCCCCGGCAGCGTCCACGAGGTGTGGGACGGCAAGACCGAGCGCGGCAAGACCGCACCGGCGGGCGTCTATCTGGTCGAGGTCACGACGCCGGCCGGACGCCGAACCACCCGGCTGGTGCTGGCTGGTCACTGAGCGAAGCCGACCGCATCGCCCCCGCATCGCGTCCCGCTCCGCGTCGCGCCCTGCACCGCGAGCCGAGCGGATCGCACGGATCGAGCGGGGGCGATTCACCCACGGACCAGCGCTTCTCTGAGCGCTCGGGAAATCATTTCGCACAACGCAAGGGCCCGACTCTCGACGCCCGAAAGGGTTGGCGGCCTTCTGCACGATGCCGCGGCACATCCCCTGCGAGGGCGGACGAGGCGCCCACCGGCATTCGGCCGGCGGGCAGTGACCGCCGTCGCGTTCCCCGCCCCACGACGCGACAACACGCGGGGGGTCAAGAGCCGCCCGCGCGACATCGTTCTCAGTGAGGTGACACTTGCGACTCACGCGGGTTCTCCCCCTCGCGGTGTGCGCGGGGTTGCTGTGGGCCACGGCGGTCGCCGCGGGCCCGTACTCTCGGCTTCAAGTGCTGCTTCCGGGCGAGTCGCCCGCGCCTGGAACTCCAACCGGCAAGACCGGAACGCCCCAGGCTCAGACCGCCGGGGTGCCGTTCAACGTGACGGTCCGCGCCTGCGACGACACCTGGACCACGGTGCTGTCGATCACCGACGCGGTCCAGATCCTGAGCTCGGACGCCAGCGCCACGCTGCCCACGCCGGCCCAGCTCGCGAACGGCGTCGCGACCTTTTCGGTCACGTTCAACGCCGGCGGCACCTTCACGGTGTTCGCTCACGACCAGACCGACGGCACGATACCGGACGGAACGTCCTCGTCGGTCGCGTCGCTGGTGCTCCAGGGCTTCGTCTTCGGGACCATCAACCAGAAGAACCAGTACGCCGGCACCCCGATGTCGCTCTCGGTGCGGGCGGTGAACCCAAGCGGCAACACGGTCACCGGTTACAACGGCCAGATCCACCTCAAGGAAATCACCAGCTACGGTGACGGCCGCGTGTCGCCCGAGTACGTGACGCTCTCGGGCGGCACGTGGAGCGGATCGGTGACGTTCTATCGCGCCGACGAGACCAGCATCAACCGCGGCAACGTGAACGCGTACGCGTATCTCGACAACGCGCCGCAGAAGAACGGCACCAGCGATCCGTTCACGGTACATCCCGCGCCCTTCTCGAAGGTGCAGATCGTGGTGCCGGGCCAGACTCCGCTGCCTGGGAGTATCTCGGGGACGACCGGGTCGCCCGCGACCCAGAGCGCGGGCCGCGCGTTCACCGTGAGCGTGTGGGCGACCGACGCCTACTGGAACCCGGCCCCGAGCGCCGACAACGTGCGCATCACCTCGAACGACCCGGCTGCCAGCACGCCGGTGACGGGCACGCTCAACAATGGATTCCGTCAGTTCAACGTCTCGCTCGGCACCGTGGGCACCCAGACGCTGACCGTGTCCGACCTCACCAACGGCTCGATCCAGGGCACGACCAGCCCCGCGATCGCGGTGATCCCGGCTGGCGTGGACCACTTCGTGATCTCGAGCGTGGCCTCGCCCCAGACCGCGGGAGTGCCGGTGGCGGTCACGATCCGGGCCACCGACGCGAACGGCAACACGATCCCCAACTACGCCGGCGACGCGGTGCTCCAGGCGAACACCGGAGCCGGCAGCATCGCGCCTGAGTTCGTCACGTTCTCGAACGGTGTGTGGGCCGGCCCGATGGTCTTCAAGGGCTCGGGCGGCGCGGTATCCTTCACCTGCTCAGACTTCTCGGCGCCGCCTCACACCGGAACCAGCAACACCTTCGCGGTCGACCCCGGCCCGCAAGCCGGCGTTCAGGTGCTGGTCCCGGGCGAGTCGCCACGCGGCGGCACCGCGGACGGCCGGGAAGGCACACCCACCGCTCAGCAGGCGGGCACCGCCTTCACGCTGACGGTGCGGGCAGTGGACCAGTTCTGGAACCTGGTGCCGGCGGTCAACGACAGCATCGCGCTCGGTTCCACCGACGCGTTCGCGGGCATGCCGGCGCACGCACGGCTCACCAACGGGCAAGCGTTGATCCCGACCACGCTCTATAGAACTGGACTCCAGCGCATCTGGGCGACGGACATCACCGTGCCCGGCCTCAAGTCGGACACCTCGTCGGCGGTGCCGGTGAACGGCGGGCCGTTCGCTCGCCTCTTGATCCTGGCGCCGGGCGAGTTCCCGGCCCCCGGTCTGCCGAACGGCCGCGGTGGCGCGGCCACGGACCAGTCGATCAACTATGCGTTCAACGTCACCGTGCTCTCCACGGACCAGTGGTGGAACCCGGTCACCGGCGTCACCGACGTGGTCCACATCACCTCGGACGATCCGCTCGCCCAGCTTCCCCCCGATGCGCCGCTGGTGGACGGGCGCGTCGACCTGCCGATGCGGCTCGCGCGTGGCGGCTACAACCAGATCAACGTCTCGGACGTCACCCGCCCCTCGATCCAGGGCAGCAGCACCCAGGTGCGCGCGATCTCGAGCGGGTTCCACCTCGAGGCGTCGATCACGCCGGCCACCGGCCGCGCCGGCGAGACGTTCACGCTCACGGTCAAGGTGACGAACGACGCCGGCAGCGTGATCCAGGAGATCAACTCGTTCGTCACCGTCGTGGTGCAGAACGCCTCGACCCGACAGCCGGGTCGCGGCACCCTGCTCACCACGCAGTTCCAGCTGCTCCAGGGCCAGCGCTCGGTGTCGGAGACCTACACGTACGCCGAGCCGATCGTGATCGTGGCGAGCGACGATGCCGGCAACGCCCCCGCCACCAGCAACGCGATCGACATCGGGCCGGGAGTGCCGGCCATGATCCAGATCACCAAGCCGTTGTGGGTGGGCGGAGACAAGCACGCCAGGCTCGCCGGCCGGCTGACCGACGCCTACAACAACGGCGTGCCCGACAGCCCGATGACGTTCCAGATGCTGTCCGGCGCCGGCACGCTCAGCCCGATCGACAGCCTGACGCCCCGCCGCACCACGGTGGTGTCGGTCACGGCCGCCGACGGTACCGCGCCCGTCGACTTCCTGAGCCCGCGGCAGCCCGAGCTGGACGGGATCCGGGCCTCCTCGGCAGGCGTGGTCCAGGACTTCACCCTCGAGACCGCCTTCGTCGATCCGTACGCCAAGGGCGGCTTCGCGACCAACTACCCGAATCCGTTCCACCCGCCGGCTCAGGCCACGATCATCGCCTACAAGCTGAACGATTACGCGAACGTCACGATGCGGATCTTCACCTTGAGCGGCGACCTGGTGCTGCGCCGCACCTTCGCCAAGGGTGAGACCGGCGGAGTCCAGGGGCTCAACGAAGTCACGTGGGACGGCAAGAACGGCAAGGGCGATGTGGTCGCGAGCGGCGGCTACATCGCTCTCATCGAGGCCCAGGGAACGGGTGAAACCATGCACGTCATCCGCCGCAAGATCGCGGTCGTCCGCTAGGAGGCGCCCTCATGAACACGACGATGAAGGCATCGATCCGCGCGGCCGCCGTAGCCGCCCTCGCAGTGACGCTCACCGCGCCGCGGCCGGCGCGCGCCCAAGAGGCGAACGCCGGTGGCCCCGGTGAATGGCTGTCGCGCTACACCACCGCCCGTACGCTCGGCTTGGGCGGCGCCTACGTCGCCACCGCCGATGATCCGCTCGGGATCCTGTGGAATCCCGCCGGGATCTCGGGGATGGACCAGAACGAGGTGCGCTTCGAGAACGCGCGCCTGTTCGAGGACACCCAGATCAACGGCTTCAGCCTCGCCGTGCCCGGGAGCTGGCTCCCGAGCTTCGGGCTCTCGATCCTGTCCCTGTCGTCGGGACAGTTCCAGAAGACCAACGACATGAACGATCCACTCGGCACGTTCAAGCAGGGTGAGACCGCCTACTTGTTCACCATGTCACGGGCCTTCACGCCGCGCTTCGCCCTCGGTACGAACTTGAAATTGGTGCAGCAGACGGTCGAGGACTTCAACGGCGGCGGCTTCGGCGTGGACGTCGGCGGCTGGTACGACGTATCGCCCAGCGTGCGCATCGGCGCGACGGTCGCCAACCTGGGCGGCCCGAGCATCTCGCTGCGCGACAAGGCCGAGACCTACCCGGTGAACGTGCGCGGCGGCGCCGCCGCCCGCGTGCTCAACGGGCGCGGCTTGGTCGCCGTGCAAGTGGATCAAGCCGAAGGGCTCGGCACCCGACTCCACGCGGGCGCCGAGTACTGGCTCCAGGGCGGGATCACGCTGCGCGTCGGCTTCGACGACGCCTACGGCACCGGCGGCTTCAGCTATCGCTTCGCGCCCCAGTACCAGATCGATTACGGCGTCGCCGACCAGCCGCTCGGCATGACCCATCGAATCGGCATCAGCTATCGCTTCGGCGGGTTCTTCGCCAGCGCCAAGGCCGATCCCGACGTGTTCTCGCCCACCGGCGAGCACGCGGTCACCAAGATCACGCTCAACGCGCGCACCAAGGCCGACCCCGACCGCTGGACGCTCGAGATCGTCAACAAGTCGGACGAAGTGGTGCGTCGCTTCAGCGGCGCCGGCCAGCCGCCCGCCCACGTGCAATGGGACGGCAAGGACGAGAACGGTCTGCCGCTCGCGGACGGCATCTACCACTACCGCCTGTCGGTCAAGGATCGCGTCGGCCGCGAGGTCCTGGCGTCGGTCCGACAGGTCACGATCTCCACCACCGGTCCGCAAGGCGAAGTGCCCGTGGTCCCGGTGGGACAGAGCGAGGAGCAGCCCAAATGATTCGGCGCCCTCTGGCGACCAGCCTCGCGCTCGCGGCGGTGCTTTCTGCCGCCGGAACCACCGTCGCCACGTGCCCGGCGACCTGGGCCGCCTCCAAGGCGGCGCGCGAGGCTCCACCTGCACCGCACACAACGGAGGTTGGCGATGCATTCGAACAGACGCGACAACTGGCCGACGAGCAGCGGCTCGCGGCGCTGGAGCAGGCGAGTCAGTCCGTGGACCAGGTGCTACGTGGCGATGTGGACCCCGATCAGCGCGCCGCGGCCCGCTTCCTCGCCGGCAAGATCCAGTACGAGCTCGGCAACTACCGGAAAGCCGCAGAGACGCTCGGCGAAGCGGTGAAAGACGGCAAGAGCCGCTTTGCCGACGACGCGGCGTTCGCGGCGATCGAAGCACTCGAGGCCCAGGGCCGCGATGCGGAGGCGGCGCGCGCCTGGATCCAATGGGAGAAGCGCTTCCCGGCGAGTCCGTTGATGCCTGCGGCGCGTCTCGCACAGATCTGGAACGCGATGCGACGGGGTGAGGTCGCGGCGGCTCAGAAGCTGATCCCTGGTCTGACTGCGGCCTACCCCTGGATGGAGAAAGACCAGCGCTTGGTTCTCGCCAAGGCCATGGTGGCGTACTCCACGGGAAAGGTCGACGACGCGCTCTCGCTGCTCGGGGCGAAGCCGATGGGCCCGTCGGCTCTCTATCTCAAGGCGATGTGCCTGGAATCCAAGGGATCGCTGCTCAAGGCGGCCGCCGCCTTCCAAGAAGTCGGCGAGCGCTACACCGACTCGCCGCTTCGCGATCACGCCCTGCTCGCCAAGGCGAACGCGTTTCTCGAGGCCCGCGACTATCGCAGCGCCGCCGAGGAGTTCGCGCGTGTGGGTGCCAAGGTGAGCGACCCCGCGGTCAAAGCCGAAGCCGAGCTGCGCGCCGCGGGAGCCGTGTTCCTCTCGGGCGGGACCGACTCCTCGCTCGGGATGCTGCGCGGCGTGACCGAGCGCCACGCGGGCAGCGATGTGGCGGCGCGCGCCCAGTTCCTGGTGGGCGAAGCCCTGGTGGCCCAGGGCAAGCCGGCCGAGGCGATCGTCGAGTTCAACCGTGTGCTCTCGCAGTACTTCCAGCACAAGGTCGCGGCGAGCGCTCAGTACCGCGTGGCGCGCTCGCTCGACGCCATGGGCCGGCGCTCCGATGCGACCGGCAGCTATCAGGCGGTGGTGGCCGGCTATCCGCTCGAGCCCGAGGCGCCGGCGGCGGCGTACCTCGCCGGCGTGGGCTTGATGGATCAGAACAAGCCCTTGGCGGCCGCACCCTACTTCCAGCTGGTGCTCGATCGCTACGCGGCCAAGAAAGACCAAGGCGGCCACGTCGTGTTCGCGCGGCCCGAGCACCAGGAGCTGGTCGAGGCGGCGTTGTGCCTGCTCCAGCTCTGCTACCATCGCGCGGGCGACCTGGGTCAGCTCTCGGGGGCGCCTCATTTGCTGCTGCAGCAGATGCCGGCCAGTCACTCGGCGTGGCGCGCCTACGCGCTGCTGATCGACGCCGACGCCGCGGCCGCCCAGGGCCGCTACCCGGAGGCGCAGAAGACGCTCGAAGAGCTGACGCGCGACTTCCCGGATCATCCGGTGGGAGCGTCGGCGATCAAGCTCTTGGCCTGGACCCAGGCGCGCCAGGGTAACGACAGCCTGGCGATCGCGACCGAAGAGCGGCTGCTGGCGCGCTACGGCGCGAGCGGCGACGACGAGGTCGTGAGCTCGGCGTTCCTGGACATCGCGCACGAACGCTTCAACCAGAAACGCTACAAGGAGGCGGCGGGCGCCTACGAAGACTTCCTCAAGCGCTTCCCCGGCCATCCGCGCCGCACGCTGGCGCTGTACCAGGCGGGCCTCTGCTATCTGCGGCTCGAGCGCGCCGGCGACGCCGTGGATCGGTGGGAAACCCTCATGCGCGACACCACCTCGAGCCCGCTCGCCGAGCGCGCAGGCCGAGCGCTACAAAGAAGCCAAGCGCTGTTACGAGGGCCTGCTGGCGCACTTCGCGGGCAGCCCCGCGGCTTCGCTCGCGAGCCTTCGTCTCGCTCAGTGCGAGTACAACGCCGGGCACGACGCCGCGGCGCTGAGCGCGTTCTCGACCGTGATCGAGAAGTATGCGGGGACTCCCGCCGCCAAGGAGGCGACCCGCGGCACCGAGCGCGCGCTCTATCGACTGAGCCAGAGCAGCACCGGCACGCAGACGCTCGAGACCCTGGTCGAGCAGTATCCGACCAGCGCGTTCGCCGCCGACGCCCGCTTCCAGATCGCCAAGCGCTTGTACCAGGAGAAGCGCTGGACCGACGCCGCCGAGCAGTTCCGCCGCGTGGTGAGCCAGTTCCCCGGCTACTCGGCGGCCGACCACGCACAGTTCCTGATGGCCGATGCCTACGCGCAGGCCCGCGATCGTGACCAGGCGCTCCAGGCCTACGAGCAGTTCTTGGCGTTCTTCCCGCAGAGCGAGCTCGCGTCGACCGTGCACTTCCGCGTCGGGCTGATGCGGTTCGAGTCCAAGGACTGGATGCAGGCGGCGGTGGCCTTCACCCGGGCGCTCGAGGATTCGGCGGGCCCCGAGGTGCGCGCCGCCTCGCGCTACAACCTGGCCCTGTGCCAGCGCCAACTCGGTGAGACCGCCGAAGCGCGGACCGCGCTCGAGCAGTACCGCTCCGACTTCGGCAACGACGCGCGCGCGGCCGACGTGGCGCTGCAGCTCGGAGATCTCGACGAGGCGAACGGTGATTTCGCCGCCGCCGTCAAGGAATACGAGACCGCGCTCGCCGCTCGCCCTTCCGCGGGCCTCACGATCGAGGCTCACTACCGCCTCGGCCACGCGCGCGAGCAGCTGGGCGACCGCGACGGGGCGCTCAAGGCCTATCAGGGCGCCGTCGAGGCCACGGATCGCGATCATCCTTTCCGCCTCTCGGCCGTGGCGCGCTGCGCCGCGCTCTACGAGGCGCGCAAGGACATTCCCCGAGCATTGGCCGCCTACAAGGACATCATGCGGAACTCCACCGACCCCGAGCTGGTGGCGGCGGCGACCGACCGCGCCTCGCAGCTCGAAGGCCGCAAGCGTTAGAGCACCTCACCTCCAAACACGGGAGTCCTTCTCATGTTCGAGAACTTCGACTGGATTCAGGCGATGCGCAACAGCCCGGTGATGCTGATCATCCTGGCCTGCAGCGTGATCACCTTCGGCTTCGCGCTCGAACGCCTCGTCTACTTCTGGCGCCGGCGTGGCCATCCCGACCAGCTCTTGAGCGGCGCCATCGAGCGCGTGCGGACCGGCAATCTCAAGGAGGCGGCCTGGCTGTGCGCCACCACACCGCACCCGGTGGGAGCGGTGGCGCGCCAGGTGGTCGAGAATCCAAGCCTGGGCACCGATGCGGTCGAGGAGAAGATGCAGATCGCGCTCAGCGACCAGAAGCTCCAGCTCGAGCGCCATCTCGGCTGGCTCGGGACGATGGGCAACACCGCGCCGCTGATCGGTCTGCTGGGAACGGTGTGGGGCATCATGCGCGCGTTCCACGACATGGCGCGCACCGGCTCGGCGGGGCCCTCGGTGGTCGCGGCCGGCATCGCCGAAGCGCTGTTCACGACCGCGGCCGGCCTGCTGGTCGCCGTGCCCGCGGTGATGCTCTACAACCACTTCGTGCGGCGCACTCAGGTGATGCTGACCGTGGCCGAGAACCATGCGCGCACGATCCGCATCGCGATGGACCAGAGCCGTGGCGAGTCCAGATCCCGCCCGGCCGAGCTTCGCCCGCAGACCGCGATGTTCGCCGAGGTCGCCTGATCATGGCTTCCAAGCGCCGTCCCTCCCGTGGTAGCGACGCCATCGTCGAGCCCAACATGACGCCGTTGATCGACGTGTCGTTGGTGCTGGTGGTGATCCTGATGGTGGCGACGCCGCTCGCCTTCCAGTCGAGCATCGCGATCAACACGGCGAGCCGCGCGGGCAAGCAGGCGGCCGAGATGGCGCGCACCGAGCGCATCGAGCTGTTCGTGCACGCCGACGGAACCATCGGAGTGAACCGCCTGGTCGTGCCGCGCGAGGCGCTGGGCGTGACCTTGAAGCCGCTGATCGAGCAGAGCGCGACACGCATGGTGGTGGTGCGCTGCGACGACGAGGTCCCGCACGGCGCGTTCGTCGGCGTGCTCGACGAGGCCAAGAGCGTGGGCGCCGCCCGCATCGCGGTGGTGGGCAGCTAGCATGAGACGCCGCCCCGTGACTCAAGTCGAGCCGATCACCAAGATCAACGTCACGCCGATCATCGACGTGGCGCTGGTGCTGGTGATCATCCTGCTGGTGACGGCACCCATGCTTTCGGTGGCCGACCTGCCGGTGAACCTGCCACAGGCGCGCACCCGCGAGGCCGAAGACGAGCGCAATCTCAGCATCACGATGGCCTCCGACGGCTCGCTGGCGGTGGACAACGAGCGGGTCGCCGCCGAAGGCCTGACCTCGGCACTGGCGCGGCACCTGGCGCTGCCTGGCAATCAGGACATCCTGGTGATCGTGCGCGCGGACACCAACACGCCCTACGCGAGCCTGCGCGACGTGCTCGAGCAAGCGCGCGCGGCCGGAGCGGCGCGCCTGGCGGTCGCGACGCGCCAGAAGACCGAGGAGGGCCGATGAGCGCGATCACGATGCCGACCCTGGGGCCGCCGCGGATCGCGCTGCGATCCGATTATCTGGTGGTGCGCGCGCGCACGCGTCGCACCATGACGATCAGCGTGGTCGCGCACGTGTTGCTGGTGCTGTGGCTCGCGATCTTGAAGCCCGCGGCGCAGAAGGCGCCCGAGTTCACCGAGATCACCTTGCTCGAGCCGGGCGACCTGGCACCGGCCCCGGCCGCCGCCGCGTCCGCTTCGTCGGGCGAAGTGATCAAAGGGATGCCGCGGCCGAGCGCTCGCGAGCAGCGCTTCGCGCGCGCCCGCACCGATGCGGAGATCGTGCCTGAGCCGCAGACCACCACCGCGCTCGAGGACCGGATCGCCGCGCGGCTGGTCTCGATGCAGAGCCGCGAGGTGGTCTCGGCGAGCGGCGTCGCGGCGCGCGGCGCTCCGAGCGGCGTGCTCGGCTCGGCGGCGAACGCGCCGGCGAGCCTCGGCAGCGGCAGCGGGCCGATCTCGCTCACCCGCGGCGGCGCCGGCACCGGAGCCGGACCGGCGCTGCGCCTCACGCGCGGCGGCAGCGGCGGCGGCGCCGGCCCCGCGGTGGTGACGACCGGGCTGCCGGCGGCAGCGTCGGAGGCCTCGGCCCCGGCGCGCGGCGGCGAGTCTTCGGCGCGGCGCACTCTGGCCGGTGCTCAGCTCATGGGGCCGGTCGCCGATCGTCCGGTGATCCAGCACACCACGCCGATCTATCCCGAATGGGCCAAGCGTGACGCGGTGGAGGGCTCGGTGACGCTCTACTTCGTGGTCCGGCCCGACGGCAGCATCAAGGAGAACGTGCTGGTGCAGAAGACCGCGGGCTTCGAGGACTTCGACGAAAGCGCGCGGGTGGCGCTCAGGGCCTGGCGCTTCCAGCCGCTCACCGGTGGTCGCACCGGCGAGCAATGGGGAACCATCACCTTCCGCTTCCGCCTGCGGGAGGCAGGCTAGCCATGGCGAGACTCGCGACCTTTGCGCTGTGCCTGATGATCGCCGCCGCACCCACCCGCGCCGCGACGACCGCGAAACCGAAGACCGGCGCCGTGAAGGCGCCTGCTCGTGCCGTGACGACGCCGGCGACTT
This sequence comes from Candidatus Eiseniibacteriota bacterium, assembly GCA_005893295.1. Taxonomy (GTDB): domain Bacteria; phylum Eisenbacteria; class RBG-16-71-46; order RBG-16-71-46; family RBG-16-71-46; genus WS-8. Next base: position 782 of record VBOY01000110.1, on the reverse strand, counting down.
CGAAGTCCGGCGCCGTGACCGCGCCGAGCACCGCCACGGGGGCGCTTGGCACGTCCGCGCCCTCGGGCGGGCGCTCGAGGTCGTCGAGCGACGATTCGACCATGACCATGCACGGCGGCCAAGAGGGCACCGTGTTCAAGAGCCTGGTGGTCGAGGGCGAGGATCGCATTCGACTCGAGTTCGACCGGCCCGACCTCAAGGTGGAGCTCGATCCGTCCAAGGCGCCCGGCCTCGATTGGGGCAGCGCCCGCGACGTGCTGGATCGGACCGTGCCCGATCTGGCGCAGCCGCTCGTCATGCAGTCTGCGCACGAGCCCTCCCCCTACGTCGCACATCCGTGGCTCAGTCATTTCGCCTCGGGGGCGGTGGCGCGCTTCCGGCCCGATCTCAAGGGGGTTTCGTCGTGGAAGCTGGCCATCGTCAATGCCCGTGGTGAGACCGTGGCGACCTACTCGGGGCAAGGGGAGCCGCCACGCGAGATCGCGTGGGATGGGAGATCGCAGGGTGGTGCTCCGGTGGTCCCCGGTCTCACCTATTCGTACGTGCTCGAGGCCAAGGACAGGGCCGGCAACAAGCGCAACTTCGTCGGCCAGGGATTCAAGGTGAGCGCCTATCGGCTCGACAGCGCCGATGGGCCGATCATGCTGCTCTCGGCGCGCGAGCTGCCCGCGATGACGCCCGGCCGCACGGTGGCGGTGACGCCGGCCACGACGCCGCCGATCCTGATCGAGGCGGCGAGCTGGCTCAACCAGCGCGACAAGCCCAATCTGCCGGTGCGCGTG
>VBOY01000109.1:4327-10996 GCA_005893295.1 Candidatus Eiseniibacteriota bacterium | reverse complement strand
GGTGGCGCGTTCATCGCGTGGCGCGACATGCGCGCCGACAGTGGCGACGTCTACCTCCAGCACGTGCTGCCGGACGGCTCGGTCCCGGCCGGCTGGCCACACAACGGCCTCGCGCTGTGCAGCGCCCCGGGAGTCCAGATGGCGCCCTCGCTCGCGCAGGACGGAACGGGAGGCGTCTTCGTCTCGTGGCAGGACCGACGCTCTGGCAATGACTGGCACGTCTACGCTCAGCACGTGCTGGCATCGGGCGCCCTCAGCTGGACCGCGAACGGCGTGCCGGTCTGCACCGGCCCGGGAGACCATGTCATTCCACGCCTCGTCGCCGATGGGTCGAGCGGAGCGATCGTCGCCTGGCAGGATACCCGGCTTCCCTCGAGCGCCGTGTTCACCTCCCGACTCGCGCCCGACGGCACGCCGGTCCGTGGACCGTGCGTAGTCATTGTTCCGGTTGGCACCAGTTCGGTGGACTCCGGAACCGTCCACATTGTGTGGCGGGTCGACAGCCCCGATACCGCGACCGCCACTGTGTACCGCCGCCAGGTGGACGGCCCGCGGACGCCCATCGCGCGGCGCAAGCCTGATCGGCTCGGCATCGTCGATTTCGCGGACGTGGGATTGATCGCTGGATGTCGTTATGCATACGCGCTCGGTGTCAGCGCCTGCAAGCACGCCGAGCGGATCCTGGGCGAGACACGGATCGACGTGCCCGATGGCGCAGGGTTCTCTCCGCTCCACGCCTCAGCCCCCCAGTCGCAGGCAAGAGCAGGTCGATTGATCCTCACGTGGCGGGTCGATGGAGACAAGGGCCTCGCCGCGACGATCTTTCGCCGCGATTCCTGCTCCGCCTGGATGCAGCTGGGCTCGGCGGCGGCGGACGACTCCGGCCTGGTCCAATTCGAAGATCATTATCTTTTCGAGGGCAGCACTGTTTGCTACAAGCTCGTCGTCCACGCCTGCGGCCGGGACCACGACCTGGCGGAACATTGGATCTCGATTCCGTTCGGATTCGGCTTCGTCCCCACTCTGGCTGTGCTCGAGGACGCCGAGGCTGGGCCAACAGCTGCGCGTCTCGTGTGGCGCATGGTGACTGGGCCGTCCAGCGTCGCGCGCGTGTATCGACGGGACTCGACGTCGGCTTGGGCGTCGATCGGCGAGCCCGCGATCGGCCCGAATGGGCTCATCCGTTACGTGGACACGGCGGCCCAGGCCGGCGCGCGCTACGAGTATCGCCTCGGTCTGTTGAGCTGCGGGGTAGAGCGCTTCTTCGGACCGGCAGTCCTCCAGATCCCGGCGCCGGTGGAGCCGCATTTCGACCTTTCGCTCGGTGGCGGACGACCGAACCCGGCGCGCCACGAATTGATCGTCTCGTTCACCCTGCCGAGCGCCGAGCACGCGATACTCGAACTTGTGGACGTTACCGGCCGCCGGCTCTCGATGGAGGAGGTGGGCGCCTTGGGGCCGGGGAGCCACGTAGTTTCGATCAAGACGGCGCGCGCTCTGCCGACAGGGCTATACTGGGTGCGGCTCACGCAAAGCGGGCGCACACTAACGATCCGCGGTGCGGTGGTTCACTAGCCTTGGCTACGATCTCCGGATAGCCGAGGGACGGGTACCGCTCCATCATGGCTCCCCCCGTGCCCGCTACTCTCGAAGGCTCTCCACTCCGGACGCTCTGTGCCTCCTTCGAGATCGCCATCGAAGGTGCGGCCGGTGCCGCACCACCCCCGGATCCCGCCAGAGGACCGCCGCGGCATAGATCTCGGTCATGATCGCAAGCGCGATGCGCGTGCCGAGCAGCCCCACGATCCCCCACGCGTCCCACAGCAGCCCGCCGCCGATGGGCCCCACCACGTCTCCGGCGTCGTCTCCCACGTCCATGAGCCCCATCATCTGCGCCCGCTGACTCCGCTTGAGACTAGAGACGTCTGCCTTGAGCGCCCCCCAGGCGGGCCGGAATCCCGCTCGACCTCCGTCGTCCAGCAGCTTCCCGGCGGTGAAGCCGGCCGGGTTCGGGGCAACCATGTAGAGAAGCGAGGAGCCCGCGTTGGCCATGCTCCGCACCGCCACCGTCGGCTTCCTGCCGAACCGGTCGGAGAGCCAGCCAAACAACGGACCCGCCACCAGCGTCACCAGCGCGGAAGCCAGGTAGACCGCTCCCGCCTGGGCCTCGGTCATGTGCGCGTACTCGGTGGCCAGGATGGGATAGAAGCGGTCGATCATCGAGGCGGTGAGGCTGATCAGGAAGCCCAGGCCGACGACGGCGAAGACCTTGGAGTAAGGCGATGGCCGAGGCCCCTGGGCCCCCATGCCGGCGCCGTTTCCGGCCAGCGTTGGCTCGTCTTCGCGCTCGGCAGCGCGCCTCCGGTCGACCCCCGGAACCAGGAAGATGACGGCCGGGAGGGTCAAGCTGGAGATGCCCCAGGTGATGAGGAACACGGCGAAAAAATTCGATCCCGTCAGGGTCAGCAGCGCCCCGGCGATCGCCTTGCCCAGGGCGTTGGCCATGGACTTCGCCGTGAAGTACCAGGCGAAGGCGGACCCCATTGCCTTCTCGTCGCCGTTCTCGGCGATGAGGGCGTTCACGGCGGGATCGCGCACCGAAGTGGAGAGGCCGTGAATGGTCCGGATGGAGTAGAGCTGCCAGGGCGCCGACGCGAAGGCGAACAGGAACGACACGCAGCTGCGGAGCACGAGAGCCGCCACCAGCCCGCGCTTGGATCCCACGCGGTCCGCGAGCCATCCCGCCACCGGCTTCAACGCGACCTTCACGATCCCGGTCACCGCGATCAGCGCGCCGGTCTCCGCGAGGGAGAGCCCCAGCCGTCGCGCGTAGAGCGGCAGCGCGAACGAGATGATGCCGAAGCTCAGGCGCATCAGGAAGCCCTCGGCGACCAGGGCCATAAGCGCCGGATTCATGTTCCTGGAAGGCGTCACGGGGCCGTCCTGGGAATTCGAGCGCCGGCCCGGGCGCCGCTTCGGCCGCCGATCGGGGCGTCGGGCGCCCCGCTGGTCTGGACCGCGGATCCGCCATCGGTCCGGACCTCAGCGTCGGCTGTCCGGTGGCGCGGGACGATCACGTCCTCTTCTCCGCGGGCGCACCGTGCGATGTAGTCGGCCAGGATGGGCGCGATCGCGGGCAGACCCTTGTAGCCAGGAAACGAGTTCACATCCACCACCACGGGCCCCCGACGTCCGATCAGGACGTCCAGCCCGTAGAGCCCGAGCCCGAACAACCTCCCGCAGCGCACCGCGATGTCCCGCACCTCCTCGCCCACCTCGCGCGGCTGCCCCGGAACGTGGGTGCCTCCCATCGAGAAGGGCTTCCAGGTCCCGAAGACGCGTTCCCCGACGCAATGGATCTTGAGGCGCTCCGTGCAGCCCTCGACGAATTCCTGGACCAGCACGGGCTCCGTGGTCGTGGGCCCGTCCGAGAGCTGGTCGGGCGCGCTCACCACCCGGATGCCGTGGCTATGGATTCCGTTGAAGGGCTTCAGCACCAGGGGCAGCCGCTGGGCCATGGCGGCAGAACGAAGGAGCGCCGGGTCGGCCGCGGCCCATGAGCGCGGGGTCGGGATGCCCGCCTGGCGCAACGCAGCCGTCACGACGATCTTGTCCAGCAGCGCCGCGCACGAGGGGTAAGGGTTCAGCAGCCTGGCTCCGCGTCGATGCAGCATCCCGGCGACGCTGATCGAAAGCGGCGTGCGCGACTTCACGATGTACAGGTCGTGCTGCGGAGCCGCGTCGAGATCCTGAACCGCCACGTCGGGGAGGCTCTCGGTGACCTGGAAGCCACGCCGGGCCAGGAGAGCATAGAGCTGCTCCAACACTGCGCTTCGCTTCTTGGGAGACCGCAGGAAGTGAAGCTTCATGCCCGAGCCCCACGAGAGCGCGGTCACTCTGTGCTCGGCTCTCGCGTCGTGCGTTTCTCATCCTGCCACCGACCCCAAGGGGTCCCGCGCGCTCTGGAGCCGGTCTGCAAGGCATCGCTCGGGCGCGCGCTCTTGGTGCCGAGGCCGAGATGGGTGGTCGGCGCGTCGGACTTGGCCCCTGCCGGATGTCGCGCGGGGCGCGGCCCGGCAGCGAACGCCTCGCCGCCGGGGGCGACCAGGGTCAGCCGGCCGGAGGCGAAGTCCTCGATGTAGCGAGCGATCCGAGCCGCAGGGTGAGGGACACCCTTGTATCCCGGGAAGGTGTTGACGTCCACCGCCCACACGCGGCCATCACGCTCCACCAGATCCAGACCGTAGAGACCGAGCCCCAGGGCACGGCCGCAGCGCAACGCGATCTGCCTCACTTCCGGAGTCACAGCACTGGGGCGCCCCGGCTGGGTGAAGCTCTGGGAGGAGAATACCTTGCGGACGGCGTGCACTTCGTCCCCCACGACGTAGACCTTCAGGTCCTCGCCCGATCCCTCGATGTATTCCTGGATCAGCACCGGAGACTCGGGGGGCGGAAGCGATTCCAGCTCTGCCGCGTCTCGGACGATGCGGAGGCCCTGGCCCCGATGGCCCAGGTACGGCTTCAGAATCAACGGCCGCCGCCCCACCACCGGCCGCAACAGGCCGAGGTCGCCGGTCACCCACGCGTCGGGCGCTGGGATTCCTGCGGCTCTCAGAAGGCGCGTAGCGACGATCTTGTTCTGGACCGCGACGCAGCTCGGGTAGGGGTTGAGCAGGCGCGCGCCCTGGTAGTGCAGCGCTCCCGCCAAGCTCAGCGACAGCTCGGTGTGGGACTTCAGCACGTAGACGTCGTGCTTCACGGTCAACTCGTCGGGGCGCTCGAGCAGCTCCTCCGGGATGCCGCAATCCACCTCGAAGCCCCGCTGCGCGAGCCGCGCGAATACCTCGAGGAGCACCGGGCTTAGAACCGGCGGGACGCGCCGCGCGAGCAGGAAGTAGAGCCTCATGACGCAGCCCAACGCCGCGCGGGCGGGGTCATCGGAGTCGGCGCGGATTCTGCCTGATTCTCTTCGGACGGCGCTTCCGTTCCGTTCGTCCCTGCGGCGTTCGCCGCACCGTGGCGCCCGCCGGTCCCGTTCCCGTTCCGTCCCGGCTGGCCGTCCCAACTGCTCCACAGGTAGGCGCTGAGGCTCAGCAGCAGCCCGCCGCCGTTGCGGCCGTCCAGCAATCGCTTGCTGTCCTCGCTGACCAGCTTGCCCAGACCCCGGTCGGGCCGCAGCCCGCACACTCGATGGATGGTCTTCTCGGGGCCTTTGGTTTCGATTTCGCGCTCCAGCTCGGCGGCCGACGGGTCGTCGGGCTCCATGAAGCACAGGGCCGCGGCCGCCGCCAGCGCCAGGTTCCGCGGCGGGACGCCAGCCTGCTCGGCCAGGTGCGCCGCTCCCACCAGGCGTTCGCTGGCGCCCAGCTTGCGCTTGGGATCGCGCCCCACCCTCTCGATGCGGTCGCACAGCGCCGCGTTGTCGAAGCGGGAGATGATCTCGAGGAGCGCGCCCTTCTCGCCGCTGATCTCGGGACCGTAGTGGGCGGCCAGTCCACGCTGCCCCTCGGCCATCGCCGCCAAAACTGCGGCCCGGATCTCCCGGTCGCGAATCGCACTGTGGATGTAGTGGTATCCCTTGAGATACCCGAGGTAGGCGGCCGTCACGTGCCCGGCGCTATAGGTGTAGAGCTTGCGCTTCACCCACGCTTCATATGGATCGGTAAGGATCATCCCCCGGATCCTCGGCAGGGGCGCGACGAGACCGGCTCGATCCACGCGGAACGCCGTCGAAGTCTCCCCCACGAAGACGAGCGGCTCGTCCGCCCCTGGATCCCCACAGCGCTTGGCGACCACGCGCTCGACCAGGGCGCCGGCGAAACCGTGGTCCACGGCAGGCCGCTGCTCGCGCAGCCGCTCCATGACGACGTCGCGGAGACGACGCGAAGCGTTCCGCATGTTCTCGAACGCCAGCACGTTGGTGGGCGCGGCTCGCTGTCGCAGCCCCGCGGCGATCAGCGGGGCCACGTCCCGCAGGTTGGCGGCGCCCACAGCCGTGACGACGATGTCGGCGGTCGCGATCTCGTCGGCCGCACGCTCGCGCTCGGACGTGCAGACGGCCCGCACCGGGGCGACCTCGACCTCCTTGGGGCGGCCACCGTCGGAGAGGTTCAGGCGGTAACGGCGCACCCGATCGAGGTGCCTCGCGATGATCGGGTTGCGGGCCAGGAACACGACCTCGTATCCCGACTCACGCAACGCCTGGCCGGCGAAGCCGGCACCGATCCGGCCCGGGCCGATGACGACCGCCTTCATGCGCTCACCTTCTCCCTGGGGACCGCGACCGGTCCTCGCTCTTCCAGCGCCCGGTCGGCGGCCGAATAGATGTACTCGGCCAGTCGCAGGGCCGCGTCCGGGACCCCCTTGAAGCCGGGGAAGCTGGAGACGTCCACCACGTACGCTTTGCCGTTGCTCTCGATGACGTCGAGGCCGAAGAGGTCGATTCCGAAGACCTCCCCGCAGCGCAGCGCGATGTCGCGAAGCTCGGCGGTCACGGTGAAGGGCTCGCCCAGCTTTTCCTCGTAAGTGCGGGCCGGCCAGACTCGCAAGACGCCGAAGACCTGGCCGTCGATGCAGTAGAGCTTGCGGTCCCTGCCCTCCGGCTTGTGGTAGCGCTGCGCGAAGATCGGCTCGGAGCCGGAGGGCAGGCTATCGAGCTCCTCGGCGTCC
>VBOY01000109.1:0-4285 GCA_005893295.1 Candidatus Eiseniibacteriota bacterium | reverse complement strand
CTCCAGCGGCCGGGTCAGCTGGTTGGGGCGCGACGCCACGTAGGTCTTGGGCACCGGCACGCCCGCGGCCTCCAAGGCCTCGAACGTGACGATCTTGTCGCGCAGCGTGACGGAGACCGGGTAGGAGTTCAGGATCGTTGCTCCGTGCGCATGCAGACAGGCGGCGATGCTGAGCGCGATATCGCTCTTCGCCTTCAACACGTAGAGATCGTGCTCGACGCGCAACCGGGACAGGTCCAGGAGATGACTTTCCGGCTGGATGATCTGGACCTCGGCGCCCCACTCGGTGAGCAGCCGCACCACCTCCGGCATCACCGGGCTCTTGCGGGTCTGCGGATGCGAGAGCATCAGAAATCCTATTCGCACGATCGCCGTCCTCGCGCTTTCAGCGCGCGGGCCCGCCCCAGCACGTACTCGGCCAGCCGATCGCTCGCCTCGGGCACGCCCGTGTAGTTGGGAAATTCGTTGACCTCGATGACGACCGGCCCGCCGCGGGTCTGGATGCAGTCGATCCCGTAGAGCTCGAGCCCGAATACCCGGCGGCAGCGCTCGGCCAGCTCCCGCTCGAGGAGCGATCGGTTCGGGCCCTCGGGCGGCCCGCGAGGTTCCATCGCCCCCCCACAGCGAGGGCTTCTTGACGACCCAGACCTCCTCCCCGATGCCGTACACCTTGCGGTCGTACCCGTCGCCTTGGACCAGCTCTTGGGCGAGCATCACGGGCTCGGGCCACTCGAGGCCGCGCAGCTCGGTTTCGTCGCGCACCAGGCGGACGCCTCGGGAGCTGTCGCCGAATAGCGGCTTGACCACGATCGGAAAGCCCGCTCCCGAGAGCAGCAGGCGCGAGGCCAGCGTCCGCTGGGGCCCGAGGAACGTCCGCGGAGCGGGGACGCGAGCGGTCTCGAGCGTCACTCCCATCTCGGCCTTGTTGTGCACGGCGGCGATGGCGGAGCGGTTGTTGATGGTGGGCACTCCACGCGCTTCCGCCCAGGACAACAGACACAACAGCTCCCAGCTCCGGCCGCGCGCCACCAGCATGTCCATGCCGTCGAGCCACCGGTCGTCACCGACCTGGTACGAGGCCGCCTGGGGATCGATGACGCGCACCGCATGTCCGTGCCCCCGCAGGGCCTCGGCCAGCCCGGACGGCTGCGTTTGGCAGAGGTATCGCTCCTCGACCAGGATTCCGATGTCGTACCTGGGACCAGCCGGGTCGTCGTCGGCCCTGACGCGTTCCGCGGCCGACACACCGGCGGCCACGGCGGCCGGTGCGACGCGCGGCCGGCGTTCCAGCAATGGTCGGACCTCCTCGCGTGCGAACATCTCGAGCGCCCCCGCCTACCTGCGAACCAGGTAGCTGACCTTGACGAAGAACTGCCGGCCGGTGGACGTGGACAAGTCGTCGGTGCGACGAAGCCGAGGTGGGGTGATCGCGTCGAGCGCCAGGTTCTCGCGGCGGTCCGTATAGCCGAGGTAGAGCGCGGTGCCTGGATTGAGCAGGTAGGTGGCCAGGAGGTCCCCGGCGAGGTGCTTTTCGCGCTCCAGCTTCACGAGCGCGGTGTTGGGCAGCACGCTCTGGTAGTCCACGATGAAGCGCAGCGACAGGGCCCGAGTGAACTGGTAGTTCAGCTTCCAGCGAGCGATCGGGTTCTCGAAGATGCGGGTCGAGCCCGAGGCGCTTGGCGGTGGGTAGCCGGAGCGCCTGGTCAAGCCGCTGTAGATGGCCGTCTGGTCGAGGCTGAGCCGTGGCGAGGGCCGCAGCGTCAGGGTGAGATCGGCCTCCTGGGCGTTGGCCAGGAACGGCTCCAGCCCCGGAGCCGGATCGAAGTTGATCTCGGTTCCTCGGGTGTACGTCGCGGAGGCCGCCAGCCACTTGAGCCACTCGGTGTCGAACTCGAAGGTCGTCGAGTGCTTGCGGAACCCGGTTCCTTCGAACCGCTCGAACAGCGCGTAGCGACCGACCTCCACCTTGGTATTGCCCGTGAAATCCAGCTTGAAGTAGCCGCCGACCTCCCAGTCCTGGACCAGACCCGTGTGGTCGGCGTTGTACAGGGTCTCCAGCGTGGGACCGAACTTGACCAGTGGGCTGTGCTCCGGCCGCCAGCGGTATTCCACCGTCTGTTCGAGCTGGCGAATGTCCACGCGCTTGACGTGTCCGAGCTGGGCACGGAACTCCGGGCTCAGGTCCGTGTACGTGCCCTGGTAATCGAAGCTCTTGCCGTCGCGGGTGAGATCCAGGAGGTAGCCCGGACCTTCCAGCCGCCGGCCGTCGAGGAACCGGGTGAAGGCACGCATCGCCTGGGCTGACAGCACCCAGGTCGGGGTCAGCTTCAGCCGCGAGTCGAGCGAGAAGACGCGATTCGAGCCGGAGCCGAAGTCGCGGCTGGTGCCGAGGATGCCCAGGCTCGACTGGTCGCCGATCTCGCGGCGCACGCTGAGAATCCCATTCACCGCCCGATCGCCGCGCAGTGGATCCGACGGCGCCACGACCCGGCCAGGCGCGCGATCGTCCATGGCCAGCCCCCCCACCACCCATCGGTTGGCCTTGCCCGTCAGGCGCAGGCCGTACTGCGGGTCGGCGATCCGGCGCGAGAAGAACAGCTCCGTCGGCGTCCCGAAGAAGCCGGCGTTCTCGACGAAGAAGGGTCGCCGCTCGGGGAACACCACCTCGAACCTCTGGTTGATCGTGACCTGGGGCTCGTCGGACTCGACCTGGCTGAAATCAGGATTGAGGGCCACGTCGAGGGCGAACGCATCGTGGAGCACCAGCTTCGTGTCGAGCCCCCCCCGCAACTCGCTCTGGCTCGTGAAGCCCGGCACCGGCGGGTCCATGTCGAGGAACCGGGAGGGGGTGGAAACTGCGTAGGGGATGAACTGCACGTTCTGTCCGGGAGAAATGCCTTCGAGGCCATTGGCCGAGGCGAACTGCGGTACGAAGCCCTCGACGCGCTTGGTGATATACGGCCAGTAGGACTCCTCGTTGTTGCACGGGATCACGCGCCCGAGGGCCATCCCCCAGGTTTGGCTCGCCGCGTTGGAGAACCGCAGGCTCCGAAATGGGATTGTCATCAGCACGGCATAGCCGTCCTTCGTCAGCTTCCCCTCGGAGTACCAGAGGGTGTCGAAGCTGTCGTCCTCGTCTTGGCCCTCGGTGATCGTGCCATCGAGCTGCACGCCCAGCGGGTTGCTCGCGAACAGGTATGCGCGGCGGCGGTCCCCGAAGGTATCCACGTAGACCACCACCTGGTCGTCGCCCGAGATGTCCTCACGTTTGGCGAGGTGCGCCCGGATTTTCCGCCGCTCGTCCTTGCAGACGAACAGGACGTAGAGATTGTCCTCGTCGTAGAAGACCGAAGCGGCAGTCGGGAGGCTGCTGGGGATTCCGTCTCCAGGCTCGCGCTGCCGGAAGTCCGCGAGCGCGCTCCCGCTCGCGGACACTCGCGCCACCAGGCTGTCCAGACTGGGGACTCGAACGACGCGAGGGATCTCGAGCCTCGCCGCGCCGCTGCCGCTCGCGGATCCCTGTGGAACGAGGGACATGACGATGAGAAGGGCGATCCCTCCTCGCTGAGCTCGATTCATACAAAGCCGCCTGCGATGCGTGTTCGTTGGGGTACCCATTGCTGGACCTCGCTAGGCTTCGGTGGGCCTCGGTGCTGCCGGCTCTCTGGGGTCCCACCGAATCGGCTCGTAGCCACGCGGGCCGCGGCGCGGGAGCGCGAACCCGCATGTGGCGTGCCAGGGATCGTGGGCGGCCGCCGCCGCGGTAACAGAACCGAGCGCCCGAGGAAATGATTCCGTAACACGCCGGTGGCGCGCCCTGCCTTTGCTCGACAATTGTAACTATTGCAGGGCGATAGGGGTTTTCCCCTATGAGCGATTTCGTGATTTGTAGAATAGTGAGTGTAGATAGTTCATAGACGATCGAGCCCGCTTGGAGTACCGACCGGAACGCGCCGTGCGGCTGAGGGCGCGACGGCGCTCGCCGCGCGATCCGAGGCATCGCTCGAAGATCGATGCCGGGACGCTAACGGGACCTTGGTGCCCACGAACAATCACGATCATCGCGTAGTCGGCTCCGATCGCGATGAGGTAGAGGCCTGCGTGCAGGTCGCTCTGCCCGCCAAACGCCACCGTGTGCTAACCCGGGCCCATTCCCGCGACAGACCGCGAAGCCAGCTGCCGGCCGCTCACGTCGAACAGCGTCAGCGTCGCTGGCTTGGCGTCTCGAAGGCCGAAGCTCACGCGCAGCTCATGCAGCGCCGGGTTGGGCGTCACTCCCCGCAAC
>VBOY01000031.1:68023-69492 GCA_005893295.1 Candidatus Eiseniibacteriota bacterium | reverse complement strand
CGGCCCAGGAGTCGCTCGATCCACAAGAAGACTTGGCTCTTGAGCGGGCTGAAGTACCCTCGGAAGACGTGACCGTGGAAGGTATGCACGCGAATCGGCACCCCCGCGACCAGCGCCGCGAGACGCCCGATCGCCCCCGCCTTGGCGGTGTGCGTATGGACGATCTGCGGCCGTAGCTCGCGCATCAGCCGGACTAGCTTGCCAAACGCCACCAGGTCGTCTCGCCACGAGAGATCGCGCCCCAGCTCGGGAATCACGCGCGGCTCCACCCCGAGTTGACGGGCCAGGTAGCTCATGTCGCCCTCGTGCTGGCCCGGCGTGCCGGTCACGAGAAGGGAGCGGAATCCCTGGTCGTCGAGCCGCGCCGTGAGCAGGGCGGTGTGGATCGCCGGCCCTCCCACGTTCAAGCGGGCGATGATGCGCAGCACGGTGACGGTCGGCCTCGGCGAGGCCCCGGCCTCGGTTCGGTCAGGAAGCGCCATTACTCCGCAGCCACTCGATGGTGCGCCGAAGCCCCTCTTCCAGACCGACGGTGGGCTTGTACTGAAGAAGCCGGCCGGCCTTCGAGATCGCTGCCTGGGAATGAAGCACATCCCCCGCGCGCCGTGGCGCGTACATCGGCTCGCGATCGGTGCCGATCAGACGAGAGATCATCCGCACCAGCTGGTTGAGCGTCACCCGCTCGCCACAGGCGACGTTGATTACCTCGCCGGCCACGCCGGGCGCGGTGCACGCCATCAGGCTCCCCTCGACCACGTTCTGGACATAGGTGAAATCCCGCGACTGCTCCCCGTCGCCGTAGATCACCGGCCGCTCGCCGGCCAGCAATGCCTGAATGAAGCGCGGGATCGCCGCGGAGTACTGCGAGTTCGGATCCTGGCGGGGGCCAAAGACGTTGAAGTAGCGCAGCGAGACGGTTTCGAGCTCGTACACGCGTGTGNCGCGAACTTGTTCACGGCATACGGCGACAACGGATCGGGCGGCATCGACTCTTCCTCGGGCAAGACCGCGGAATTCCCGTACGCGGAGGAAGAGGCGCCGTAGACCACACGCCGAACACCCGCGTCGTGGGCCGCGATCAGCAGGTTCAGCGTGCCGAGCACGTTGACGTCGTTGCTCTCGATCGGTGTGCGCACCGAGCGCGCCACCGACGGGAGAGCGGCCAAATGGATGACGAAGTCCGCGCCTCGCACCGCCTCCTGGACGTTGTTCAGATAGCGGATGTCCCCCTCGATCACCTCGATGCTTCCTTGCAACGAAACCAGACGCTCGCGTTTCCCGGTCGCGAAATTGTCCAGCACTCGCACCTGATCGCCCCGCTCGAGCAAGCTCCCTACGATGTGCGACCCGATGAACCCCGCCCCACCGGTGACCAAGTAGATCATGGTTTCGAATCCGTTCCTTTCGTTGGAAGGCGCGGCTAGCGGACCGTCTGGACGGCCTCAGCTCCGTGTACGACGGCTTCGACT
>VBOY01000031.1:581-67954 GCA_005893295.1 Candidatus Eiseniibacteriota bacterium | reverse complement strand
CCATGCGCGCCTGCGCCTCGCCGATGCTCGTCGAGCAGCTGCCGCAGCGGGCCCTCTTCCAGGTACTGCCGGCTCCGGCTTTCAGGCCCTAACAGCAGCCCCTCCGCCAGACCGCGCCGCTCACCGCGGAACCACCGACCGAGAGGCATACCGAAGCCGTGTTTCCTTCGATTCAGGATCTCGGCCGGGACCAGGTCCCGGAAGGCTTCCCGCAAGATGTACTTGAGCCGTCCGCCGCGCACCTTGAATTCGGGCGGCAGCGAGGCCACGAACTCGACCAACGACGTATCCAGCATCGGGGAGCGCGCTTCCAGAGAGTTTGCCATGCTCATGCGGTCCACCTTGACGTGGAGGTCGTCGGGAAGGTAGGTCGTGAAGTTCAGATAGAGTAGTTGATTGAGCAACGAGCCGTCTCCGGCAACGCTCGCCTGCGCGGCCATTCCTTGGATCACCCCGGCCGGATCGGCCTGCGACAGGATATGGGGACGCAGGAGACGCTTCACCAAGTCGACGTCGAAGACGCTGATCCAGCCTAGATACCGATTCAGGATCGGCTCGCCGCTGCGCGCCACGAATCGCTCGATCCGGCGCCGCACGCCGTAGTAGCCGTCGTCTCGCGGGAGCACTTGGGCCGCTATCCGTCCCAGCCCTTCCACGAAGCTCGGCATCCGCGCGCTCAAGAGTGTGGCTCGGAAACGCTCGTAGCCACCGAAGACCTCGCCCCCTCCATCGCCGTTCAGGACGACGGTGACGTGCTGCCGCGCGAGCTTGGAGACCAGATAGGTGGGGATGGTAGCAGAGTCACTATAAGGCTGATCGTGATGCCACAGCAGCCGCTTCAGGAGCGAGGCGGCGTCGGTCCTCACCACGAACTCAGTGTGCTCGGTTCGAAACGCGCGCGCCGCGATGGCCGCGAATCGCCGCTCGTCATAGGACGGGTCGTCCGCGAACCCCATGGTGAAGGTGCGCACCGGGATCTGGCTTGCCTGGGCCATCAGCCCGACCACGATCGAGGAGTCGAGTCCGCCGCTCAACAGAGCGCCCAGCGGAACGTCGCTGATGAGCCGCGACTGGACGGCGTGCGTCAGCAGTTCCCGCAGACGCCGCGCCGCCTCGGCTTCCGTGAGACCGTTGTGCGGCGCCACCACCGAAGTCCGCAGATCCCAGTAGCGGACCGGCTCACGCGGCGTGCCCTCTTCCACGACCATGGTCGTCCCCGGAGGCAGGCAGAGGACGCCCCGGTAGAGCGTGTACGGCGCGCGCAGGCTCCCGAACAGCAGGTACTCGCCCAGGTGCTCGACCGCGACGGCACGGTCCACCCACGGGCATGGCAGGAGCGCCTTGATCTCCGACGCGAACGAGAACGTCTTGCCATCGTACGCGTAGAAGAGAGGCTTCTTCCCCGACCGATCCCGCCCCAGGATCAGACGGCGGCGTTTGCCGTCCCAGAGTGCGAATGCGAACATCCCGTCCAAGTGCCCAACGAAGTCGTCGCCGAATTCCTCGTAGGCATGGACGATCGTCTCCGTATCGGAATGGGATCGGAAGACGTGGCCCTGTTGTTCGAGCTTCGCGCGTAGGGCCGGGAAGTTGTAGATCTCACCGTTGAACGTCACCCACACCGTGCGATCTTCATTCGCCAGTGGCTGCCGCGCAGCTTCCGAGAGATCGATGATCTTGAGCCTGCGGTGGCCCAGGAAGAGGGTGGGTGCGGGAGGCGACGGATCCGGAGGCACGACGTACGAGTCGAGACCATCCGGACCGCGATGGCGTAGCATTTCCATCATCCGGTCGCCGAGGGCGGTATCCACCGGCCGACCATCGGCGTGTAGGAATCCGCAGATGCCACACACGGTTCGCTCCGTCTCCTATGGGCGGGTGGTGCCGGTCCGCTTTCCCTCCCAGCCCTCGATGCTGACGGGGCCTTCGGTGCTCGGGGGGACCGATCGCCGACGGCACGGAAGCGCAAGGCGAGCGCCAAGCCCAAGTGATCCTACTCTCCGCGAGCCCGCTCCCGCCAGTCCTCGAGCAGATCGTCCAGCGTCCGCCCGAGCGGGATCCTGGCTCGCCAATCCACCTCACGCGCGGCGGTGGTCGGATCCCCGACCAGGTACGGCACGTCGGCGGGCCGAAATCGCCCTTGATCGACCTCGCAGCGCACCGGGACCCGTGCCCGATCGATCAGGCCCTGCGCCACGTCCGCCAGGCGCACTCCTTCTCCCCGGCACACGTTGTACGCGGCGCCGCTGCGCCCCCGTTCGAGCAGCGTCCGGTAGGCGTCGACCACGTCGCGCACGTCGAGCAGGTCGCGGGTCACCTCGAGGTTCCCCACCTGAAGCACGGGCTCCCTTCGCCCCCCCTCGATCGCGGCGATCTGCTCGGCGAACGAGGCGACCGCGAAGCGGGTGGCCTGGCCGGGCCCGGTGTGGCTGAACGCCCGCACCCGGACCACGTCGAGTCCCCAGGCTTGCGCGCAGGCCTCGGCGCCCAAGTCGGCCGCGGCCTTGGAGAACGCGTATGGGCTGACCGGGCGGAAGGGCGCGTCCTCGGCCACCCGGGTTCCCTCGGGCTGCGGGCCGTAGCTCTCGCCCGTGCCGACGACCAGCAGGCGCGCTCGCGGAACCTCTCGGCGCACCGCTTCGAGCAGATTCCAGGTTCCGAGGACGTTCACATGGAACGTGTCGACCGGCTGCTCGAACGAGCGCGCCGCGCTGCTCTGCGCCGCCAGGTGAACGATCGCGGACGGTCGCGCCGCGGCCACCGCCGCCGCGAGCCCATCCCGGTCGCGGAGATCGACGGTGTAGCCGGCGCCGAGGACCCCGTCGAGCGCCGATGGGAAGGCTTCGCGCTCGAGCCCGAGCGGCTCGAGGCCGCCCGCGCGAAGGTGGCGGGCCAGATGATGACCGACGAACCCGCCCACGCCGGTGATCAGGACGCGCACGACGCCCACGGCCGGTCGAGGTCGGCGGTCAACGCGCGCGCCAGTGCTCCAGCATGTCGCGCAGCGTTCGCTCGAACGGGATCTCCGACTGCCAGCCGGTCGCCCGTACGAACTTGGAATTGTCCCCGAGCAGCAGCGGGACGTCGCTCGGACGGAGCCGGACGGGATCCTGCTTGATCTCGATTCGCGCCGAGCTGAACGACAGCAGGGTGTCGAGCACCTTCTGGATGCTCCACGCCACGCCGCTGCAGATGTTGTAGACCTCGCCGGGCTCGCCCTTCTCGAGCGCCAGCCAGTAGGCACGCACCATGTCGCGCACGTCGGTGAAGTCGCGCTTGGAGGCGAGATTCCCCACCTGCACCACCGGCGGCTTGCGGCCCTTCTCGATGTCGGCGATCTGCTTGGCGAAGTCGGATGCGACGAACACCGGGCCGCGGCGCGGGCCTTCGTGGTTGAACCCTCGGGTGCGAACGCTGTCCACCTTCCACGACATCCAATATTGGTAGCCCAGCATATCCTGCGCCACCTTGCTCACCGCGTAGGGAGACAACGGCCGGAGCGGGTTCGTCTCCTTGATCGGCACCTCGGTCGGAAGCACCAGGCCGTATTCTTCGCTCGAGCACGCGAGCTGGATGCGACATCTGAGGTCCAGCTTGCGCACCGCCTCGAACAGGTTGAGCTGACCCAGGATGTTGGTCGTCAGCGACTCGGTCGGCGCGCTCCACGAGGTCGGCACGTAGGACTGCGCGGCGAGGTGGAAGATCCACTCCGGACGCACCTGGTCGATCGTGTCCCGGGTGGACGTTGCGTCGCGCAGGTCGCATTCCAGGAGCGTGATGCGGTCGGCGAAGTGCTCGATGTTCTCGGTGCGGCTGCGCCACCGTTGGATGCCGAAGATCTGGCAATCGTCGCGGGTCAGCATGTAATCGACCAGATGGCTGCCGGCAAACCCGGTGACACCGGTCACGAGCACACGTCGCATGGCTGGCCTCGTCGCAAGTTCGGAAGGCACCGCGGTCCCAAGGAACGCGCGCACGTTATGGGTTCGCCGCGGCGCGGTCAAACACGCGGAGCCCCGATCGGGTCAGGCTTATACGCGAATCCGCGTGGAGGGTGATCCGTTCCACGGCAGGTCCCGGTTGGGCTACTCTCGCCATGGGTGCAAACGATTCTCTTCGGAGTGGTGGACCCATCTCAGCGATTCAACGGCTATCGCCTTCATCGATCCCTGGTCGAGCGTGGTCACGACTCCGAAATGTTGGTGGTGTCCAAGCGCTCCAAGGACCCGCGCGTTCACAGTTACTCGCGACTCGGAGAGATCTTCGAGCGGGGCTTGTACGCGCTCGAGCGCGTGTCCAGCTTGCAGGGTCTGCTGTCCCCGTTCGCGCTTTCCTTCCCGGGCAGGCAATGCTTCCGCAAAGCCGACCTGGTTCATTGGCAGCTCATTTATCCACACTACATCAGCACCCCGCTGATTCCGTTCCTTTCCCGTCTCCGCCCCACGGTGTGGACCCTTCACGATCCCTGGCCCACGACCGGTCATTGCGTTCATCCGGTCGAATGCCAACGCTGGATGACGGGCTGCGGCAAGTGCCCGGACCTGAGGAGAAACTTCACGATCTGGTTCGACACCACGGCGATGACCTGGAAGGCGAAGCGGCACGCCTATCACAATTCTCCACTCACGCTGATCGTGGCTTCCCCGTGGATGAAACGCAGGGTCGCGGCGAGTCCGCTCCTGGCGTCGCTTCCGTGCCATTTGATTCCGTTCGGACTCGATCTCGAGGTGTGGCGGATGCGAGACCGCGAGGCGTGCCGCGCCCGCCTCGGCATCGAGCCCGGCGCGAAGGTCCTGGCGTTGCGCGTTCCAGGCGGGCAGAAGCAGCGCGAGACCAAGGGTGTGCCGTGGCTCGTCGAGGCATTCCACCGCCTCCCCATCGATCGGCCGACCTACCTGGTCGTGTTTGAGGAGCGAGGGGTCTTCGTTGGTCTCGGAGACAAATTCAAGATCATCGAGACCGGCTGGCTGAACGACGAGACGCAGCTGGCCGAGGCACTGAGCGCCGCGGACGTCTTCCTGATGCCGTCACGGGCGGAATCGTTCGGAATGATGGCGCTGGAGGCGATGGCCTGCGGAATCCCGGTGGTCACCTCGGCCGACACCGCCGTGGCCGATACCATTCGTGCCCCCGAGGCAGGAATTGCGGTGCTTCACGGCGATGCCGAGGGATTGGCGGCGGCCATCTCGTTCCTGCTCGCAGAGGACGAGGCCCGAGCCAGCATGGGGACGGCCGGTCGCAGCATCGTGGAGTCCGATTATTCCTATGATCGCTACGTGACGCGCCATCTGGAGCTCTACGAAAGTCTGATCGAAACGCGATGACGAGGGGTTCGACGAACGCGCCGATGGCCACCCTTCACAGGGCGGCCATCGGCGCGAAAGGTCGGGGTGGAAGAACCGCTTCGTCGTGATCTACAGCGGCAACCTGATCTCGAAGTGGCAGGTGCCGGACAAACTGGTGGAGGTGTTCGGGTTGATCCGGCAGGGACGACCGGACGCGTACTTCCTGATCCTGACTCCCGAGCGCCATCGGGAGCTCGTCGAGCCGCACTTGAAGCGCGCCGGCATCGCACCGGAAGACTACGGCATTTACAGCTGCCCGCACGTCGAAGTCGTGCGATACCTGTGCGCGGCCGATGTCGCACTGCTCCTCCGCAAGCGCCATCCGGCGAACGAGGTGGCGGCGCCCGGCAAGTTCTCGGAATGCATGCTGACCGGCCTGTCGATCATCATGACCGAAGGAATGGGCGAGCTCGCGGCGCTCTACCAAGGCCTCTAGCCGGACGCTCCTGAAGTCGACGCCGCCCGCGCGCTGCAACGCCGCCACGCCAGCATGCTATACTCGCGCCGGCCGGGGGCGTTCGCTGCAGGTGCGGCGAGCCACGTGCACTCGCGCGGCATCCTCGGAGCGAGGGACGAAATGCCCACCGTGCCCCGGGATTGGCCGCAGCGCGCGCCCCCCGAACGTCTCACCTCTGGAAGATCGCGATGAATCCGAACGTCCTGGTAGTCGGTGGTGCGGGATACATCGGTGGAGGTACGACCGAGGCGCTCCTGGCACGCGGGATCCCATTTACCGTCTACGACAACCTGACCTACGAGAACCACTATCTCAAGCCGGTGAACTTCGTGTTCGGCGACGTCCGGGATCACGACCGACTCAAACCGCTGCTCGAGCGGCACACGCACGTGATCTGGCTGCCGGCCCTGGTCGGCGACGGTGCCTGCGCCATCAACCCGCCGCTGACCAAGGTCATCAACCAGAACTCGGTCGAATGGCTCGCCGCGAACTTCGACGGGCGCATCCTGTTCACGTCGACGTGCTCGGTCTACGGCGCCAGCGACCAGCCGGTCACGGAGACCTCTCCGACCGGCCCGCTGTCGGTCTACGCGCAAACCAAGCTGGCGGCCGAATCTTTCCTGCGTGACAAGAACGCCCTGATCTTCCGTCTCGGCACCGCCTTTGGTATTTCCGACACCTACTCGCGCATCCGCATGGACCTCGCCGTCAACTACATGACGATGAACGCGGTGCGTAAGGGAAAGCTCACCGTTTTCGGCGGCGCCCAGTGGCGGCCGTTCGTGCATGTGAACGACATCGGGCAGCTGTTGGTGGACAATCTCGACAAGCAGCACCGGGGGATCTACAACATCGCCACCGAGAACATCACCATCATCGATCTCGCTACTCGCATCCACGAGACCACGGAATGCGAGATCGAAAAGACCGACCAGAAGTTCCAGGACAACCGCAACTATCACGCCGACGTGTCCAAGGCGCTGCGGGACGGTATCCTGGCCACTTGCACGCCGCGCACCATCGCGCACGGGATCCAGCAGATCGTGCGGTTGGTCAACGAGAATCGCGTGGCGGACCTGGAGCACGAGCTGTACTCGAACGAGCGCCGGATGGTCGCCATCATGGACCGCTACGCCAACCACGTGAGCCCGTGACGGCCGATGTCCGAGCCGAAGCCGTTCGCGTACGAATCGAAGGTCTCGTCCGACGACCGGGGTGTATTCGTGCCCTGGCTCAAGGACGCGCATGAGCTCGAGTTCGCCCCCGGATTGGCGATCAAGCGCATCTACTACGTCGCCAACTATGGGGCCGGCGTCATCCGGGGCTTCCACTGCCATCGCAAAGAGTGGAAGGTGTTCATCATCTGTTGTGGAGCGGCCAAGTTCGTGGCGCTCGATCCCGAGCACCCGGAAGATCGGCACACCTTCATCAGCTCGGCCCGCAAGCCGAACGTGGTGGTGGTTCCTCCCGGCTACGCGAACGGTTGGGTCTCGCTCGAGCCCCAAACGATCTTGATCTGCGGCTCGAGCTCGAGCTTCGAGGAATCGCTGGGCGACGACGAGCGGATGGATCCCTACGCGTTCGGCGACGTCTGGACCGTTACGGGCCGCTAGCCGCATGTCCCGCATCGCCCTGATCGCGCCGACCGGCATGCTCGGCAGCGCCGTCTACGACGTGCTCAAGGATCGCCACGAGCTGATCCTGGTCTATCGTGACGAGTCCAGGCTCGAGCTCCTCGAACGGACCTACGGGAAGAGCAGCGCTCGTGGCGTGCGCTTCGACCTGGCCGCGCTGCGCGACGACTTCTTGCGCGGCTTCACGACCCAGTCGATCGCGCCATCGCTGGCCGCCCTGGTGGACGGGATCGGCGAGGTGGACGGGGTGGTGAACGCCGCCGGGGTGATCAAACCCTACAGCCTGGTCGATCCGTTCATGACGCTGTTCATCAATGGCACGGTCCCACACCTGCTGGCCGCAGCCTACGGCTCCCGTCTCATCCAGATCACCACCGACTGCGCGTTCAGCGGCCTCGACGGTGCTCCTTACACCGAGGACTCACCGCACAGCCCTAACGATCTCTACGGCCTGTCCAAGTCGATCGGCGAGCCGAGCGGGCGCTCGCTGGTGCTGCGGACCTCGATCATCGGCCCCGAGATCCACGGGTTCGTCTCGCTGGTGGCGTGGGTCAAGTTCGGTCGCGTGGTCGATGAGATCGTGAGCCATCGCGGGCGCTACCCGGACCACGGCTTGTTCCACATCTTCTCCACCGCGGTGACGAAGTACGAGATGGTGACCGCGATCGCGAAGAAGTACGACGTGAAGGCCATGATCACGCCTGACAACGGGCCGGCCCTGGATCGGCGCCTGGCCACGGTCAAGGACCTGAACGGCGCGCTACGGGTCCCCTCGTTCGGCGACATGCTCGCCGACATGTGACGCCGATGCCGAAGAAACGATTCCGACTGGTCACCCTGCTCGGCATCCGTCCCGACATCATTCGCATGTTCAAGCTGATCAAGCTGCTCGATCGCGGCCAGGACGAACACCGCTATGAACACCAGTTCATGCACACCGGCCAGCACTTCGATTACGAGCTGGACGCGATCTTCTACCGCCAGCTTCGTGTACGACGGCCGGATCACAACCTCGAGGTGGGCCGCACGCTGCGCGAGCGGGGCGGGCCTACGACCCACGCGTACCAAACCTCGTTGCTGTTCGAGCGGGTCGAGGAGATGCTGAAGAAGTTCAGGCCCGACGCGGTCCTCTACCTGGGAGACACGAACAGCGTGACCTCGTCATTCGTGGTGGCGCGAGCGAACATCCCGGTCATCCATCTCGAGGCGGGCGGCCGGTCGTTCGACTGGCGCATGCCCGAGGAGAAATGCCGCATCCTGATCGACCACCTGTCCGACGTCCTCTATGCCTACATGCCGCGCTACCGGGAGAACCTGCTGCGCGAGGGGATCGCCGCGTTCCGGATCCACGTGATCGGCAACATCATCTACGACGCCGTGGAGCAATTCCTGCCGCGCGCCGATCAATCGCCGATCCTCGACCAGCTCGGCCTGCGACCTCGACGCTATTGCGCGGTGACGCTCCACCGCGAAGAAAACACCGACGACCGGGTGGCGCTGACGGCCAAGGTCGCCGGCCTCTGCTCGCTGGCTCGGAAGATGCCCGTCGTGTGGCCGTTGATGCCGCGCGTCCGCAAGAACCTCGCGCGCTTCCGCCTCGGGAGCGCGCTGCGGCGGGCGCGCGTGCGCACGACCCCGCCACTCGGGTTTCTCGACTTCCTCAAGCTGGAGAAGGAGGCCAAGCTGATCGTCTCCGACAGCGGCACGGTCCAAGAAGAGGCGCTGATCCTCGGCGTGCCGTGCCTCGTGACCCGCCTGTCGACCGAACGACCCGAGACGATCGAGGCCGGTGCCACGGTGCTGAGCAACGACGATCTCTACGAGCACGCATTGCGCGCCTTGCGTCTCGAGCCTGGATGGGACCGCTACGCTCTCAACCCCATGCGCACCAGCCCGAGCGAGATCGTCTACAAGGACCTGCTGGCCCGGATCCGTTCCGGCTGGTTCGCCCGATCCCGGTCCTTCGCACAGGTCGCCACTGATCCATACATCCGTCAGGCTTACGGCCACGCGGATTAGGCTCTCGGAGCGTACCGGGGTGACACTCCACTCCGAAATGCCCCCCTTACGGCACACCTCCGACCGCGGTGGGCGACGCCATCGCGCCCTCCCCCACTAACGTCTTGCAGATCACGATCCGAGATCTAGTCGGCAAGCGCTTCAACCCCCAGTCGCCGGCATCGCGCTCCGTCTCGTCGACCCGGCGACATTGGCCCGAGCCATCGAGGATCTCGTCGGCAACGACTCCATGCGGATGACCCTGGCTCGGCGGTAAGCCCCATCGTCGAGCAGTGGCACTCGCTCGAGCGACACGTGAAGCTCCACATGGAGTCGTACGAGGGCATCTTGTCACGTGGGCCGAGCTAAAAGAGTCAATCGAGCAACTCCGCGTAAATGGACATCGTTTGCTCGATGACCTGATCGAGCGAGAAATGGGCGAGCACGCGCTCGCGTGCGCGGCGGCCCATCTCCCGTCGCCGCTCCGGATCGCGCAGCAACTCCTCGATTGCATCCGCGAGCTTCGACACATCGCGCGGCTGCACGAGCAATCCGGTCTCTCCATTCAAGACGATGTCGCGGCATCCCGGCGTGTCGGTCGTGATCGCGGGAAGTCCGGCCGCTGCCGCTTCGATGAGTGCTTTTGGCACACCTTCGCGATAGTACGTCGGCAGAACGAAAAGCGATGCCGCGCGCAGTACTTCCGCCATGTCGTTTCTGCGGCCCCACACTTCCACAACCCCTTCGCGTTGCCACGCTTCGAGTTCTTTGCGTGTGATCGTCTCCGGATTGTCCGGGTCGGGCTCGCCCGCGATCGCGAAGCGCGCCGCCACACTCGATTGAGCAACTTTGCGGGCGGCTTCGACGAAATCTGCCACACCCTTGGTCGCCAGCAGACGCGAGGCCATGATCACGAGCGGGGTGCCTTCAGGCACGTGCTCGGCCGGTGTGAAGATCGATGTGTCGACACCCGATCCGCGGATCAGCATCGCCTGCCTGGCATCGATCCAGCCGCGACGCACGAATGCTTCGCGATCTTCGACGTTCTGAAAAATCACACGCATACGCGGATGCCGCAGGAGATTGCCGAACGCGAACGCCACTCCGCGTCCCAGGATTGTGCGCGCACGGCGTTCATCGAACGCGTAGCCGAGACCTGCCACGGCATTCACGACCGCCGGCACGCGCATCATGCGCGCGGCAATCGTTCCGTAGAGCACCGTCTTCAAGGCGATGTGATGGACAAGATCAGGGCTGACGCGCCGATAGAGGACCGCGAGATCCGGTACGGCTGCCGCCTCACGAAGAAGACGCGTCGGCCGCATTACGACGATTCGGTGCCACGGGAAATCATGGGCGCGAATCACTTCCAGCAGGCGCCCGCTCGGCGTAGCGATGTGCACGTCGTAGCCGCGATTGCGAGCGGCGATCGCAAGAGGGAGGCGATGCGTCACAAAGAACGCTGCTTCCGCGGCCACAAAAAGAATTCGCTTGCTCATTCCGCGGCCGACCCGCCGCCTGCCGCTTCGTAGAGCGCCTCATGTTCCGCGAGCGGGCGGCCGAGAGTCGAATGGTCCGCGATGCGCTCTCGCGCTCTCACGCGAAGGCGCGCGAATTCCTCCGACGACAAGTCGCGTAACTCACGTAGAATCGAGCATGAGGACAGCAGCCATCTCGGATCAAGTGCAGGGAACTCCAGGCCGAACCCCTCGATCTTGGCCAGTAGGAGCCCGGCTCTTGAGATCAGCAGGGCGATGAAGCGGACAACCAGAAGCGAACGACGCTCCTGCCGCGTGACCTCGTGCAGAGGGTCGTCGTAGCGTAGCGGCGGAGCTTTCCCACGGGAATCCACGAAGCGGTACGTCTTCTGCCAGCCGTGGCACATGAGCGTGAAGGTGGCGCGTTTCGGATCGCCGATCGCGTGCGCAAGCTGCTCGAGGTCTTTCAATGCGGCGACCAGCGAACGTTCCTCGGCCTCAAGAGGTGCCGCCTCGCGGTCGGGCTGGTCCTTCTCGCGGCGGAGTGACTCCCCGAGTCTCGCCACGATCTCCTCTTAAGTGCCTTCGCCTGATTCGGAATTAGTGGGCATAAGGCCTTGAAAAACGTGAGACCTCCCTTGTATCCCTTGAGTGCAGCTCCTGAACAACGCCAAGGGACAAAGAGGCTCACGATGAGGCTTCGACTCAGACGGACCCTCCTGTGGTCTCGGCGGCTGGACCCCAAGACGCGGGATGCCGGAGTTCGAGTGCGCTGCCGCGAGCTGCTGAAGGTGGCGGCCGGCATGACGCGCAACGTTGCTGCGCGTGAGCTCGGCTGCGTACCCTCGACTGCGGTGCGCATCGTAGCGCGTTTCGCGTCTCACGGGGAGGCCGCACTGAGGGACGGTCGAACCAAGAACGAACGGCCCGCGGTGGACGACGGCGCGCGGGCACTCGAGCTGCTTGCCCGAGCGATCGGCCAGGTGCTGGACGCCGCGCTGTCGGTCACCTGTGGAAGATCCTGCGGCGGCTGCTGGTGCGTTGGGGACGGCCGCGGCCGGCGGTGTTGCGCGCCGTACAACCGGTCCTCGCCACGCGGTTCGATCTCGCTCAAGTCATTACCTATGCTTGACCTCAACTTTGCCGAATCAGGCGAAGGCATGTAGACACGCGAATGGACATCGAAAGCTCCTACTACTACTTGGGAGGCGATCCGCTCCACACCGGGCAGTACGTCGACCTCATCCAGCGACTCGGCGAAGAGGGGCTCCCGATCGTCCTCGTTCCCCGGCTCCGCGTCTCCCTCAGTCCCTTCGCCACCCTACGGGCATGGAGCAACCGCCATTTCGTCGGGCCCAATCCCATCGCGGCGCTCCGCGATCAGGTGCCCGCGGGCGTGCATTACGTTCCCGTCTGGAGTCTCTTTCCCGGCCTGTCGATTCCCTTCCTGGCCAGGATTCTGGGGCCGCGCGGCCCTCGCCGCCGCGTGCTCGTGCATGCCCGCCAGCTGGCGATGGCCCGCCTGGCCCTCGCCATCAAGCGCTGGTGGCCTGACCTGCGCGTCATTTCAGAGTTGGAGGGAGACCGGCCCACCGAGATCGGCTACGAACGCTCACGAGCGATTCGGCCCTCTCCGCTCGAGACGATCGGGCGGCGCCTGCAAGAGTGGTTCTTTTCGCGTGAGCAGCACAGAATGATTCGTCACAGCGATGCGGTGATCTGCGTTTCGCACAACCTGAAGCAGCTACTCACCCAGCGCCACCACTTGACCGACGACCAGGCTCGAAGGCTTTGGGTGTTTCCCACCTCTGCGAGCCGCAAGGAGTTTTACTTCGATCCCGCCAAGCGGCAGCGGATCCGGACGGAGTTGGCCATCGGGGACCGGTTCCTGGTCATCTACAGCGGGAACTTGCGGGGACCCTGGCAGGTCCCCGCCAAGCTGGTGGAAGCCTTCGTGCTGATCAAGCGCTATCGACCCTCGGCTCAATTCCTGATCCTCACGCCGGAAGGAGATCGACGCTACATCGAGGGAGAATTGGAACGCGCAGGAGTATCGAGAGAGGACCACCGCTTCCACTCGTGCCAACATATGGACGTAGTGGACTACCTCTGCGCCAGTGACCTGGGGCTCTTGTTGCGGGAGCGTCACGTCATGAACGAGGTCGCCTCTCCGGGCAAGTTCGCCGAGTACGCCCTCTCGGGGCTCCCGATCCTCACCACCGAGGGCATCGGCGACTTCTCCGCACAAGTGCGAGACTCGGCGCTCGCCTGTGTCCTGCCCGACGTGTCGGACCTGAGCACCATGACGGAGAAGATCCGATCCTTTTGCCTGCGAGACTTCACGGCCGAGGAGCGGATGGCGTTCAGTCGCTGGTCGGCAGACCGATTCGCCACCGAGCTCTTCGTGCCCCAGCTCGCCGACTTGTATCGAACCCTGTAGCACGACGCGGGGGTGCAAACCCCTGCCGTCCCAGAGCCGATTCGGTCGAGTGGGCCACCGTCGGGGCTTGCCCCGGCCAAAAGGCGCGCGCGGGGTGTCTTCGGGCCTACCGCGCCCATGGTGTCCCGGTGGGCCGCCGCTCACGCTTGGGCCGAGGCGACTCGGGTCTCCTACCGACAGTCTCCCCTGGCAAAACCCCGGGAAAGACCCTATCTTTTTCGTCGTTCTCGTCCGCTTCGCTCACGCGGCACCGCCTGTGACCGGGTCTGTTCCAAGGCGGTGTCGATCTGATCTCGCCCATCAGAGGATGAGGTAAAGGCGCTGAAGTAAGGCTGCAGACGATGGCCGCGGACGCGGCTGGCAGGGTGCGATTCATCATCGCGCCAAGCATGCTCTGGGGCTGTGGGGCCATCTTCTTCCCTCCACGGCCCACAGACTCGGCGATCGTCGCTCCCAAATCTTCGATAGACTCATTTCATTGCGGGGCCGAGATGGGAAGCACCATGCCGACCGATGGGGGTCGCCTTCGAGGCGCCCTCCACAGGGTATTTCCGACCGCGCGAAATGTGCTGATTCGGCGCTCCCTGCGCTGCATCGACTTCGGGGGCGTCACGTCGGTGCTGGTCGTCGGCGCCGGGGAAGACCCTTATCGGGGGCTCTTCAACGGAGTCCACAGGTACGTCGCGCTCGACATTACGCGGGGCCGTCGGGACCCGGATGTCGTCGGTGATGGTGCGGCCCTACCGTTCCATGACGGAGGCTTCGACTGTGTCCTTGCTACCGAGGTCCTGGAATACGTCGCGGACCCGGTTCGATTCGCCGGGGAGCTCCACCGCGTTCTCAAAAGCGGTGGCATGGCGGTCATCACGGTCCCCTTCCTCTTCCACGATCATCACGATTATTGGCGGCCCACGCGACGGGGGCTGATCGAGCTGTTCCGCGGCTTCTCGTCGACCAGCGTGTACGCTCAGGGCAACCGTTTGCACACCGCGTTCGATCTCTTGACAACGTCATTTGCACCTCGCCCCGTGCTGTTCCCGATCCGTGTGCTGTCCAATCTCATGTTCCTATCGCCATCCCCACGAAGGGTGCCTGATCGCACGCAAATGACCACCCAGCCCGCCCACGTCGTCACCAGCGTGGCTCACGCCCCGGCGGTGCCCGGGCGAGGGGACCTGCCCAGCATCGTGATCTCGCTGGACTTCGAGATGCGCTGGGGCGTGCATCACAGACTCAGGTACCAAATGGATGCGTATCGCGAGAACCTCGAGGCGGAACGGACCGTCGTCCCCGCACTCCTCAAGCTGTTCGCAGAACGAGTGATTCGCGCCACGTGGGCGACGGTCGGTGGGCTGGCATGCAAGAACTGGGACGAATACTTCCGCCGTGCCCCGCTCTCCCCGAGGTACGCGAATCGGCAGCTCGCGGTGAGCCCGCTCTACGCGGAGCTGGACCCCGCCGGCAAGCTCTACTTCGCCCCCGATCTCGTGCAGAGCATCCATGACACACCTGGCCAAGAGCTGGGCACGCACACGTTCTCCCACATTCCGATGGATGAGGCTGGCGTGACTGCCGCGGACGTGAAGGGAGATCTGGAGGCGGTCGTTCCCCAGGAACCAGACCGCATTCACGTCCGTCGTACACGATTGCGGGATTCGTATCTGGCGAGGCAACGAGACGCCTTGGTACCACAGGAAGACCCCAGCCACGAGCCAACACGTCGTCGCCCGGGCGCTCCGGTGGCTGGACGCCGTGGATCCTTTGGTGCGCCGCGCCTGCGCCCTGGATGGGTGCATGACGCGCGCGAGCTTGTTCTTGCGAACGGACCTCACAGACGCGGCCTGGGGCCTCCACCTCGCGCGCATTCGGCGCGAGCTCACCTTCACGAGTCCCGACGAGGTGTTCCATTTGTGGTGGCACCCTCACAACCTTGGCGTCGATACGCAGAAGCGCATGGCGCGACTGGAGCACGTACTGGATCTCATTGCCGAGAAGAGCCGGCGAGGGCTCGCGGTCTCGAGGTGCATGGCTGACCTCGTCCCGGCCCCGTGCGAACGTCCCGAACCGGGATCCGAGGGCGTAGCCCCGGCTGGCTAGCCCTTCCTGGGAAGGCCATCGAGCGCGGGACCGCGGTGCGAAGGCTCAGTAAACGGCCGATCAGGGTTTGCGGAAGGCGGCCGCCAAATCGACGCCCCCGCCGGTGAGACGGAACATTCCGTTCACGAGATCCTCGACCGCGAGGGCCAGGGGGTTGACGTCCCAGGGCTGTCGCTCCGTGGCTGGGGAGGCGTCCCATCGAGGAGCCGGCGCGTCCTGGGTCCGCCCACGATCCACGAACGACACGAAATCAAGTCCCAAGCCCATCGTGTGGACCTGTTCGAGCTCGAGCCCCTGTGATTCCAACAGGCAGCGAAGCGCGTGCGAGGTCCAATACGTGAAATGATCCTCGCTCAGCAGCGACCATTTCATTCCGAACACGCGCCGCGCGAGGCTGTCGTAGTTGGGGACGCTGCGGGCCAGCACGCCATTCCGCGACAAGAGCCGAACGAGGCGCTCGCCGAACGGCCGCGGGTCGGGAGTGTGCTCGAACACTTCCCAGCTGGTCACGAGGTCGAAGGTTCCCCAAGGAAGCTCGTCGAGCTCCTCCAGCCCGCCGAGAGCGATCTCCACGCCTCGAGATCGCGCCTTCTCTGCGGCGCGGGGACTGAGCTCCAGGCCGAAGGGGCGAGCTCCGCAGCGAGTCCAGAAACTGACCGTCCGCGCAACCGACGTCGCACAGGCGATCGCGCCCCGAAACTGGCTTGGGAAGCCATGCGAGTCGCCGTTCGTAGAGCACGCGCCTCCGCAGCTCCAACGACTCGAAGTAGGTCGCCAGGTCGTATTCTCGAAGGTACTTCTCTCGCAATCTTTGGCGGGGCTGGGGATGCGTGAAGACGACGCGGCAGGACCTGCAGCGCCAGAGCGAGAGATGGTGCGCCTCCCCGACATGCACGACCGAACGGGAGAGGCAGGCGGGGCAGGCGGGATCGGATGTGGGACCATGGGCCGATATGGCGGCCGGGGCGCCAGATTCATCTTGGAGCATGGAGACATCAGGGTGTCACGGCGCGCTCCGTGGTAGCAAGACGGTTCGAGCCACCGCCGCCCGCACCGGGGCACCTGGAGGGCCGAGCCGCTCAGCCCCCTGAGAGGCGCATGGACGGTTCCGGTGCGGTGCTGGGTCCGGCGAAGTGCTATCGCTTTCCGGTGTGGAAGGTCATCGAGCGCCTGGCCAGGGCAGGTGCGGCCGGCTTCGGCCATTGCGGCCGCGACGGCAGCGAGGGTTCGATCGCGGCCCGCACGGCAATCGCCCAATCGGCCGCGACCAGGTCACTCTTCGGGAAGCGCTTGGTGAACGACGTCCAGGCGCCCCGCGCGCCGTCACGGTAGCGCGCTTGGCCGGTCAGGGTGCTCAGCTCGCAGAGGAAGAGCGCAGCCCGCGCGTTCTCCACAGCCAGCGGTTTCTCTCGCTTGACCTTTCCCGTTTTCGTGGTCGCCCATTGGGCGCTGAAGCCGCCCCGCTCCGGATCGGCGAAGTGCCCGAGCACGATGTCTCCCAGCGTGCGTGCGCGCGTGGCGTCGCTGTCGCGTCCGACGAGACGCGCGGCCAGCAGGAAGGCCCGGCCCATCTCGACCTGGTCTAAGAGCTCCGCGCGGGGACTCGCTTCTCCGAAGGCGTCGCGCCGCACCAGCCCCACGTCGGGAATCCAGCAGGTCTCCCAGACGCGGTCCAGGCTGCGCAGCGCGAAGTCCCTCTTGCCCAGGTCGAGCGAGGCTGCTGCCCACATCAGCCATGCGTGAATGGCATATCCGTTGGCGTCCGGCACCAGGTCGGCCTGGGTCTGTTCAGCGAGGAAGCCGCCCCGCCCATCGAGCAGGACCCGGTCCATGTAGTCGGCGACCCGGGCCGCCTCGACACGATAGGAAGATTCCGACGTCACACGCCACGCCAGCAGCAGGTTCTCGAGCCGGCGAGAGTTCGAATCGGCGCGCTTGAGCGGCCACGACCCGCG
This sequence comes from Candidatus Eiseniibacteriota bacterium, assembly GCA_005893295.1. Taxonomy (GTDB): domain Bacteria; phylum Eisenbacteria; class RBG-16-71-46; order RBG-16-71-46; family RBG-16-71-46; genus WS-8. Next base: position 50,550 of record VBOY01000031.1, on the reverse strand, counting down.
GGGGTCGTCCGACGCGCCATGCAGGAAGCCTCCGCCCACGGTGTCGCGCAGCCCGCGCGTCCAGGCGATGGTCGTCAGGGACCGTTTGCTCCACTCGGACACGCCGGGCTCGCGCCCGCGCAGCAAGCCCAGCTCGACCGCGGCTTCGCTCGGCACGCCGTCCTGAACGAATCCTCCGCGGGCGCTGTCGTATGCCGCGGCGGTGCGCTCGCACAGTCGATCGTAGAGGGCACGATCGGCCCCGGGCGCGGCCAGAGCCAGCAAAGCCAACATCAGGAGCGGCATGGGTCCTCCGATTCGCGACCGGGATGGAAGACGTTATCGGCAGGAAGCCCAATCCGCTGGAGTCGTTCGTGGGTCACGCGCCGCCCTTGGTCGAAGGGGCGGGGAAGCCGCGGCTCGATCTATCGCGCGAGCTGTTCCTGCCAGCGTAACGCGCGGTCTCGGTCCGGCCCCTCGGGCGCCACGGCGAGGTAGCTGGCGAGGGCGGTGCGAGCGGCGCGGACGCGCGTCGGGCTCGGAGCGATCTGCCACGCCTGGACGCGCGCGTTCGCCAGAGCGAGCCGCGCCGCGGTGCGAGCCGGGCCAGGACCGACCCGCGCGAGCAGCTCCTCCCAGCCGCGTGCCGCGCCGTCGAACGCCGATGCCGAACGGCGTTTGGCAGCGTTGGTCGTGAGTTGCTGAGCGCGCTGCGCCCGGGCTCGCACATCCCCGGACAAGCTCGCGAATGGATCGCCAACCTTCTCCGCCTCGCCCGCCAGGCGTTCCATGCGATCCTGGGGCTGCTGCTTGAGCGTGGCGAAGGACTGACCCAGCACGGCGACCGGCTGCAAGGTGACGGTCACTTCGGGCGACTCGCCCGCCACCCGCACCGGAGCTCGCTGGTTTTGGAACCCCACCGCCATCACCGCAAGCTCGTGGTCGCCCTCGGGAGAGGCCACACAGAAGTGGCCGTTCGCGTCCGTCACCGCCGTGCGCGCGTTGTCCGCCAAGGCGATCTGGGCGCCGGCAACCGGCCGCCCCTTCGGATCGAGCACGCGCCCGCACAATGACAGCTCCCCCGCGGCCGGCGCCAGGCTCGGCGCCACACCTTCAGGCTGGCTCTCCGCCTCGAGCGGCTGCGCACCTCCGGGCTTCCTCACCCGTACTGTCTCCGAGGACTTGGTCTCTGTCGAAGCGGGCGGTCCCGCGAACCGATACGCTTCCTTGCGCAGCGGCACTTCTTCGCCCTGGACGTTTCGGCGCGCCGGCTGGAGCCGCTCGGGAGCGTTCGCCAGATGGCATCCAAGTCCCGCAGCTTCTCGCCCGCGGGAGCCACCGCGCCTTCCTCGCGCGCCGTTGGACCGGAAGCACCCCTCGTCTGCCCGGGGGCCGGGCGCGCCTGGTTCGAGCTCGGGCCGCGCTCTCGCTCGCGGAGCGCATCGTTGGACTCTTGCTTCGATTCGTCGCGCGTGGACGTGGAGCCCGCCGGGGGTGGCCCGGACGGCGGCGCCACTTGCCCGATGCGTCCCGAAAGCTGGCGATCCAGTCCCGGCCGCCCCACCTCGCGCGAAGAGATGAACACGAGCCCGGCGCCCGCCACGATCGCCGCCACCGCGCCCACCCAGGCCAGCCGGGAAGGCGATCGCAGCCAGTCGAACGCCCCGCCCTCGAGGCGGGATTGGGCGCCGCTCAGGCCCGCCGAACGGACCCGATCTTCGACCCGGGCGGCGAACGACTCGAAATAGGCGTCCCCGGGATCGTGTGCGTCATCCTGCGCCGCCCACGACGCCAACGCCTCGCGGCATTCCGCGCACTCCTCGAGATGGCGATCCACCGACGCTTGCTGGCCCGGCTCGAGCCTGCCATCGAGCCGGGCGCTCAGGTCAGCGGCGCTCAGATGCTTCACGTCTCCTCCGAAACACGCGCCGCGAGCCGCCGCTTGAGCTCGGCGCGCGCGCGCGACAGTCGTGACATCACGGTGCCCACCGGCACCCCGAGTGCGGCCGCCATCTCCTCGTAAGGCATCTCTTCCACCACACGCAGCACCAGCACCGCCTGGTGTTCGGGCGTGAGGGTATCGAACGCGGCCTCCACGTGCCGGCCGCTCTCGCGCGCGGCCACGGCGTCGGCAGGGTCGTCCTCGACGCCCCACTGCCGGCCCGCCTCGAGCAACGGCTCGAGCGGCGTTTCGGGACGCCTGCGGCGCCTGCGGAAGAGCGAGAACGCCAGGTTGGTGACGATCCGTGACAGCCAAGGGAACAACGGCTCGCCGGGGCGAAACCGCCCGATCGCGCCATAGGCGCGCACGAAGGCCTCTTGGGCCAGATCGTCTGCGTCGCTCGCATTTCGGGTGAGCCCATAGGCGATCCGGTAGACCCCCCGCTGATGCCGGCGCACGATCTCATCGAACGCTCCCGGGTCACCCGCCTGGGCGGCACGTACCAGGTCGGATTCGTCGCGCGTCCCAGGAGTGTTACGCCGCAGCGGCTCGCTCATTCCAAGCGAGCCTCGGTCGCGTCGGCTAGCTCGAGGATCCGCAAGGAATTGGGCCCTCACTCCTCAGACAGGACCACCCCGCGAGGCGCAGCCACAGAGCGTGGACGGCGCCCGCCCCTGATCGAAGCATCGGCTCACGCCGGAGCGAACGCCGCGTCGCGCTCGGCGCGCGCGGCCGCGAGAGCCGCACCAGGATCGGGGGCGCCGGTGACCGGCCGGCCGAGCACCAGCAGGCTCGACCCCAATTGCACCGCTTCCGTGACGGTGCTGACACGAATCTGATCGTGCGCCGGAGCCCCCGCGGGCCGAATCCCCGGGGTCACGGCGAACAGGGGCTTGCGGCAGAACTGCTGGACGAAGGGCAGGTCGCGCGCGGCGCACACGATACCGTGAGCGCCCGCTCCGATCGCCATCTCGGCGAGCTGAGGGATCACGATCATGCCGTGGAAGGGATGGCTCATTCCAGGCGGAAGGGAGAAGGCGTCGAAGCTGGTGAGGATGGTCACCGCCACCACCCGCGTGTTCCCGCCCCTCGCCCCCTCCACCGCAGCCGCCACCATCGGAGCCCCGCCGAGCGCGTGCACGGTGAGCAGGTCCGCTCCCAGCCGAGCCGCGGACGCCGCGGCTCGCTTCACCGTGTTCGGGATGTCGTGCAGCTTGAGGTCGAGGAACACCCGCCGCCCGCGGGCCTTCAGCGCGCGCACCACCTCGGGGCCGGCGGCGGTGAACAGCTCGAGCCCGACCTTCGCGTACTCGGGCCCGGCCCCCAATTGCTCGTCGAGGGCCAGCGCGTCGTCGAGGCCCGGGACGTCGAAGGCGATCGCGATCTCGGTCATCGCCTTCTCGGCCGAAGGCGCTCCGCCAGCGTGCCGCGCGAGGGTCGAGGAGCACATGCCTCGTCGGGGCGCGGCGCCAGCGAGCCGCGCCAATCGTCGAGCCTGCGTACCCCGCGCTCCACGAGCCAGGCCACCATTTCGTCCAGCACCTCGCCGGCGCCGCGCGGTCGCACGAAGCTCAACGTGCCCACCTGCACCGCGGCAGCCCCGACCCCTATGAACTCCAGCGCGTCGCGCCCGCTCATGATGCCGCCCGATCCAATCACCGGGATCGCGACCGCCGCGGCCGCCTCCCAGCAGCGCGCGAGCGCGAGCGGCTTGATCGCCGGCCCCGAGAGACCACCGGTCGAGCGATTCAGCCGATTGCGCACGTGGTCCAGGTCCACCGACATGCCGACGAACGTGTTCACCGCGGTCACGGCATCCGCTCCCCCCTGCTCGCAGGCCTTGGCCAGGTCCGCGACCGACGTCACGTCGGGCGACAGCTTGGCGATCAACGCCCGGCGCGTCAGCGGGCGCAGCATGAGCAGCGTGCGCTCGAGCCGGCGCGGGACCGCCCAGTAGCGCGCGCCGCCCTTGGAGACGTTGGGGCACGAGAAGTTGATCTCGAAGCCACCGATTCCTGGCTCGTCTCCCAACGCTTCCATCAGGCGGGCCAGCTCGCGCGGCGTCTCTCCCCCGAGCGAGGCTACCACGGCCGCTCCGAGCTCGCGCAGCTTGGGCAGCTTCTCGCGACGGAAGCGCTCGAGGCCCACGTTCTCGAGCCCGATCGAATTGAGCATGCCCGCCGGCGTCTCGGCGATGCGCGTCGGCGGATTGCCGGGGCGCGGCTTCACGGTCACGGTCTTGGTGATGACGCCGCCCAAGGTGCCGAGATCCACGACGTGGGCGTACTCGTCTCCGTAACCAAACGTGCCCGACGCCGTGAGCACCGGGTTCAGCAGCGTGAGGGGACCGATGCGCACCATGAGATCGACGGAGCCGATACGCGGCCCCGTGGGGTCCGAGCGCTCCGCGAGGCCCGGTCGCTTCGTCATTCCACGCGCTCCCAGTCCAGATCCTCGGCCGCGAACACCGGGCCTTCGGTGCAGCACATCGCGTAGTCACGATTGCCGAGCAGCGACGGCGGCACGCCGTCGCCCGACCGACCATAGGCGGCGCGGGCCTGGCTGCTGCGCGGCAGCGGGCAGCCCCGGCACACGCCGGTGCCGCAGGCCATGATCGACTCCATCGCGACGTACGCCGGCACACCGTGCCCCGTGCCCCACCGCGCCACCGCCTTGAGCATCGAGTGCGGCCCGCAGGCGTGGATCACGAGCGGCTGGGGCAGGCGCAACGCGACGCGGTCGAGCAGGTCCATCACCGTGCCATGGAATCCTCGGCTGCCGTCGTCGGTCGCCAAGTGGAGCCGACTCCCCATGCGGTCGAGTCGGCGTCGCGCCTCCTCGAGCCCCACCAAGCGCCCGCGATCGCGGGCGCCAAAGAAGAATTCGCAACGCCGCCCGGAGCGCGCGAGCGCGTCCGCCGCGAACAACAGCGGCGCCACGCCGCGTCCTCCCGCCACCAGCACCGGCGTTCCCTTGATCTCGAGTGGGTAGCCACGCCCGAGCGGGCTCAGCACCTCGACGTGATCGCCGGGCTCGAGCGCCGCCAGGGTTCGCGTCCCGGAACCCACCGGCGCGTACAGGAAGCCCAGCACGAGTCGGTCCCCGCGCGTCGCGGCGGCGGCCACGCTCATCGGGCGCGGCAGCAGCACCGGGGACGGCGCTTCGAGCAGCAGCTGGACGAACTGTCCCGCGAGCGGGCGGGGAGCGACCGCAGGCAGCACCAGGTCGAGCCAGCGGTGACCCGCGCCATAGTCCTGGTGCCGGGCGACGCGGGCCGTCACCTGGCGCCACGCCAGGGCGCGCGCTGCGTTTTCCTGCAGCGCCAGCGCGCTCACGGGTGGCCCCGGACCGTGTCGCGCGGGGCGGGCCGCGGCGCGGCCAAGGGTGCCCGCCTCACCGTGCTGTCGGGCACACCGCCTGCGGTCGCGCGCGGGGAGATTTCGGGGCGCGGCGGATCGTCGAGCGGCGGGGTGCGCGGCGGAACCAGCAACCTGGGCGGGGGGTTCCACCCCAGGCGCGCCTGGAGCGGTACGCCGCGCAGGCGCGAGAAATCCGGGCGCAGGACGGTATCGGCGCCGGTCGCGAACGCGCCCCCCGGCCGATCGGGGCTTACGAGCGGGGCGGAGAGCGAGGCGCTGTCCGCGCGGGCCAGCATCGACTCGGGAAGCTTGATCAGCTCGGCCGGCACCACCTGGCCGGCGAACTCGAGGTAGTCCCGCGCCTGGACCTGGGGTTCAGTGCCCGGATACCCGCGCACCACCGCCCACAGCAGCGAATCCGCGGCGGTCGAGTTCTTGAGCTTGTTCCGCAGCACCCACGCCTCAGCGTTCATGGCCTTGGCGGCGTGCGGCGTGCCGGGGTAGCTGGCGGCGATCTTGCGGTACTCCTCGAGCGCGCGCTCCGGCTTGTCGAGCTGGAACAAGTACAACTCGGCGAGCAACAAGCCCGTTTCCACCTTCTTGCCGACCGAGTCGACGCCGGCCCCGCGGTACTGCGTCAGGCGATCCAGGTTCACGAGTCGTTGGCTCGCCTGCACCGCGAACGGCGACGCCGAGGACTGATCGCGGACCTTGCCGTACTCGGTGCGCGCTTTCTCGAAATCGTCGGCGAGTGTCTCGTAGACGTACGCGATACGAAATTGAGCCTCGGCCCCCAGCGGCAGATGCGGGAAGCTCGCGAGCACGCGTCGGTAGGCGGCGAGCGCATCCGCCTGACGACCTTCGAGCGCGTGCACGCTGCCGATCCTGAGCAGCAGTTGCGCGTATCGTTCGTTGGTAGGCTGCGGCACCCAGTTGGAAGCGGCGCGGCCGGTGTCGGCTGCCGCCGGCTCCAGCTCGTGGGACATGGCGTCTCTGAGCAAACCCATCTCGGCCGCGTAGCTGCGTCCTTTCTCGAGACAATCCGCCTCCTTGAGCAGGAACTCGAACCGCTCGTCGTCGGTGCGTGAGCGCTGCCCCAACGCGTGGTAGTCGGCCCGTGCCTGCTCGTGCTTGCCGTCGGCGAGCAGCGCTTCGGCGCGTGCGGCCAACCCACGTCCACGCAGCTTGCTCCTGGGGAAGCGCTCGAGCATCTGGGTCGCGGTCGCCACCGCCTCGCCGGGACGCCGGAGCGACATGAGCGCGTCGGTGCGCTCGAGCAGCGCGTACGGGGCCAGCCGGTGCTTGGGCGCGCGCTTCAGGAATTCGTCCAGGGCGACCAGGGCATCCTCGTACTTGTGCGCCCGCTTGGCGCCCAGACCGAGATAGAACACCGCCTCGTCGCGCAACGGGCTCTTGGGATAGCGGGTGTCGAAATCGCGCAGCATCTTGATGGTTTGCTCGGGGTCTTCCTTGCCGATCAGGGCGCGTGCCCACAACAGGTAAGCGTCGTCCGCCCACTTGTCTTTGGGGTAGTTGGCGATCACCTTCTTGGAGTAGTCCGCCGCCTTGTTGTAGTTCACCAGGTCGGTCGAGGAGATGTCCTCCGTCGCGTAGGGCTCGCCTTGGGTGGCCCTGTCGTAGTACTTGCGCGCCATGTAGTAGGTGTTGTAGTAGGCGCACGAGCCCGCGAGCAGCGCGAGCAGCGCGAGCAGCGCGAGCAGAAGGGCCGGCCGCGCGTGAGCGCCGACGAAGGACCATCGACCTCTCGCCGCTCTGCGGATCATCGAACTCGGCTCCTTCACGTGATCTCCTGCAGCGCCGACACGTCGAGCGGCCCCCGTGCCAGCGCCTCGAGCCCAGAAACCGCGGCCAGCGCCCCCGCCACCGTCGTGATGGTCGGTACTCCGTAGGCGACGGCGCTCTCGCGGATCGCCTTCTCGTCGAAGCCCGAGGTACGACCGAGCGGAGTGTTGATGACCAGCTGGATCTGCCCCGCCTCGATCAGGTCCACGACGTGGGGCCGGCCTTCACGTACCTTGAACACGTCTCGGCACGGGACGCCATTGCGACGCAAGAACCTGGCCGTTCCTCGGGTGGCCAGGAGTTCATACCCCAGTTCTACCAGCTTTTTCGCCATGAAGGTGATGGCCCGCTTGTCGTCGTCGCGCAGGCTCAGGAATACCGTGCCCTTAGAGGGCCAGGGGTCGCCCGAGCCCAGGTGCGCCTTGGCCAGGGCGCGCCCGAAGTCCTGGTCGCGGCCCATGACCTCACCGGTGGATTTCATCTCCGGGCCGAGCAGCGCGTCCTCGCCAGGGAAGCGGGCGAAGGGCAGCACCGGCTTCTTGACGCTGACGAGCGAGGATTCGGGGGGCTCCTGGGGGGCGAAATCGGCGAGGCGCTCGCCCGCCATCACCCGGGCCGCCAGGCGCGCCAGGGGCAGGCCCACCGCCTTGCTGACGAATGGGACGGTGCGCGAGGCGCGGGGATTCGCCTCGAGCACGAACACCTGTTGGTTGCGCACCGCGAACTGCACGTTGAGCAGGCCTCGCACGCCGAGGGCCCGCGCCAGTCGCCCGGTGATCTCGCGCACCTCGACGATCGTCTCCTCGCCCAGCGTGAAGGGCGGGATCACGCAGGTCGAGTCGCCCGAGTGGATGCCGGCCTCCTCGATGTGCTCCATCACCGCCCCCACCAGCACGGTCTCGCCGTCCGCCACGGCGTCGACGTCCACCTCGAGGGCTCCCTCGAGGAACTTGTCGATCAGCACCGGCTCTTGCTCGGAGATCAGCGCCTCTCGTTCGAGCCATTCGGCCAGCTCGGCCTCGTCGTAAATGACCCGCATCCCGCGGCCGCCCAGCACGTACGACGGGCGCACCAGCACCGGATAGCCGAGCGCGTGCGCCGACTGCAGCGCGCGCTCCCGCGAGCCGGCGCTCAGGCTTTCGGGCTGCCGGATCCCGAGCCTATCGAGCAGCGCGCGGAAGCGCTCGCGGTTCTCGGCCAGATCGAGCCCGTCGAAGGGGGTGCCCCACAGCGGAACCTTGGCTTCGTGCAGGGCGCGCGCGAGCTTGAGAGGAGTCTGACCGCCGAGCTGGACGATCACGCCCACTGGTTTCTCGGCTTCGATGACGTTCAAGACGTCTTCTGCGGTGAGCGGCTCGAAGTAGAGACGACTCGAGATGTCGTAATCCGTGCTCACCGTCTCGGGGTTCGAGTTCACGAGCAGCACGTCGTAGCCGCGCTGCTTGAGCTCGAGCGCGGCCTGGACGCAGCAGTAATCGAACTCGAGCCCTTGGCCGATGCGGTTGGGGCCGCTGCCCAGGATGACCACGCGCGCCCGCTCGCTCGCGGGAACCTCGGTTTCCTCCTCGTAGGTGGAATAGAAGTACGGGGTCGCCGCCTCGAACTCGGCCGCGCAGGTGTCGACCGCCTTCATCACCGGCTGGATCCCGAAGGCCTGGCGCCGGCGCCGCACGTCGGCCTCGGAGAGGTCCATGCGGCGCGCCAGATGCCGATCCGAGATGCCGAGACGCTTGGCGTCGCGCACCAGCCCTTCCCGCCACGGCGCTTCGGGGTCGCGCGCGATGCGCTCGACCAGCGCCCGATCCAGGTCGACGATCCGCTTCATCTGGTGGAGGAACCAGGGATCGATGCCGGTGGTCGCCGCCAGGGCCTCGGGCTGCCGGTCCGCGGCGAGCAGACGGAACAGATCGCGCAAGCGGTCGGCGTGCGCCTCGCCCAGGGACCGCTCGAGCTCCTGACGCTCGGCGAGCGGAGCGGCATCCGGCAACACGCCGTCGCCGGACTCGAGCGCGCGCCAGCCCTTGAGCAGAGCTTCCGGGAACGTGCGGCCGATCGCCATCACCTCGCCCACCGACTTCATCCGCGTGCCGAGTCGCCGATCGGCGGAACGGAACTTCTCGAACGCCCAGCGCGGGATCTTGACCACACAATAGTCGAGGGCCGGCTCGAAGCAGGCCGGCGTCTTCTTCGTGATGTCGTTCGGGATCTCGTCGAGGGTGAGCCCGGCCGCGAGCAGGGTGGCGATCTTGGCGATCGGGAATCCGGTGGCCTTGCTGGCGAGGGCCGACGAACGCGACACGCGTGGATTCATCTCGATCACGCGCATCTCCCCGGTGCGCGGGTGCACCGCGAACTGAATGTTCGAGCCTCCCGCCTCGACTCGGATCGCGCGCATCACTTGGAGCGCGGCGTCACGCATCCGTTGGTAGCAGGCGTCGGAGAGCGTCTGGGCGGGCGCCACGGTGATGCTGTCGCCGGTATGGACGCCCATCGGGTCGAAGTTCTCGATCGAGCAGACGATCACGCAGTTGTCCGCGCGGTCGCGCATCACCTCGAGCTCGAACTCCTTCCAGCCGAGCAGGGATTCCTCGATCACCACTTTGGGAGAACCGGCGCCGTCCATCCCGGGCGACGACGCGAGGCTCAATCGCGCCACCTCGCGCAGCTGGCGCCGATCGTGCACCAAGCCCGAGCCCTGCCCGCCCAGGGTGAACGACGAGCGGATCACGAGCGGGTAGCCGAGCTGCTCGCCGAGTGCGACCGCCTCGGCCACCGTGCCCGCGTAGCCGCTGCGGGGGAGCTGGAGCCCTGCGGCTTCCATTGCGGTCTTGAATCGCTCGCGGTCCTCGGCGGTCTCGATCGCCTCGAGCGAGGCCCCGATCAACCGCACGCCGTGACGCTCGAGGGCGCCGCTGCGCGCCAGCCGGACCGACAGGTTCAGGGCGGTCTGCCCACCGAGCGTGGGGAGCAGGGCGTCGGGCTTCTCGCGTGCCAGGATTCGCTCCGCGATCTCGGGAAGCAGTGGTTCGATGTAGGTGCGGTCCGCGAATTCGGGGTCGGTCATGATCGTGGCCGGGTTCGAGTTCAGCAGCACCACTTCGATGCCGAGCGATTTGAGCGCGCGGCAGCCTTGGGTGCCGGAGTAGTCGAACTCGCACGCCTGGCCGATCACGATCGGACCGGCCCCAATCACCATCACCTTCTTGAGATCCGAGCGCACCGGCATCGCTAGGGCCCTCCCTCGGTGATCCGCGAGACGCGCGCGCTCATTCGCGGCGCCCCGCGCCCACCGGCACCGGCGTCGCCTTGCGACGCTCGGCCACCCGCTCGGCGAACGCCCGGAACCAGGGACGCGCGTCGTGGGGCCCGGGGCTTGCCTCGGGGTGGTACTGGCACGACAGCACCGGAAGCCCGCGATGCACCATGCCCTCGAGCGTCTGGTCGTTCCCGCTCACGTGCGTCACCTCGAACTCCCCCTGGGGGAGCGAGCCGATGTCCACGAAGAAGCCGTGGTTCTGAGAGGTCACCTCGACGACACCGCTGCGCCGGTCGATCACCGGGTGGTTGATCCCGCGATGGCCGAACTTGAGCTTGCCGGTGCGCCCCCCGAAGGCCAGCCCGAGCAGCTGATGGCCGAGGCAGATCCCGAGCGTCGGCACCGACTCGGCCACCGTGCGCGCTGCTTGGATCGCGAAGTCGAGCGGCTCGGGATCGCCGGGGCCGTTCGACAGCACGACTCCATCGGGTTCCATCGCCAGCACCTCGCGCGCGCTGGTGCGCGCGGGCGCGACCCACACGCGAAAGCCTGCGGCGCGCAGGCGCCTCAAGATGTTGTACTTGACGCCGAAATCGTAGACCACGGCCAACGGCCGCCCGTCGTCGTTGGGATCGGAGGATTCCGCGGGACCCGCCGCGGTCCACCAATAGCGCTCGGTGCAGGTCACCAGGTCGGCGAGCGCCCTCGACCAGCGAGGCGGCATCGAGGTCGGTCGCCGAGAGACAGCCGCGCATCACTCCACGGTCGCGCAGGTGGCGGGTCAGCGCGCGTGTGTCGATGCCGCAGATGCCCGGCACGCCGCGGGCGTCCAGCAGATCCTCGAGGCGCCCGGCCGACCGCCAGTTGCTCGGGTGATCGCACACCTCGCGGCACACCATGGCCTGGGCGCGGAAGCGGTCGCTCTCCCAGTCCTCGCCGTTCACCCCGTAGTTGCCGATCAGAGGGTAGGTGAAGGTGACGATCTGCCCGCAGTACGAGGGATCGCTCAAGACTTCCTGGTAGCCCGTCATCGCAGTGTTGAACACCACCTCGCCGGTCGTCTCCACGGCGGCGCCGAACGACTCGCCGCGAAAGACCGTGCCGTCTTCGAGCGCCAGGACCGCCGGTGGTCGCCTCATCGCGCTCCCGCCCCGGCGGGCCGGGCATGGCGCCCCTCTGCCCCGAGACCCGGGACCATGTGGGTCAGCACCCCACCGCACCAGGTGGCGAGTGCCCTTCCCGTGAGGGTCCAGCCGCCGAACGGAGTGTTGCGCCCGAGCGAGCGGAAGCGTTCCGGATCCACGGTCCATGAGGCGTGCGGATCGAGGAGCACGAGGTCCGCGGGGAACGAGGGCTCGAGGCGCACCTCGGGCAGCCCGAGCACGCGCCGCGGAGCCTCGGTCCACAACTCGAGGGCTCGCTCGAGCGTGAGGCACCCGGGCTTCACCAGTTGGGTGATCGTGAGCCCCAACGCGGTCTCCAACCCGACGATCCCGAACGGCGCCTGATCGAACGGCTGCCGCTTGTCTTCGAGCGTGTGCGGCGCATGGTCGGTGGCGAAACAGTCGATGGTCCCGTCCCCGATTGCCTCGATCGTGGCGTCGCGATCGCGCTCGGAGCGTAACGGCGGGTTCATCTTCGCGTGGGTGTCGAAGTCGATCAACGCCTCGTCGGTGAGCGTCCAGTAGTGCGGGCAGGTCTCGGCGGTGACCTCGAGGCCACGGCGCTTCGCGTCGCGCACCGCCCCGAACGACCCCTCGCACGAGAGGTGACAGAAGTGGACGCGCCCGCCGGTGAGCTCGACCAGGTCTAAGTCCCGGCGCACCATCACGGTCTCGGCCGCGTTCGGGATGCCGCGTAACCCCAGCCGGGTCGCGGTCGCCCCCTCGTTCATCTGGCCCTGCCCGCGCAGCGTCAGATCCTCTTCGTGACAGAGGATCGGCAACCGGGTGTGGCGCGCGTATTCGAGCGCGCGGCGCATCGTCTCGGCCGACTGGATCGGGCGGCCATCGTCGGAGAGGGCCACCGCGCCGGCCGCCTCGAGGCTCACGAACTCGGTGAGCTGCTCACCCGCCTGCCCCACCGTGACCGCGGCGATCGGGTGCACCCGGCACCGTACGCCGCGGGCGCGCGCGAGCAACCAGGCGATCCAACCCGGGTTGTCGACCACCGGGCTGGTGTTGGGCATGCAGGCCACGGCGGTGAAGCCGCCGGCCGCCGCCGCCGCCGCGCCGCTCTCGACCGTTTCGCTCGAGGACTGCCCGGGCTCGCGCAGGTGGACGTGAATGTCCACCAGGCCCGGGGCGAGGATCGCCTCTGCGGCCTCGACGATCGCCCCCGAGGTGGTCGCCTTGGCCCCGGCCGGTCGCACATTGGCGATCACGCCCCCCTCGATCGTCACGTCCACCGGCTCTCCGGTGCGCCAGTGGCGCGCGCCGCGGATCTCGGTACGCTCGCTCACCGCGCCCTCCCCGCCAGCGCGGCCGCGCAGCGCAGGAGCACCGCGCAGCGCACCGCCACGCCGTTGGTCACCTGGTCGAGGATCACCGAGCGCTCGCCGTCCGCCACCGCGGGGGAGATCTCGATGCCACGGTTCATCGGCCCGGGGTGCATCACCACCGCGTCCGGCTTCATCAGCCGCACGCGCCGCTCGTTCACGCCAAAGACACGGGCATACTCGCCGAGGGAGGCGAGCAGGCCTTGCTCCATGCGCTCGCGTTGCAGCCGGAGCGCCATCACGGCGTCGGCGCCCTCCATCGCCTCCTCCAGCGAGGCCGCCACGCTCACGCCGAGACGCTCGACGCCGCGCGGCATCAGCGTGGCCGGCCCGGCCACCGCCACCTTCACGCCGAGTGCCCTGAGGCCGTGGAACGCGGAACGGGCCACCCGCGAGTGGGCGACATCGCCGACGATCGCGATGCGCCGGCCCTCGAAGCGGCCGTTCCACGCCTGCCGCAGGGTGAGCAGGTCGAGCAGGCCCTGGGTTGGATGCTCGTGCGCGCCGTCCCCAGCGTTGATCACACCCGCCTCGAGGTGGCGGGCTAGGAACGAGGCCGCTCCCGACGAGCCATGACGCACCGCGACCAGATCGACGCGCATCGACTGGATCACGCGCAGCGTGTCGAGCAGGGTCTCGCCCTTCGCGGTCGACGAATCGGCCGCGGAGAACGAGACCGCGGTGGCGGAGAGCCGCTGCTCGGCCAGCTCGAACGAGACGCGGGTGCGCGTGGAGTTCTCGAAGAAGGCGTTGCAGACCGTGACCCCGGCGAGCTCGCGCGTGGATTCGCCAGGCCGGTCGAGCATGGCCCGGTAGCGCTGCGCTTCCTCGAGCAGGGCCAACAGCTCGTCGCGCGGGATGCCCTCGAGGCCCAGCAGGTGGCGGCGGTCCGGGTACAAAAAAAGCCCCGCGCTCCCTCGCGCGAGGGTCTCGACGGTGGCTGACGGCATCGGACGCTCCCTTCGCGGCCTCGCAGGGCCACGTTAAAGGATCATTGCGGCAGAAGTTCAACACACTTTATCCGAAGCCAGAGCGCCTTTCAAGGCGGGAGCGCCCGCAGGCCAGGGACGTTGGCGGCTCGAGGCTGCTCACGGATCTCGCACGTAGCGCAACACCATCACCACCAGGTCGTCGGGGGGCCGGAAGCTGCCGGCGAAGGCCAGCGCGGCTTGGCAGATCGTGTCGGCCAGTCGCTCGGCGGGCTGTCGCCGGCCCTCCATCGCCAGCTCGGAGATGCGCTCGGCGCCGAAGCTCTGGCCGCTCGCGTCCGCGGCGTTCATCGTTCCATCGGTCACCGCGACCACCACGTCGCCCGACAGCATGCGAATCATCTCTTGCTCGTAGTCGCGCTGCACCACTGCTCCCAGCGCCGGGCCGCCCGAGCCGAGCGACTTGGGATCTCCTCCCTCGATCGGCACCCACAGCGGCGCCGGGATTCCGGCGTTGCAGGAGATCAGGCCACCACCCGGCGAGGTGCGCGCGATCCAGGCGGCCACGTAGCGACCCGGGTCCAAGTGGATGTGGAGCTCGCGGCTCATCGAGGAAGCGACCTTGGCCGGCGTGCGCCCGCTGCGGGCCAACGCCGTGAGCAGACCACGCGCGAACGCCCCGTCACGCAGCGCGATTGGGCCCTCCCCCGCGACATCCGCCAGCATGACGACCTGGGCCCCCTCCGGATGCGTGATGTGCTCCCAGAGGTCGCCCGACACGGCCACGCTCGGCGCGTGCGCCACGGCCATCTCGAACTGTCCGGCGTGGATCACCTCGGTGCGAACCGTGTCGTGCGACGTGCGGCCCACCGCCGCCAACAGCTCGAGCCGCGCCTGCTGTGCCAGGGCCCGCTCCTTGAGCCGCTCGATCGTGCGAGCGACGGGGACAACCAGGCGCTCGACGGCCGCCAACTCGGTGTCGCTGAACTCGGGTGATCCGCGTGCCAGGTTGAGCACGCCGATCGGGCCACCGGGTCCCTTGATGGGCACGGACATGGCCGAGCCGATGGCGTCGCGACCCGCGCTCCCCCGGAAGCGCTCGTCGCGGATCTCGCCGTTGAGCACGACTCCCCGGTTCTCGCGAAACACCCAGTCCGAGATGCTGAGCCGGCCCGGGGCCAGGACTTTGCCGGCCAACTCCCGGGTCGGCCAGCAAAAGAGATGCGCGGGACGAGGACGTCCCGCGCATCAGGATCGAGAGCATCTCGGTGCCAGCCAACTCCAGCGTGGACTCCTGCCCAATTCGGGCCGAAGCTCCCTCGAGACGCCGCTGCGCCAGCTCAAGGTCCTCGGCCGCTCCCGGACGCGGCCGATCACCGACCGGCGCGCGAGCGTTCCCCGAGTGCGGCCGCTCGGGACTCATTGCCAGCCCTCGCGGCGTGCGAAAGCGCCGGACGTGCCATGGTCCGCGGCCTGTGAGCTGGTCGCGATCCAAGCCGGCAAGTCGCGGAATTCGGCCAACGCCCCCTCCCCATCCGTCGAGATGGAATGCCGATGCCTCGGGCCATCACGCTCAGCATGTCGCATGCCACGAGGAGCGGCAGGCGGACTCATCGTAAGAGTCCGTAAATCAATGAAATCGCGCGCCATGGTGGCGCCACCCGTGGCGCTAGGATGGACATGATTCGCCGATAATGGCGAACGTGGCGCCGTTGGCCGTAGCTTTCGCCTGTCACGACTTCAAGATCCATGTGTTCGCCGATTCTGACGGCATTCGCCGAAAATGGCGGTCAGCGAGGGCTCGAATCACGGACTGGGCGTCCCAGAGCCTCATCGGGCGTTCCGTCGAAACCTAGCAGATTGCTAGTCCTGGATCTCCTTGATCACGACCCCGTCCGCCCCATCCAGCTCCACCAGCTTGACCCCGATCACTTCCTTCTTCGACGTCGGCACGTTCTTGCCGACATAGTCGGCACGGATCGGGAGCTCGCGGTGCCCGCGGTCCACCACCACCGCGAGCTGAATCGAGCGCGGTCGCCCGAAGTCGATCAGGGCGTCCATCGCCGCCCGCACGGTGCGTCCGGTGTAGAGCACGTCGTCCACCAACACCGCCACCTTGCCGCCGATGTCGACCGGGATGTCGGTGGACGGCCCGACCACCGGCTGGGGCGACACGGTCGATAGATCGTCACGATAGAGCGTCACGTCGAGGCTGCCCTCGGCCGGGGCCGTGCCTTCGAATTCGGCGATCTTGCGCCCGATGCGCGCGGCGAGCGGCACGCCGCGGCGGCGGATTCCGATCAGCACCAGGTCGTCCACGCCCTTGTTGCGCTCGACGATCTCGTGGGCGATGCGCGTGATGATCCTGCGCAGGCCCTCGGCATCGATGATCTCGGCCTTCTCCTTGAGCGTCATGCTCTCCCTCGCTTGGGATTCCGACATTAGCCTCGCTCTCCTTCCACCACCACACGCGATAGGTCCCAGCCGCGCACGAACAGCGCGCGCACTTCGGTCAGCAGGCGCAGCCGATTGAGCCTGGTTGGCGCGTCCTCGGCGTTCACGAGCACGCGATCGAAGAAGCCGTGGATCGCAGCCTCCATGTCGAGCAGCGCCGGTAGGATCTCGCGGTAGGCGCGCTGGCGCCACAGCGGATCGGTGCGGCGGCGCGCCGTCTCGAGGGCCTCGAGCAGCGCCCGCTCCGCGTCCTCGGCGAGGCGCGCGCGGTCGAGTGCTTCCGGCAGGGGCTCGGTCGCCGCCTTGAGGATGTTGGCGACCCGCTTGAACAGGATCACCAGCGGCTCGAAGCGTCGATCGCCGCGAAAGCCGGCCAGCGCGCCCGCTCGCTCGTGGCAATCCCACGGGTCGATCCAGCCCGGCCGCGGCCGCGCGCCGTTCAGCTGCACCTGGGCCTCGAGC
Source organism: Candidatus Eiseniibacteriota bacterium (assembly GCA_005893295.1). Taxonomy (GTDB): domain Bacteria; phylum Eisenbacteria; class RBG-16-71-46; order RBG-16-71-46; family RBG-16-71-46; genus WS-8. Next base: position 33,869 of record VBOY01000031.1, on the reverse strand, counting down.
GCCGCCTCCCGCGTATCGTAGGGAATGTCACGGTCCTCGAGGGCCGCCTCGACGCGGCCGCGCCAGAACTCGCCCAGCTTTTTCACGATCGTAGCGTGCGGCAGCTCGGGGTGACGGGCGAAGAACGGTTGCGTCGTCTCCATGGTGGCCTCGCGCAAGTCCAGGTGTCGCTGCTGCTCCACCAGCACGCGGACCACGCCGTTGCCGGCGCGGCGCACGCCGTAAGGATCCTCGCTCCCGCTCGGCACCTTGCCGGCCACGAACGCGCCAGCCACGTGGTCGAGCTTGTCGGCCAGCGACAGCACGACGCCCGCGGGGGTGACGGGGAGCGCATCTGCCGGGCCTCGGGGCCGGTAGTGCTCCGCGATGGCGGCCGCGACCGGTTCCGGCTCGCCGGCCACACGCGCGTAGTAGGAACCGATCACCCCCTCCAGGCTGGCGTACTCCTTGCCGCTCCCGATCATCTCCGAGAGCAGATCGGTCTTGCACAGCAAAGCCGCCCGTCGCGCCGGCACGGCCGCCTCGGGGGCGATCCGCTCGGCCAGCCATCCGGCGAGCGATTCGAGGCGCGTGGCCTTGTCGCGTAGCGTGCCCAAGCCTTCCATCCATACCACGCCGCCGAGCTGCTCGATCCGGTCCCACGGAGGATGCTTGAGGTCGGTCTCCCAGTAGAAGCGCGCGTCCTCGAGCCGAGCCGCCAGCACGTCCTCGGCGCCCTTGCGCACCTGGTCGATACCCTCCAGGCTGCCGTTGCGCACCGCGAGAAACATTGGCAAGAGGCGCCCCTCGCCATCTTCGACCGCAAAGAAACGCTGGTGCTCGCGCAGGGCGGTCACGATCACCTCGCGCGGAAGCTTCAGGTGCCCGGCGTCGAAGCGCCCCGCGAACACGGTCGGCCACTCGACCAGGAAATTGTTGATCTCGACCAGCGCCGGGTCGGCCACGGCGCGCCCTCCGGCGCGGCGAGCCGCGTGATCGAGCTGCTCCTTAAGGCGCCGTGCGCGCCGCCGCGGCTCGACCAAGACCCGCGCGCGCTCGAGCGCCCGCGCGTAGTCTCGGGCGGTCGAGAGCTCGACCTTGCGCGGATGGAGAAAGCGATGGCCGCGCGTCGAGCGGCCCGCCTCCAGCGCGAACGCGCGCACCGGGACCGTGTGCCCTCCGAGCAGGGCGACCAGCCAGCGCACCGGGCGGGCGAAACGGGTGTCGTTCGCCGCGATCCAACGCATCGACTTGGGGAACTGGAGGCGCGTGGCGACGGAGGCGAGCGTCTTCGGCAGCACCAGGGCGGCCGGCTGACCCACGTGCCGGATGGTGGCGGCCACGTATTCTCCCTTGGGGGTCTTCACCCGCCGCACGGCGGCAGGGTCTACGCCCTTGCCGCGGCAGAACCCGAGCAGGGCGGGCGTGGGCCGACCCTCGGCGTCGAACGCCACGCGCGACGCCGGCCCCTGGATCTCCTCCTCGATGTCGGTCTGGCGCACGGCCACGCCGCGGACGACCAGGGCCAGGCGCCGGGGCGTGCCGAGCGTTTCGAGCCGCGCACACGAGAGGCGCAGCTCCTCGAGCGCGGTGCGGGCGAGGTGCTCCATCTGCTCGAGCGCCGGGGCAACGTAGGAGGCCGGCAGCTCTTCGACACCAATCTCGAACAGCAGGTCGTCCTTCCCCATGGCCATGCGATCGGGAGTGGCACCGCGCACCGCCGCCGGGCGGGCGGCCTTGCGCACAGCGGGGGTGCGGCGAGCCCCCTTGCGGCTTCGTGTCACGCGCTCGCCTCCGCGGGCTTCACCCATTTCGCTCGCTCGGCCTCGTCCTCGAGCAGCGGGAAGCCCAGCGACTCGCGCTGCTTCAGGTGAGCGAGCGCGGCCTTACGCGCGAGCTTGCGCACCCGGGCAATGTAGCCGACTCGCTCGCTCACCGAGATCGCGCCGCGGGCATCGAGCACGTTGAAGAGGTGCGAGCACTTGATCACGCCGTCGTAGCCCGGACTCACCAGACCCAGATCGAGCAGGCGATCCGCCTCACGCTCCCACACCTTGAACATCTCCACGTGGGCCGCCGTGTCCGCTTGCTCGAAGTTGTAATGGGAGTACTCGATCTCGTTTTGGAGCCACAGATCTCCCCACGTCACTCGGTGCGCCACGATGCGCCCTCGCGCGCGGCGCTCGGGGGCCCAGGCCACGTCCTGTACGCGGTTCTTGCCCTGCAGCATCATGCCGATGCGATCGAGGCCGTAGGTGAGCTCGGCCGACACCAGAGCCACCTCGATCCCTCCCACCTGCTGGAAGTAGGTGAACTGCGAGATCTCGGTGCCGTCCATCCACACCTGCCAGCCCAGCCCGGCTGCGCCCAAGGTGGGCGACTCCCAGTCGTCCTCGATCAGGCGCAGGTCGTGGGCGCGCGGCTCGACCCCGAGAGATTCGAGCGAGGCGAAGTACTCCTCGACCACGTCTTCGGGCGAGGGCTTGAGCAGCACCTGGTACTGGTAGAACTGCTGGAAACGGTGGGGATTCTTTCCGTAGCGCCCATCCTTGGGGCGCCGCGATGGCTCGACGTAGGCGACGCGCCAGGGCTCGGGCCCCAGAGCGCGCAGGAAGGTGGCGGGATTGAACGTGCCCGCGCCGACCTCGGAAGGATACGGTTGTTGGATCACGCAGCCGCGCTCGGCCCAGAACGTCTCGAGCGTGAGCACCATCTCCTGGAGCGAGCGCTGCGGATTCAGGCCGGGCACGGGTTGCTCACCTTCGGCTCGTCGCTCGCCAGGGCGCGGAGCAGCTCGAGCGATCGCAGGCCCTGGAAGCGCTCGAAGCGATGGCGCAGGAATGCTTCCACCACCTTGAGGATCTCGCCGGCCTGCTGGACCTCGAGGAACTCGCCCGCTTGCGACACCGGCCGCGACAGCAGCAGCGTCAGCCCGGCGAGCGCATCCGCCGACAGCAGCACCGCGCCCGGCTCGCCCGCGCAGCGATCGCACAAGAGCCCCCCGTGAGCCGGCGAGAACACACGGCGCAGCGACAGTCCTCCGCCGCAGGCCGCGCAGGCGTCGAGCCGCGGCCGGTAGCCGAGCAGGCTCGCCGCCTGCAGCTCGAAGGCGATGGTGATGGCGCCCAGCGAAGCCAGCGGGGCGCGCGTCACGCTCTCGACCGTGGTGGCGAGCAGGTCGAACAGCTCGGCGTGCGGCTCCTCTCCCCACACCAGACGGTCGATCAGCTCGAGGGCGGCCTCGGCGTGGGCGAGCCGCGCGAGGTCGGCGATCTCCGAGCCGTTCGGGGCCAGCGTATCGGCCTGCGAGAGCAGGTGCAGATCGCGATCCGGCTTGTGGTAGATCACGAAGCGCGAGCGCGATAGCGGCTCGAGCGCGAAGCCGAACCGGCTCGGGGTCTTGCGCGCCCCCTTCGCCACCAGCTTGAGCAAGCCGTGCTCGCGCGTGTAGACCACCACGATGCGGCTGGTGTCGCCGAGCGCATAGGTCTTGATCACGATGCCTTCGCAGCGAGCGAGCGGCATGGCTAAGTCTTCCGCGCTTCGGTGCTCGCGGGCGTCTTCGGCGTGGCTCCGGCCCACGCGGCCTCAGGGGCCGTGGGCTCCTTGAGCCGCACGTGGTTTGGTTGCACGACGCCTCCCGAGACGACCACCTTGAGACCGTCTTCGATCGGCCAGTCGAGATGGACGATCGAGGCTTTGGGCACGTAGTGGACGAAGCCCGAAGCCGGATTGGGCGTGTGCGGCACGAACACCACCTCGATTTCCTCTTCGAAGCGAGCGCGCACCTCGCTGCTGGGCGGGCCGGTCAGGAAGCCGATGCGCCACATGCCAGGATGGGGCCACTGCACCAGGACCACCTGCCGGAAGACTTCCTTCTTCCTGGTGAGGAACGCCTCGCCGAGCGATTTGGTCGAACCGTACAGGATGCCGATGCCCGGAATGCGGGTCAACAGGCTGTCCCACATCGCGAACATCGACCGGGCGCCGATCCACGACGCCACCCAACCGACCAGCACCAGCAGCAGCAGCGTGGTGACGAGCCCGATCCCGGGGATGCGGTGGTAGTCGAGGGCCGCGAAACGGAAGTAGCGCCCCAGCAGGTTGTCCACCCAGTTGAGCAGCCGGAAGAACACCCACAGGGTGATCGCGGTGGGGGCCAGCACCAAGAGCCCGGTAAACAGATAGTTCCGAAGCGCTTGGAGCAGGCCGGGGCGGCGCGCGAGATCGTCGGTCATCGGTCGAGAGTCCTTACGGAGACTCTACGATGTGCGCGCCCGGGTCACAAATCGCCGGGCAGCTACCGATCCAAGCGCAGCGATCGATCCAGGGCGCGGATCGCGCCCCGCGAGCCCTCGAGCGCGCGCTCCTCACGACGCCGCATGACGCGGCGCTCCGCTGCCCGCTGGTGATCAAGGCCCGCGAGGTGGAGCGCCCCGTGGATCACGAGCCGCGCCAGCTCCCGCCCGCGGCTGACGCGGTAGCGCCGCGATTGCTCGACCATGCGTTCGAGCGAGATCACGATATCGCCGGAAACGCCCGCGACGCCTGCCCGGGAACCGTCCTCGTAGCCGAACGACAGCACGTCGGTGGCGCGGTCGATCCCGCGGTGGCGGTGGTTGAGACGGCGCAACGTGAGGTCGTCGGCGAGCACGATGCCGATCTCTCCCGGCCGGCGGCCCTCGCCGGCGAGCACCATCCGCACCAAGGCGCGCAACGGAACGGCCAGCCCGCGGGCCCTATGCCGGCTCGCGACGGAGATCGGCATCCGACTTGGGCCTCCGTCTCGGATCCTCGGGGTAGGGCGCGCGCACGTGGAAGATCGCGGTGAGCACCGGGATGAACGCCTCGCGGATCCGCGCCAGCTCGGAGAGCGTGAGGCCGCACTCGTCGAGCTGCCCTTCCCGAACGCGCTCGTCCAGGATGCGGGTCACGAGCCCGCGGATTCGGCTCGGCGTCGGCTCCGCGAGCGCGCGCGACGCCCCCTCGACGCCGTCGGCCAGCATCAGGATCGCGGTCTCCTTCGAGCGCGGGCGTGGTCCCGCGTAGCAGAAGTCCTCGCGGTGCGCCATCGCGTCGTGCTCGAGCGCCTTGTGGTAGAAGAACGCCATCACCATCGTGCCGTGATGCTCGGGGATCGCCGCCAGCACCGCCCGCGGCAGGTGCTCGCGGCGCGCCATCTCGAGCCCTTCGGACACGTGCGACTTCACCACCAGCACGCTCATGCTCGGGGCGAGCTTCTCGTGTCGGCTTCGCGAGGCCACCGGCTCGTTCTCGGTGTAGTACTCGGGCTTCGCGAGCTTGCCGATGTCGTGGTAATAGGCCGATACCCGGGCGAGCAGCGAGTTTGCTCCCGTCGCCTCGGCCGCGGCCTCGGCCAGACTTCCGACCACCATGCTGTGGTGGTAGGTCCCTGGTGCTTCGAGCTGGAGCCGCTTGAGCAGCGGGCGATTGAGATCGGAGAGCTCGAGCAGCGTGATGTCGGAGGTCAGCCCGAACCAATGCTCCACGATCGGCAGTAGCACGAACGCGAGCGAGACCGCGAGAATGCTGTTGAGTCCTCCCCACATGGCGTCGCGTGCCACGGTTTGCAGGGGGGTGGCGCGGGCCAGGTCCCAGGCCAGGATGGCGGACAGGTTGGCGACCGCGATGGTCAGGTTGGCGCGCGCGAAATGCCAGCGATGTCGTAACCGCGACACCGAGTAGATCGCCGTGACGCCGCCGAGCAGCGCCACCGGCATGAACGGCGCCCGCAGCTCGACCACCGCGGTGACCGCCACCGCCAGCATGAGCGTGAACACCAGCGCCGGCCGCTTGTCCAGCAGCGAGGCCACCACCACCGGTCCCACCGCGAGCGGCACCGTGAACTCGACAGCCCGAGCGTTCCCACCAGCACCTGCGCCACCGCCACCACCACTGCGGTGAGCAGCGTGAAGGTGGCGAGCATCGCATTGTTCCGGAACACCGCCGGCAGCTCCATGCGTAGATACGTGGCGAAGGCGGCGATGAACAGCAGCATGAGCAGCATGCGTGCGAGCGGCGGGTAGAGGAACTCGGGGGTGTCGCGGCGCGCCATTTCGATGTCGCGCAGCGAGCGCAGCTTGAGCACCGCCGCGTGGTCGATGCGCTGGTTGGCATCCACGATGAGCTCGTCCTTCTGTACCGAGCCCACCATGGTCAGCACCGATCCCTGGGCCTGGACGCGACGGTACTCGGTCTCGGCGCGATCGTAGGCGACGTTCGGCTGCACGAACGGCGTGGCCAGCTCGAGCATCATGCGCACTCCCGCCGGGTCGCCCGCGAACACTCCCTTGGCCCGGCGCTCGACCCGCGCCAACGCCTCGCGCCGGTCGAACAGCAGGCCCACCGGCCGTGCCTGTTCGGCCTCTCCCTCGCGCAGCGTCACGCTGCCGTAGCCGAGCAGCAGGCCGTTGCGCTTCTCGGCCACCACGCCCGCGGCGAAGGCCTCGTTGAGCAGCGCCCCCAGCTCGCGCAGCGCACGCCGCGCTCGGCCCGGCGTGGCCAGCGCCGCGGCGGCTTCCTCGGAGAGCGGGACTCCGAGCGTGCGCAGTCGTTGCAAGCGGTCCGCCGTTTCCATCTCGGGGTCGAGGACCACGGCCAACGCTTGCTCCTGGAAGGTCGCGAAGCGATTCAGGGTCTCCGACGAGACGCGCGCATCGACCGCGAACACCGGGGGCACGGCCGACGCTGCTGCCTGCTGCTCGCGCCTGAGCGACGTCTCGTCCTTGATCACGCGGAAGTCGAACGGGGCCACGATGCGCTCGCGCGCGATGTCTCCCTCGCGGTAGCCGTACTTGTCGCGCATCCGGCTGGCCCCAGGAAGCCCGGCCGCGAGCGCCAGCAGCGCGCCGACCAGCAGGGAGCGCACCAGGAGGTTGCGCCAGTGGACGGGACGCGCGCGCCCCGGCAGCGACGGAAGCGGAGTCGAGCCTTCCGTGGTCATCGTGTGCGGCAACGAAATCGCGCGGGGCCCTTAGAGCGAGGACCCGCGGGCCCCGCTGTCCGAAGGTTCACCCGGGGGAGGTTGAACGACCTCCCGCGCGGCCTCGGACTCGGCCGCATCGGGGTCCAGGCTCGTGCCCACTCCGTCCTCGGTCTTGCCGTTCTGCCGCGCATGGTACTGATCGAAGGCACGGATGATGTCGCGCACCAGGCGGTGCCGCACCACGTCCTCGGGGTGGAAGTAGATGAAGCGGATGTCGCGGATCGGCCCCAGGATGCCCTGGATTCGCACCAGGCCTGAGCTGTCGGGGTCGCGCAGGTCGATCTGCGTGATGTCGCCGGTGATCACCGCCCGGGAGTTGAGCCCCATGCGGGTGAGGAACATCTTCATCTGGCGTACGGTGGTGTTCTGCGCTTCGTCCAAGATCACGAACGAGTTGTGCAACGTGCGGCCGCGCATGAAGGCGAGCGGAGCGATCTCGATCACTCCGAGCTCGACGTAGCGCCGCATCTTGTCGTAGGACATCAGGTCGGCGAGCGCGTCGTACATCGGGCGCAGATAAGGATCCACCTTTTCCTGCATGTCGCCCGGGAGGAAACCCAAGCTCTCCCCCGCCTCGACCGCAGGGCGCACCAGCACGATGCGCTCGACCTGCTTGTGGCGCAGCGCCTGAACGGCCGAAGCGACCGCGAGATACGTCTTGCCGGTGCCGGCCGGTCCGATCGCGAAGACGACTTCGCGCTCTTGCAGGGCCTTTAAGTACTCGGCCTGCATCGGGGTCCGCGGGCGCACGGTCTTGCGGTCGAACGAAAAGCCCGGAGCGCCGTCGTAGGCGCTCGCCAGCCGGCCCGGTGGATCACCGTTGCGGCGTGCCAAACCGAGTGCCGTCGCCACGTCGGCCTCCTCGATCACCTTGCCGCGCTCGGCCAGCTCGACCAGCTCGTGAAGCGTCCGCGACGCCGAGCCCACGGCCTCTTCTTCGCCCGCGACGGTGATGGTTCCTTCGCGCAGCGTGATGCGTACCGGCAGCGTGCTCTCGATCTGACGGAGGTTGGCGTCGTTCAATCCCAGGAGGCGGACCGGATCCAGATGCTCGATCGGTACCTTACGGATCGTCACAGGGGAGACCTCGTGGCCCGGAAAAACACAAAACTCCTGACCGGACAGGCCCCGTGGGGGACCAGGTCAAGAGCGGTGAGGATGCCGTCTTGCTTATGTGATGGTCCAGCAACTGTTTGTCGTTCAGAGGCTTCCTTTTGTCCGCAACCCCGCTGCGAAGGCGCTACGGTGAGTCGTATGGGCCCCGGACGTAAGCAAAACTAGCACAGGGGTCGGGGAGCGTCAACCGACGCGCTCGCGTGCGGCCCACTTCGGATTGCCTTGGGCTCGGCTCTTCCCCGCTCCCTCGTCCCCGCGAGCGTGCCCTGGGTATCGGCGCGCCGACGGTCGAGGTTTAGTCAGGCGCTGCTCGATCCACTCGAGCCGTCAGCGCTTAATGCGGCGTGCCCGGCCGGCGGTGGCGATCGCCAACAGCGCGAGCGCCGCTGCGCCGAAGCCGAGCGGTGCGCCGCTCACCACGCTCGCGGGGACGGTCGCCGCATAGTCGAGAAACGGGACGTGGTTCAAGGGCCCCGCATACCAGAGGAGCAAGTAGAGGATTTCGAAGAGCTTCCCGCTCCCGGTCCACACGCCGCACGCGAGCGCCATCGAAGGGATGAACGTCGCGCCCACGAGCCATGAAAGCGCGCCTGCCGTATCGCCCGCGAGCGCGAGACGCACGCCCACGCCGCTTCCCATCGCAAGCGCGATCGAGAACCCCGAAAGCCACGTGGCCTTGAGCTGGCGCGCGATCGGGTGTGGTGCGGGAAAGACGAGCGCGTGCGTGCCGTGGCGAGCCTCGCGTGCTCCAAGCGCGGACCACAGAAGTACCGGCCAGATCCAGGCGAATGGCGACAGCCAGAAGCGCGCGATCGTGAGCGGCGCCAACCAGCACGCCACGCCGAGCGCCAGCGCGACCAGGGCCCAAGCACGCGGCATGTCCTTGCGCACCAGCAGGAGCTCGGCTCGCAGCATCGCCACCAGTCGGTCGTCCCGCTGGGCAATGCTCGGGGGTTCGACGAGGACCGGAGCGCGAACCGACGAGGTCGCCTGGTCGAGCTCCGAGACGGGCGGGCCGAATTCCGCCCCAGCCTGCCGTCGCCCGCGGAGCCGAATCCCCACGCCACGCGCGACGTCGAAGCGATCGAACGGGACCGCCGCGAGGAGCGCAATCGCGGCGGCGATGGCCATCCAGGCGAGTCGCGGAAGCACCGTGCTCGGATCCCATTCGAGACCGGCCCAATCGAAGGTGCGCAGCTGGAGCGGCCTTTCGGTGAAGGTGAGGCCCAAGCTCGTTCGCGCGGTGGCCAAATCGATGTCGGGGAAGGCGGAGGCGACACCGCGGGCCATTTGCGGAACCAACGCCGACGTGCCGAGTGCGTTTCCGAGCCCCGGCTGCGGCACCACCAAGGATGAGCCGGGCATGGCGAGAGCACCCCATAGGAAGAAATAGACGATGTTGCCCAACCCGCCCCGCAGCCACGGGATGGCCTCGAAGAGCACCGCGAGCGCCGCGACCACGGCGAGAGCCGGCAGGGTGGCGATCGCGAAGGGCGCAAAGACGTCGAGCGGCCGGACATCCGTGTGCTCCGCGCGCAGCAGCTGCATGCCGATTGCGCACACCGCCACCGCGCACGCCAACACCGCGAGCACGGCGAAATTGCTGATCGCCTTCCCGAGCGTGTAGAGCGGCTTCGTGATCGGAGTGGTCGCGAGGATCTGGCCCACGCCCGTGCTCCGATCCCGCTCGATGGCGTTCTTGACCAGGTAGAAGCCGGCAAGGGACAGGAACGCCGAGGTCAGGAGCGCCACCGTGCACCCGACCCACGCGGAATCGTAGAGGCCACGCGCACCGCCCACCTGGAACGTCACGTAGGGCGCGCCGTTCGGTGGCAGAAAGATGTAGGCCGCATACACCGTGAACGCCAGCGTGATGATGAAGGCGTGCCGGCGCACCCGCTCCCGGAAGTCGGACAGGACGATGTGCTGGAGCATCCGAAGCACCCGTCCGAAGGTCATCCGCGCTCCTCGTTCCCCCTACCGGCCGCGCATCACGAAGCCGCGGTCGGCGCCGGGAGCGCGGTCAGGTACGCGTCTTCGAGCGTGGGCGGAACGGGGCGGGCGCCCGGGCCCGGCATCTGGTCCGCCACGACCCGGACGGTGGCGCCTTGGGCGCGCCGCAGCACCCCGCTCACGCGATGCTGCTGGCGCACCGCGACGAGATCCCCGCTCGGTATCTCCCACTCCCAGACCTTGCCGGTGGCGCTCGCCAGGAGCGCCTCGGGGGCTGCCTCCAGAACCAGGCGACCGCGCGCGATCAGCACGATGCGGGTCGCCACCGCCTCCACGTCCGAGACGATGTGCGTCGACAGGATCACGATGCGGTCACCCGCGAGGTCGCCAAGCAGGTTTCGGAAGCGAACCCGCTCCTCGGGATCGAGGCCGCCGGTCGGTTCATCCACGATCAGAAGGTGCGGATCGTTGAGAAGCGCTTGCGCAATGCCGACCCGCTGGCGCATGCCGCCCGAGAACCCACCGAGCGGGCGCCGCCGCACGTCGGCGAGATTCACCAGGTCGAGAAGCCGATCGATCCGCTTGCGCGCCGTCCGAGCCTCGAGGCCGCGCACGGCCGCCAGGTACTCGAGGAACTCCGTGGCGCTGAGGTTGGGATAGATGCCGAAATCCTGCGGGAGATAGCCGAGCACGCGCCGGAGTGGATCGGGACGCGCCGCGATGTCGTCGCCGTCCCACAGCACCCGTCCCCGCGTCGGCCGGGTGATGGTGGCGAGAACGCGCATGAGCGTAGACTTTCCGGCTCCGTTGGGACCGAGGAGCCCGAGCACACCGGGGGCGAGCGTGAGACTGAAGTCGCTGAGCGCCCAGAGATCCTGGCCGTAACGCTTGCTCACGTGCTCGATCAGGAGCTGCATGGCGACATGGAACCGCAGCGTGTGTGTGGCCGCAAGCGGGAGCCGGCGAAGCGAGGCTCGATCGCTCCGTCAGGTCGCGCTCGCCCTACGGTATCAACAGCACCTTCCCCGTGGTGCGCCGCCCTTCCAAGTCCCGGTGCGCGTCCGCGGCGCGCTCAAGCGGGAGCTCGGCCCAGACGCGGACCGAGAGGCTTCCATCCTCCACCCACTTCAGCACCTCGCCCGCTCGATCGAGCAGCTCCTCGCGAGTCGCCGTGTAGTTGCCGAGGTTCGGGCGGGTGAGATAGAGCGATCCTCGGGAACTGAGCACTTGCGGATCGAACGGTGGGACGGGTCCGCTCGACGCGCCGAACAGGACCAGCGTCCCGCGGCGGGCGAGTGATCCGAGGCTCTTCTCGAACGTGGCGCGGCCCACCGAATCGTAGACCACGTCCACACCCACGCCATCGGTGAGACGCCGCGCCTCCGACTCGAAGTCCTCTTGACCATAGAGGATCACGTGGTCCGCGCCGGCTCCGCGGGCGAGCTTGGCCTTGTCGGGCGTCGAGCAGGTTCCGATCACCCGGGCACCTCGGCGCTTCGCGATCTGACACAGCAGCAGTCCCACTCCGCCTGCCGCGGCGTGCACCAAGCATACGTGGCCCGCGTGGAGCGGAAACGTCGACGTCGCCAGGTAGTGGGCGGTGATGCCCTGGAGCATGAGGGCGGCGGCCAGGCGATCGTCCACGCCATCCGGCACCCTCACCGCGCGATCGGCCGGCACGGTGGCAATCTCGGCGTAGGCTCCCTGAGGCCCCGCCCACACGACGCGCTCGCCGCGCGCGAACTCGGTCACGCCCGGCCCGGCCTCCTCGATGGTCCCGGCTCCTTCCTGGCCGAGAATCGCGGGGAGCGGCAGCGTATAGAGCCCGCTGCGCTGATAGGTGTCGATGAAGTTCACGCCCGCTGCCGCGACGCGCACGCGCACCTGCCCGGGGGGAGCGGGGGCATCCGCCACGTCTTCGTAGCGCAACACCTCCGGACCGCCGTGCTGGTGGATGCGGATCGCCTTCATGCGTGTGCCTCCGCCCATCGTGGGTGCACCCATCGCGCCCGCTACGGCGGCTCCGCCAGCTCGCGTCCGTCGTGGGGAGCACGGATCACGTGCTCCATCTTCATTGCCTCGACGGCGAGCAGCGGCTGCCCGCGGCGCACCGCATCGCCGACCGCCACCAACACCCGCGTCACGACGCCCGGCATCGGCGCCTCGAGCCCAGGAGCCCCGGCCGATGGTCCGCGACTGCGCGCCCTACGCTCGAACACGAAATCCATGGCGCCGAGCCGCACGAACCGCCGTTGGTCGACCACCGTCACTTCGACCACCGTGTGCTCGCCTCCCACGGCGAGTCGCGCTCTTCCCTCGCCCAGCGGCTCGACCGCGATCTCCAGCTCCGCGCCGTCCACGCGTACTCGATAATGGCCCGTCTCGAGCCTCGTCACCTCGACCGAGCGGGTGCGATCGCCGTCACGCCAGTGGCTGCGCATCGACTCAGAGCCCCGGCAGCCGCCAGCGCCCAGCGGCCTGGAACGCGTCCGCGCGCGCGGGGCGAGAGTCGTCGCCCGCACCACGAGAGGCCTGGGAATTCCCGGCGGCCTCGAACAGAGCGGCCGCCGCCAGCGCCAGCTCGGGAGCCGGGGCACCCGCCACGGCCGCGAAGCCGGCCAAGAATTCGCGCTCGACCCATTCGGTGTCCACTTCGGCCCGCGTCATGGAATGCGCGCGCACCACCGCTCTCAGGAACGGCAGGTTGGTCACCACGCCATGGACCAGCGATTCGTCGAGCGCCCACGCCAAGCGCGCGAGCGCCGCCTCACGGGTCATGCCCGCGGCCACCACCTTCGCGAGAATCGGATCATAGTGGACCGGCACCTGGTCCCCGGACTCGACGCCGGCGTCCACGCGCACGAAGGGACCCTGGGGCCAGCGCACGCGCGCGGCGATGCCGGCCTGCGGCAGGAAGTTGCGCGCGGCGTCCTCGGCATAGATGCGCGCTTCGATTGCGTGCCCGCGGCGCACCACCTCCGACTGCGCGAGCGGAAGGGCGCCCTCCACCGCCTGCTCGAGCTGGAGCCGAACCAGGTCGAGACCGGTCACCATCTCGGTCACCGGGTGCTCGACCTGAAGCCGCGTGTTCATCTCCAAGAACCAGAACGCCCCACCCTTGCCGAGCAGGAACTCCACCGTTCCGGCGCCGCGATACTTCAGCGCGCGCGCGAACGCCACCGCGGCGGTCACCAAGCGCCCGCGCAGCTCGTCGTCGACCGCGGGCGCGGGGCACTCCTCGATCACCTTCTGGTGCCGCCGCTGGAGCGAGCAGTCGCGCTCGAACAGGTGGATCGCCTCGCCACGCCCATCGCCGAGCACCTGGACCTCCACGTGCCTGGGCTTCTCCACGTGCTTCTCCAGGTACACGGCATCGTCGCCGAAGCCCGCGAGCGCGAGGCGGCGCGTGCTCTCGACCGCCTCGGCGAGCTCGGCCTCGCCGGTGACGATGCGCATTCCCTTGCCGCCCCCACCCAGGGCGGCCTTCACCATCACCGGGTACTGGATCGCTCGCGCCGCCGTGGCGAGAGCCGCGACATCGGCCCCGCCCGCACCCGGCACGACCGGCACCGAGACGCGCTCGGCGACCGCGCGCGCGGCGCGCTTGTCACCGGCGGCGCGAATGTGCTCGGGGGCGGGCCCGATGAAGGTGAGGCCGGCCGCCTCGACCGCCGCCGCGAAGTCGGCGTTCTCGGCCAGGAATCCGTAGCCGGGATGGACCGCTTGGGCACCGCTCGAGCGCGCCGCCTCGAGCAGTGCCTCGACGTCGAGATACGAGGCGCGCGGCTCGGCCGGGCCCAGCACCCGCACGTCGTCCGCCACACGGGTGTGGCGCGCGCCGCGATCGGCCTCGGAGCACACGGCGACCGAGCGCACCCCCATGGTGCGCAAGGTAGCGGCGATGCGGCAAGCGATCTCGCCGCGGTTGGCGATCAGGACGGTGCGGAACATCGAGTCAGGCTCGGGCCAGCGCGGCGAGCTTCGTGACTGACCGCGCGGCCCTGGCGTGCGCGGCGGCGCGCGTCACCGCGACTCCCGCTGCCAGCTGGGCTTGCGCTTCTCGAAGAACGCGGCCAGCCCCTCTTGCGCCTCGGCCCCCGAGCGCACCTCGGCCAGCACCCGCGGCAGCGCCGCGCGGTATTCCTCCCAGGTCGAGTCGGCATAGAGCTCGAGCAGAGTCTTGATGCGCCCCTGGGCGGCGGGTGCGCCGCAGAGCAGGGCGTGCACCCGCTCGTCGACCCGGGCGTCCAGCTCGGGGAACGGGCACACGTGCTGCACCAGGTGGAGCCTCAACGCCGTCGCCGCGTCGATCCGCTCGCCGGTGAGCATCAGCTCGCGCGCGCTGCGGTCGCCGAGGCGGCGGATCACGTACGCGCTGATCAGCGCCGGCAGGATGCCGAGCCGCACCTCGGTGAGCCCGAAGCGGCTGTCGTCGGCGGCGACCGGTATGTCGGTTGCGCACACCAGGCCCACGCCGCCGCCGAACACGTTGCCATGGATGCGGCCGACCACCGGCTTGGGAAAGTCGGCGAGTGCGGCGAACATGCGGCCCAAACGCTGGGCCTCGGCCAGGTTTTGCTCGAGCGAGAGGGTCCCCGAAGCCTTGAGCGCCGCGATGTCCGCCCCGGCGCAGAACGACGGGCCACGCCCGCCCAGCACGACCACCCGCACCGTGGCGTCGTGCGCCAGCTCGTGCAGGAGGGTGGTCAGCTCGCTCGCCATCTCGGGCGCGAGTGCGTTGTGTTGCTCGGGTCGGCTGAGCCACACCCGTGCCACCGCGGCGTCGCGCTGGACCTCGATCGCGGACATCGTCCCCTCCTGGTTCTCAGGATTGCCGCACTGCGGCGCCGGCGGCGGGCGGGCGCGCCCGCGCCTCGCGCGCGGCACGCAGGAACCCGAGCACGATCGGGTGCACCCTTCCCGCGAGTATTGCGCGCTCGGGTTGAAACGCCGTGCCGAGGAAGAACGGATGATCCGAAAGCTCGAACGCGCGCGCCTCGCCCGCGCGATCCTCGCCCACGATGCGCAACGGCCCGCCCTCGAATCGCGCGCGATGGCGCGGATCGAGGCCGAAGCGACAGTGATACCCCTCGGCAAGCTCGAGCCTGCCGCACAGGGAAGCCAGGCGTGACCCAGGCTTGAGCCGGATCGGACCCGTGACCTCGACCAGGTCGCAGGAAAGCCGGCCGATCAGCACCAGGGCCGCATCGGGCGTTTCCTCGCCGTGCGCCGCCTCGGCCAAGCCCAGCACGTTGCGCGCGTATTCGAGCAGCGCGTGCTGGTAGCCGCCGCAGGTCCCGAGGAACGGGATCGGCCGCTCGCGCGCGAGGCGAATCGCCGCGATCGCCGCCGCGCCGTCCGCATAGGGGCTCGCCGGCACGCACCACAAGCCGTCGCACGACGCGGCGGGCGCCAGGTCGCGGGCCAGCTCCGCGGTGGGGAGCCACGCCGGCTGGACGTCGCAGGCGAGCGTTTCGCCCGCCTGCTCGAGGGACCGCGCGATCGCCCAATGTGCGGTGACGCGATCGTCGCGGTCCCCGATCAGGCCGATTCGGATCTGCTTCATGTCGTCTCCTTGCCCACGGCTCGTGGCCACTACATCCGCAGCACGCCGAAGCGCATCTCCGGGATCGGCGCATTGAGCGACGCTGCGAGCGCGAGAGACAACGCCGTGCGCGTCTCGGCCGGATCCAGCACGCCATCGTCCCACAGACGCGCGGTGGCGTAGTAAGGACTCCCCTCCTCTTCGTACTGGTCGAGGATCGGCTGCTTGAACGCGCGCACCTCGGCTTCCGTCATCGATTGGCCGGCCGCTTCGCGCTGCGTTTGCTTCACCTGCGCCAGCACCGAGGCGGCTTGCTCGCCCCCCATCACGCTGATCCGGCTGTTGGGCCACAGGAACAGGAAGCGCGGTTGGTACGCCCGCCCGCACATGCCGTAGTTCCCTGCTCCGAACGAACCGCCGATGATCACCGTTACCCGCGGCACCTGGGCGTTCGCCACCGCGTGCACCATCTTGGCGCCGTCCTTGGCGATCCCGCCGTGCTCGTATTGCTTGCCGACGATGAAGCCGCTGATGTTTTGGAGAAATAGCAGCGGCACGCCACGTTGCGAGGCCAGCTCGATGAAGTGCGTGGCCTTGAGCGCGCTCTCGCTGAACAGCACTCCCTGATTGGCCAAGATACCGACCGGGATGCCTTGCAGGTGCGCGAATCCGGTGACCAGCGTAGTACCGTAGCGCGCTTTGAACTCGTGGAAGCGCGAGCCGTCGACCAGGCGCGCGATCAGCTCGCGCACGTCGTAGGGCTGGCGCAGGTCGCGTGGCAGCAGGCCGTAGATCTCGTCCGGGTCGTAGCGCGGCGGCTCGCCGGGCGCGAGGTCGAGCGTCGCCCCGCTCGCGCGGCCCAAATGGGCCACGATGTCGCGGGCGATCTCGAGCGCATGCGTGTCGTCTTCGGCCAGGTGGTCGGCCACGCCCGAGATCCGGGTGTGGACGTCGGCGCCGCCCAGATCTTCGGCCGAAACCTCCTCACCGGTCGCCGCCCGCACCAGCGGCGGACCGCCGAGGAAGATCGTGCCCTGATTGCGCACGATCACCGCCTCGTCGCTCATCGCCGGCACGTACGCGCCGCCTGCGGTGCACGAGCCCATCACCACCGCGAGCTGGGGGATCGAGAGCGCCGACATGCGCGCCTGGTTGTAGAAGATCCGCCCGAAGTGGTCGCGGTCTGGGAACACATCCGCCTGCAGCGGCAGGAAGGCTCCCCCCGAATCCACCAGGTAGACGCACGGCAGGTGGTTCTCGAGCGCCACCTCTTGTGCGCGCACATGCTTCTTCACCGTCAGCGGAAAATACGTGCCGCCCTTCACCGTGGCGTCGTTCGCCACCACCATGACCTGGCGCCCGTGCACCACGCCGATCCCGGTAACGATGCCGGCGCACGGCGCCTCGCCGTCGTAGAGGCCGTGCGCGGCGAGCGGCGAGAGCTCGAGAAAGGCGGTCGCAGGATCGAGCAGCTTCTCGATCCGGTCGCGCACGAACAGCTTGCCGCGCGACCTGTGGCGCTTCACCTGGTCGGGCTCGCCACCGGCCTTGATCCTCGCGAGATGACGCTTGAGCTCGGCGGCCAGGGCACGGTGGTGCGCGGCGTTGGCCTTGAACTCGTCGCTGCGGACGTCGAGATGGGACTCGATCAGCTCCATGGGCCTCGCCTCACGTGAAGGGCGGGGAAGATATAGCAGAGCGGGTGGCGGCTTCACACCCGGGGAGGGCGCCGCCGCGGACGCTCGGGCGAGCGGGTTCAGCTCGCGGCGCGCTTGGGAAGCCCGCCGAAGCGGCGCTGGCGCTGGCGGAACTCGCGCACCGCGGCTTGCAGCTCCTTGGAGGTGAAGTCGGGCCACAGGGTCGGGCTGAACACCAGCTCGGCGTAGGCGCTCTCCCACAGTAGAAAATCGCTCAACCGCTGCTCGCCTCCGGTGCGCACCAGCAGATCCACCCGGGTTGCGGCGGGATCGCGGGCCTCTCCCGCCACCAGGCGGCCGAACTGCTTGCGCGTCAGCCGCGCCGCGCCGCCGCTCGCGCGAGCCGCGCGCACGATCGCATCGCGGGCCGAGTAGTCGAGCGCAATCCGCACGTGAAGCCGATCCGCGCGCGCGGTCGCCGCCTCGGCCGATTCGATCGCCGCGGTGAGTGACTTCGGCAGGCGGTCACGCCGCCCGATGACGCTGAGCCTCACCCCGCGCGGCACGCATTCGTCCGGCTCGTGCGCGAAGAAGTCGCGCAACAGCTCCATCAAGGTGCGCACCTCGCGCGCCGGCCTCCGCCAGTTGTCGGACGAGAACGCGTACAGCGAGAGCGTGCCGATGCCGAGGCCGGCGGCGGCGTGCACGACGCGGCGCACCGCTTCGACGCCCGCCTGGTGGCCCGCCGCCCGCGGCAGATCCCGTGACTCGGCCCAGCGTCCGTTTCCGTCCATGATCAGCGCGACGTGCAGCGCTGCCTGGCTCGGCGAGCGGTGCGAGAGCATCGAGTCTTCCTCCGCGGCCCTACCGCGCCCGGGTCGCGCGAATCAGTGCTTCCATGTGGTCTAGGTAGCGCTCGAGCGAGCGGCGCCCGAGGGCGGTGAGCCGGTATTCGGTGCGCGGCACACGGCCGTCGAAGCGCTTGGTGCAGGAGACGTACTGGGCCTCCTCGAGCTTGCGGGCGTGAACGCTCAGGTTGCCGTCGGTGGCCCTGAGGAGCTTCTTGAGCTCGTTGAAGCTCATGGTCTCGGTCACCGCGAGCGCGCTCACGATGCCGAGCCTCACCCGTTCGTGGATCACCCGATCGAGCTCGCCCGCCGGCACCGGCGCCCGCCCGCGCACTCCACGCAGCCTGCGCGTCGCCCCGCCGCTGCCGCGGTGCTCCACGCGTGCGGCCTCTCTAGCCACCGTGCCTCCGCGCGATCAAGAGGCCGAAGCCGATCATGACGAGGCCAAACCCGAGGGCCATCCACAGGTTGCCCCAGGCCGCGGGGCTGAGGAACGCGGCCGCGCCCAAGACCATGAAGCAGAAGCCCATCACCGGCACGATCGAGACCGAGAAGGCTCCACCGGTGGCGACTGCGGTGCCGAACATCAGCAGCCACATGCCGGGGAGCACCGCCACGATGCCGCGGCTCTGGAAGACCCAGGTCAGAACCGCCCCCGCGGCCAGCGGCAGGCTGAAGCTCAAGGCGAACTTGCGCGCCGGACCCGAGAAGAGCGGCAGCCCCGCGGCGCGGGCCTTGCGCGCCATGGACCACGCCGAAATCGTGAGCGCCAGGGCCGACTCGACGAGCTATGTTACGAGCCTCGCGGTTTCGGTTCGCTGGCGCGCGGCGATCCACGCCGCGAGGAGCGCCGTGAGCCCGATCACCACTTGCCCCCACCCCGGCACCGAGGTGAAGGATCCGGCGTCTTCGATGGTGCGGCGGATGTAGCGGAGCTGATCGAGCGCCTTGGCCTGAAGCTCGAGAGGCTCTTCGGTGCGGTGAGCGAGGGGTCGAACGGAACGCATTGGGCTCAGCCTGGCACAAGAGAGGGGTCTTGGCAAGTACTTTGCTATGCAAAGTCCAGCCTCCCTTGGCATCGCGAGCGGCGCGACGCTATTCTGCCGCTGGTGAAGCTCCCCCTGTTCCAGATCGACGCGTTTGCCTCCCGCGTCTTCCAGGGCAACCCGGCCGCGGTCTGCCCGCTCGAGAGCTGGCTCCCGGAAGCAACGATGCAGTCGATCGCGGCCGAGAACAACCTGGCCGAGACCGCATTCTTCGTCGGGGCGGGCGGGCACTACGAGATCCGCTGGTTCACGCCGGTTCAGGAAATCGACCTGTGTGGCCACGCCACGCTGGCCTCGGCGCACGTCGTGTTCGAGACGCTCGAGCCCGCACGAACCGCGGTAAGGTTCGAGTCGAAGGGTGGTCTCCTGCGGGTCGAGCGCGAGGCGGACTTGCTGGCCCTGGACTTTCCAGCCCTTCCCGCGGCCCCGATCGCGGCACCGGGACTCGCGGCAGCCCTCGGGCAGCCGCCGCGCGACGTGCTGGGCGCACGCGACCTGCTCGCGGTGTACGAGTCGGAAGACGAGGTGCGCGCGCTCGCTCCCGACATGGCGGGGCTCGCCATGCTCGACGCCTTCGGCGTGATTGCGAGCGCCCCGGGGCGCTCGAGCGACTTCGTCTCGCGGTTCTTCGCGCCGCGGGTGGGCATCCCGGAGGATCCCGCCACCGGCTCGTCCCACTGCACCCTGATCCCCTATTGGGCGAACCGCCTGGGCAAGACGAAGCTCTTCGCGCTTCAGCTCTCGCGCCGCGGCGGCGAGTTCCACTGCGAGCTACGCGGTGAACGCGTGCGCATTGCGGGGCGAGCCGTTCGCTACCTGGAAGGGACGATCGAGTTCTGAGGCAGCTTTGGGACGAAGAGCCGAGAGCGGCGCGACGCGCCAGGACCCGCGTTGCGGGTCCCGGTGGCCGGGCCCATCGATGGGAGCGCGCGATCGCGCTCCCTGGGCTTTCCGCCCGAGCTCCTTTACAGGCTTCCGAGCCGAGTCAGGTGGATCCCGCCGTTCACGGTCGCGAGCCGAAGCTGGCGTCCGCCCTTGCCGATCGTGCCGTGAACGCGATGACGGCCGAGGCGGCCGGTCACCTGGAGCGGGAAGTCGCTCTCGATCTCGCCGTTCACGGTTGCGGCACTCAAGTCCGCGTCGAGCCCCGCCGGCAGCTCGAGCTCGATTGCCCCGTTCACGGTCGCGAACTCGAGGTCTTGCCGCCAATCGCCGGCTCCGAGACGCGCGTGGATCGAGCCGTTGACGGTCTTGGCTTCCGCGTGGCGGCTGGTGGCGATCCGCACCGAGCCGTTCACCGTGGCCGCCGAGACCTCGCTCCGCAGCCCTTCCGCCTCGATCTCGCCGTTCACAGAGCGCGCCACGAATCGCACGCCGGCAGGGACGCGCACCTCGAAGTCGACGTTGACGTCGCTGTTGCGCATCGATCCGCCGCCGCCTTCGCAGTCGGTCAGCCCACCCCACAGCTTGGGGTACCGGGCGCAGATCATGATGCCGTCCTCGGACTCGATGACCTCGATCTTGACCTCATCGGGATCGTTGCGGCGTGAGGTCTTGCGGGCATCGACGCTCGCCACGTTACCCGAGGCGGCCACGGCCCGAATCGGCCCGTTGACCCCCTTCACCTCGAGGATCTTGCCGGCAGCTGGGCTGCCGCTCCAATGGAAGGGCTCGCCGACTCGGCGGCCCCACGCGGCGTGCGCCGGCAGCGTCGCCACCAGCAGCCATCCCGCCGCTGCCAGAGCGGCCACCCTGGCGACCCCTCGCCTGACCTCGCTCGAAGAGCGCATCGCATCCCCCCGTGTTCGTCCGGCAGCGCGCCGGGCCCACTGCTCCTTGGCCTCCTCTGAAGGCTGGGGGGAGAATACGCGCACCGCCCTCTCCTGGGTTTCACCGTCGGCCCGGCGCGGGTAAAAGGCCGCCGAGCCCAAGGGAAACCTTCGGCCCGCGCCCCCCGTAAAGGACCCCCTGAGCCTTCCTGACCGGGCATTCAAGAGGCGCCAACCTTTGGGGGCGATCCGCCGTCCCATGACGAGACCGGGCGGAGTGGTGGTCTCGATCCCAAGACGGGGGGGACACTCATGAAGAACGTTGCGGTTCGTCGCGCGCTAGGCCGCGTTCTGGTCCCGCTCGCCGCGGCCCTGGCGCTCGGGGCCGCCGCCGCCGGACCTTCGGAGCACCCCGAGCGTTACCGCGTGCCGGGCGGTCAGGTGGCGATCCACAACCTTGCCGGCGAGCTGACCGTGGAGTCGGGAAGCGGGGCCGACGTGGTGGTCGAGGTGGTACGGGGGGGCAAGGACGCCGCGTCGCTCAAGGTCGAGACCGGCATGAAAGGCACCTGGTCGACCTTGCGCGTCATCTACCCGGGAAACCGCGTGGTCTATCCCAAGCTCGGGCGGGGTTCGACAACGAGGGCCGCGGTCTCGGACGACGGCACGATCGGCGACCATGCGCTCGGCTTCCTCGCCGGCCGCCGGGTCACCGTGGCGGGCTCGGGCGGGGGCCTCCAGGCGCACGCCGACCTGCGCGTCTTGGTTCCCGCCGGCCGTTCGCTCCAAGTGCACATGATCGCGGGCCAGGCGCACGCCTCGGGAATCGACGGCGATCTGACGATCGACCTGGGGTCGGGCGGGGCTGAGGTGAAGGGTACGCGTGGAGCGCTGGTCGTCGACACTGGCTCGGGTGCGGTGCGGGTGACGGACGTGCACGGCGACGTGACGATCGGCACCGGCTCGGGCAATGTCTCGGTGTCGCAGGTGCGGGGCGTGCACCTCTCGATCGACACCGGGTCGGGCGGGGTCGAAGGATCGGACCTCCAAGTCGAGCACCTGGTCGGGGAAACCGGCTCGGGCTCGGTGGACCTGGGAACCGTGCGCGCCGACGACATCCGGGTCGACACCGGCAGCGGCACCGTAGCCGCGGACCTTGCCGGGGACGTGCGCTCACTCGACGTCGACACGGGTTCCGGGAGCATCACGATCATGGTGTCGTCCCAGCTCGGGGCCGAGTTCGACATCGAGACCGGTGGCGGCTCGATCGAGGTGGACGTGGCACACCAGTCGTCGCTGGTCGAGCACGATCACGTGCGCGGGCGGATCGGCGACGGCGCGGGCCGCATCCGGCTCGATACCGGCTCGGGCGGCGTGCGTCTGCTGCGGCGCGCCGGCTCCGGAACGCGGTCGAGCTTCGGACTCGGAATGTTCATGGCCCCAGCGATCGAGTGACCGGCCCGCCGCCGAGTCTGGGGGTACACACGCGTCAGGCCGCCCCGCGAGGCCGCCTGATGCCCGTTTGGCCGCACGCCTACGAGGGCTTCTCCAGCACCGTCACCCGCAACGGCTCCATTCGCGTCTCGCAGTAGCAGCTGTCGATCTCGAGGGTCCAGATGCCGGCATCCGGCAGGGCCAGCGTTGCGCTGTAGGCTGCTGAAAAGCCTGAATGCAAGGCGCGAGGAAGCGACGAGCGAGGCGTATCGTAAGATACTCCGCAGACCCAAGGCGCCTTGAGGGCGCACCACGATCGATGAAAATGGGGCGGCGAAGACCTTCTTTTTTCATGGCAGCGAGGAGCGACCGAGCAACGCAGCAGTCGGGCTTTTTCCGCAGCCTGCCAACGCGGAATCGGCCTGCCGCCCTATTCCAGCGGCGCCACCTCGCAGAACACCTTGATCGCGCCCTTGGCCGAGGTGAGCGTGTCGAACAGCTCGGCGTAGTTGTCGAGCCCGCGGACCGGGTGCGTGAGGAGGCGAGCGAGCCAACCGGGAACCTCGGCCTCGGCCTGCGCCATGTCGCGCACGCCCAGCTCGAAGTACTCGCGGTTCGCATTCACCGTCCCCACCATCACCTTGTTGCCGAGCACGAACTCGAGGTTGATTCGGTCGGCGGGCACCTCGACGGTGCGATCGCCGCCGGTGACGCTCGAGAGCACCAGCACGCCGTTCTTGCCCAGCGCCTGCATGGCCTCGAACACCACCGGCGAGAAGCCCGTCGCTTCGAAGATCAAGTCGAACGGTCCCCAGCGCTTCGCGGCCTCTGCGAGCGCGACGTCGCCGACCGCCTCGTAGCGAGCGCCGAGGGCCTCGACCAGGTCCGAGTTGAGGTAGGGCTTCGGGGCGCGCGAGAGCACCGTGACCTCGAGCCCGCGCAGCCGCAAGGCGAGAGCGGCGAGCAGGCCGATCGTCCCCGAGCCCATCACGCACGCTCGTCGCGGCCGCCACACCCGCAGGCGCCGTTGGATCTCGAACGCCTGGGCGATGCCCTTCTCCACCACGGTCGTGGGCTCGAGCAGCACCGCGACCTCCTTCAAGCCCGCCGGAATCTTGACGATGTACTCCGGATCGTCCACGTAGTACTCGGTCAAGTAGCCGTGGCGCAGGTTGATCCCGCGCTCGAAGTAGACGTCGTCGGTGGTCATGTCGTAGGTGCCGATGGTGTCGTAGAGGCTCCTGCCCGGGCGGCGCACCGTGGCCACCACGTAATCGCCAAGCGCCAGCTCGGCCACGTTGGGGCCCACCGCCTCGACGCGGCCCAGGCTCTCGTGCCCGATCACGAGGAAGTCGTAGCCAGGGGGCGCCTGACCGTACTCGGCCGCGTTGATCTCCTTGTCGGTGCCGTCCAGGCCCACCCGCAGCACGCGCACCAGGACGCCACGCCCGCCCGGCACGTCGTCGAGCGAGGGCTTCTCGAGCCGGGCCAGGTGCACCGAGTTGGGTCGGCCGGGGTGGACGGCGATCGCCTTCATGGTGGTCGTTTCGCCCTCGTGAGTCGCACGTTCCGCCTGCATGACGTTCGGGCTCATCGTGACACAACCTCCATGACGTGGCGATCGGGGTCTCGGACGAGAACGCCCTTCCC
Organism: Candidatus Eiseniibacteriota bacterium; assembly: GCA_005893295.1. Classification (GTDB taxonomy): domain Bacteria; phylum Eisenbacteria; class RBG-16-71-46; order RBG-16-71-46; family RBG-16-71-46; genus WS-8. The sequence goes on along the minus strand of VBOY01000031.1, from coordinate 9,886 downwards.
GAACCCGAGCGGGCGCGGCGATTCGACCATCCGCGGCGGGACGTGAGCGACGTGCTCCATTCGCCTCACCTCGCACCTTCCGCCGCCATCGTCGCGCCGCGGACCGAGAGCCGCTCCTTGAGATGATCCGCCACGCGCAGCGCGTTCGCCATGATGGTGAGCGCCGGGTTCACCGCCGAGCTGGACGGGAAGAAGCTGCCATCCACCACGTACAGGTTGTCCAGGTCGTGGGCCTTGCAGTTCACGTCGAGCACCGAGGCCTTCGGGTCGCGTCCGAAGCGGCAGGTGCCGTTCTGGTGCGCCACGCCGGCGAGCGGGATGCGCTTGCCGATGTAGGCGTTGAGCCGCGCCAAGCCCTCGTGGCACTTCGTGCCGTGAACGTCGCACGGTATCCTGCCGAGCAGGTCCTGGACCTTGGCCTTGAGCCGCTTGTGCCCCTCTTCGTTGTTGGGCGCATACGAAAGCCGCGTCTTCCGGCCGCGCTCCACGGTCACGCGGTTCGCCGCATCCGGCAGGTCTTCCGAGGTGAGCCAGAAGTCGAGCGAGTGCTTCGCCATCTGGTCGAGCGTCCAGCCCGGCGTGAGCTTGGGCGCGCCCGCCGCCAGCACGTGCGCGTCGGTCTTGCCGATGAACGAGATGTGGCCGAGCGGATATTCCCAGTCGTCCGCGCCGTAATAGAAATCGTTCAGGGCGAGCGTCTTCTGGAACACGGTCGGATTCGGGCATTTGGAGATCGCGAGCAAGACCGAGTTCAGGTGGCACATGTAGTTGCGGCCCACCTGGTCGGAGCGGTTCGCGAGACCGCGCGGGTGCGCGTCGTTCGCCGAGCGGAGCAGCATCGCCGCGGTGTTGACCGCCCCACAGGAAACCACCACGATGTCCGCCGAATAGGCGACGGGGGCACCGCCCTCCACCACCTCGACCCCGATGACCGTGCGTCCCGACCCATCGGTGGTGAGTCGCTCGACGAACGCACGGGTCGCGAGCGTCACGTTCGGGTGCTCGAGCGCCGGATCCACGCAGCACACTTGGGCGTCGGCCTTGGCGTTCACCAAGCACGGATGCCCGTCACAGGTGGCGCAGCGGATACAGCGGCTGGCTCGCTTGTTCTGCTCATCCAACATGACGCCGATCGGCAGGTGGAACGGGCGGTGGCCGAGCGCGGCCAGACCATCGTGCAGGCGCTGGATGCGCGGCTCGTGGCTCACCCCCGGGTACGCGTAGGGAGCGCTCGCCCACGGCTCGGTGGGATCCGAGCCTCGATTGCCGTGTACGTGGTAGAGCCGCTCGGCGGCGGTGTAGTAGGGCTCGAGGTCGGCGTAGGCGATCGGCCAGGCGGGCGAGACACCACCGGCGTGACGGACCTCGCCGAAGTCACGCTCCCGCATCCGCAGCAGGGCGGCTCCATAGAACTTGGTGTTCCCGCCCACGAAGTAATGGGTCCCCGCTTGGAACTCCTTGCCGTTGCGGTCGAGCCATGGGTCGGCGTTGTTGTAGCGTCCGTGGAGCACGACCGCCTCGGTGCTCCAGTTCTCGGCCTCGCGGGTCACGTAGTCGCCGCGCTCGAGCAGCAGGATCCGCTTCCCGGTCGAGGAGAGCGCCCAAGCGAGCGTGCCACCGCCGGCTCCGGTGCCGATGATGATCACGTCGTAGTGCCTTTGGCTCGACATGGCCCTGTCGCCTCGCGGGGGTCCCGGAGCCGCTACGGCACGGCGGCCGGTTCGGACTCGGCCGGCCGGGGCTCGGACCCCCGGGGCCCCGCCGCCGTGGTCTTGAGCGCCGCGCTCGCGTCGTGGGAAAGCGACGGCGCGCGGTGGGTCGTGAACTGGACCAGGTCCTTCGAGAACATCAGGTCGAGCGTCCAGTCCAGCATCACGCGCACCTTCTTCTCGAACCGCGGCAGCTTGGCGAGGTAGACGGTGCGCCACAGCCACCACGCCGCGAACCCCGAGAAGTTCACGCCCAAGATTCGCGCCACCCCGGTACGCTTGCCGATCGCCGCGAGCTGGCCCAGCGTCGAGAAGACGAAGCGCTCGCCCGTCCGGCCGGCGAGCGCGGCGGCGATGTTGTGGGCGGCGAGCTTCCCTTGGCGGAGCGCGTGCTGGGCGGTGGGCGGACAGAACCCTCCCTTCACGTCCGGCACCAACGCGCAGTCGCCGAGCGCCCACACCCCCGGCCAGCCCGGCACGGCCAAGGTGGGGTCGACCACGATCCGTCCGCGCTCGCGACCGCACGGCAAGTCGGAGAGCAACGGGTTCGGCGCCATGCCCGCGGTCCACACCAAGGTGCCGGTGCGGATGCTCGTGCCGTCGCTCAGCGCAACCTCGTTCGGCCCCACCGCCACGATCCGCGTTCCCGTCCGCACCTCGACGCCGCGGCGGGCGAGCTTGCGCTCGGCGTAGCGACCCAACTTCTCTCCCAGCTCGGGCAGGACCGTGGGCCCCGAATGGACCAGCACCATGCGCAGCTGGCGCTCCTCGAGCCGCGAGTAGAACGGTAGCGCATCGCGCGCGAAGTCGTTGACGGCGGCCAGCGTCTCCACGCCCGCAAACCCTCCGCCTGCCACCACCACCGTGAGCAGCGGCTCGCGAGCCTCGGCGGCGCACTCGAAGTCGGCTTCCTCCAGGCGCTCGATCACGTGGTTCCTCAAGTGGATCGCGTCGCCGAGGGTCTTCATCGTCAGGGTGTGGCCTTCGGGGCCGGGCGTCGCCAGATGCGTGATCGAGCCGAGCGCCACGACCAAGTGGTCATAGGCCAGCTCGTGCCGGTGGCCATCGTCACCGTGCGAGACGACGACGCGCCGGTGATCGAGGTCGATGCGCTCGACGTGGCCGACGAAGAGCTGGACCCGCTTCAGGAGTTTGCGGATCGGGTTCACGATGTGGGTGAGATCCAGGTCACTCGCCGCCACCTCGTGGAGCATCGGAGTGAAGAGGTGAAAGTTGTCGCGATTGACCAGCGTCACCTCGGCCCGGCCCTGGCGCGCCAGCGTGCGCTCCAGCTCGATCGCTGCGGCGAGCCCACCGAACCCACCCCCCAGGATGACGATCCGCGGCGGCTTCATGCGGGTGCCGGCCGCCGGCGCTTCGGCGTCCATCGCGCTCACGAGATCGCCAGCTCGTTGCGCGCCCGCTGCGGCGCCCGCGGTCGCTCGGTCTCAGGCGCGGCGAGGACCCGGTGCTTCAGGCGCAACGCCTCCCCCACCGACCAGGCTTGGAACGGGCAGCCGCGCGGTGTGTGCGGCGGCTCGGCGTCGGCGATCTCGCTGATATGACCGAGGCCCGCCTCGCCGACGTGGCGCAGCAGCGGGTGAAGGAAGCGCGCGCGCGCTTCGCGCTTGGCCTCGTCGGTGTCGGAGCGAACTCGCACCCAGGCTTCGACGAACGGCCCGGCGAGCCACGGCCACACGGTGCCTTGGTGATAGGCGCCGTCGCGCTCGCGCACTCCGCCCTGGTAGCGCGGCGCGTACCCGGGCTCGCCTGGAGCGAGCGACCGCAGCCCCAGCGGCGTCCACAGGCGCGATTCCACCAGGTCGACCAAGCGGCGGGCCCGCCCGCCGCCCAAGATCGCGAACGGCAGCCCGCCGACCGCGAAGATCTGGTTGGGTCGAAACGAATGGTCCACCGCGCCTTGGCGATGGGCTACGTCCACGACGTCGGCCAGGTAGCCGCGGGCGTCGTCCCAGAAGCGCGCGCGGAAGGACTCCAGGCCACGTTCGTAGATGGCTCCCCAGCGCTCGGAGCGCTGCGCCCCGATGCGCAGCGCGTTCAGCCACAGGGCCTGCCCCTCGACCGGCTTTCCAATCCGCGGCGTGACCACCCAGTCGCCCACCTTGGCGTCCATCCACGTCAGCTGGACTCCGGGCTCGCCCGCGGCGAGCAAGCCGTCGTCGGTGGCGTGGATGCCGTAGCGCGTCCCCGAGGCGTAGCCCTCGAGGATCGCGTCCGAAGCAGCCTCGAGGCGGCGCCGCACGGCAACGGAGAGGCGGCCGCGGGCCGCCAGCGCCTCGAGCGTTTCGTGCACCGCGACGACGTACCACAGCGATGCATCCACCGAATTGAACTCCGGCGCCTCGCCGCGCTCGACGAAGCGGTTGGGCAGCATCCCCCGCGAGACGGTGCCCGCCCACTCGAGCAGGATCGCGCGCGCCTCTTCGAGTCGCCCGGTCGCCAGGCACAGGCCGCGCAGCGCGATGAAGGTGTCGCGCCCCCAATCGGTGAACCAGGGATAGCCCGCCACGATCGTCTTGCCGCGGCCGCGCCGCACCACGTAGTCGGCCGCCGCGCGCTCGAGACGCGAGGGGAAGCGCCGCCGGCGCCGGCGCTCGGAGGCGCGCAGGCTCTCGAGCGTTGCGCGCGCGTCCTCACCCAGCGGCGTGAACGCGGAGCCGCATTCGGCCGCAAGTACGAGCACCGCCTCGACGTGGGTCAGGTCCCACGAGAACTCGCCCGGAGAGGCCAAGTCCTCGACGCAATCGAGGCCGCGAACGCGCTCTTCCTCGTAGAGGAAGCCGCGGTACCAGGCGGTCCGCTGCTGGTAGCTCCCGTTGGCGAGCGCCGCGATCGCGGGCACGTCATCGTACGGCCGCCAGACCACGAGGCCGTCGCGAGTCTCGGCATCGAAGCGAAACGCCGGGTTCTCGTGGTGCAGCGCGTGGCTGTCGCGGCCCGAGAGCAAGGGCCGCACGCGCAGCCGCGCGGGTCCGCCGCGTGATCGGGCCGCACGCCCACGCGGAGCGAGTCTCCAGCTCAAAGCCACCAGAGGCCGGCCGGCACCGACCAAGACCTCGTGCTCCACTGCGCGCCCATCGTCGAGTCGATACGTCCAGCGCGGCCACGGATCGGCCTCGAACGCTTCGAGCCGCCGCCTGCCGTCGGGATAGAGCACGTCCGGCGCATAGCGGTGGGTGGTGAGGGGCTCGGCGCCGCCGCCACACTCGAGCCACGCCTCGATCGCGTTCACCAGCGCCATTCGCCCGGTCGGGGGCGTGGTCGCCGCGAGCAGCAGCGCGTGGTAACGCCGCGTCCGCACACCGTTCGCGGTGCCCGAAGCGAAGCCGCCGAGACCGTCGGCTTCCAGCCACTCCGCCGTGCTATCGGGAACGTGCGCCATGCTCGATGGTCTCCCCTCGACGTTCCCTGGCTGCCCTGCTCCTCTCCCCGCCGGCGCGCGCCCGCGCCTTGCCTTGCTCCTCGAGGCAGCGCACGGCGAGCGCGGTCCAGCCGGTCTGGTGGCTGGCGCCGAGGCCGCGCCCCGTGTCGCCGTGGAAGTACTCGTGGAACAGCACCAGGTCCTTCCAGTGCGGGTCCTGCGCGAAGCGCACGTCATCGCCGTGAGCCGGGCGCCTTCCATTCGCGTCCGCAAGGAACAGGCTAGCGAGGCGCCGTGAAAGTTCGCGCGCGACTTCGGCCAAGTTCATCATCCGCCCCGATCCGACGGGGCATTCGACCGTGAGCGAATCGCCGTAGAAGTGATGGTAGCGCTCGAGTGCTTCGATCAGCAGGTAGTTGAGCGGAAACCACACCGGGCCGCGCCAGTTCGAGTTGCCGCCGAACAGGCCGCTGGTGGATTCGCCGGGCTCGTAGTCGACCCGATAGTCCTCGCCGTCGACGCGGAAGACGAACGGTTGGTCGCGATGGGCCCGCGACACCGACCGCGCCCCATAGGGCGAAAGCAGCTCGTTCTCGTCGAGCACGTAGCGCAGTACGCGGGTGAGCCGGTCGCGTGACGGAATCGCCAGCAAGCGGTGGCATTCGGGCCCGTGTCGGTGGCCGCGATCCTTCCCCGCGGTGCAGACGGCCGTCACGTACTGGGCCAGCTCGGGCCGGTTGTCGAGAAACCAGTACATGCGCTTGGCGAACCCCGGCAGCCGGTCGATGACGAGATCCTCGAGGACCTCGCACGCGAACAGCGGAATCACGCCCACTAAGGACCGCACCGAGAGGGGGACCGTGCGGCCGTCCATGTGGAGCTGGTCGTAGTAGTAGCCGTCGTTCTCGTTCCACAGCCCGGCGCCGCCGAGCGTGTTCATGGCGTCGGTGATCGCGACGAAGTGCTCGAAGAACTTGGACGCCACGTCCTGGTAGGCCGCGTCCTCCGCAGCCAGCTCGAGCGCCATCGACAGCATGGTGGCGCAGTAGAACGCCATCCACGCCGTGCCGTCGGCTTGCTCCAGGTGGCCGCCGGTCGGCAGCGGCTGCGACCGGTCGAAGACGCCGATGTTGTCGAGGCCCAGGAATCCGCCCGAGAACAGATGGTGGCCATCGGGGTCCTTGCGGTTCACCCACCAGGTGAAGTTGATCAGCAGCTTCTGGAACGCGCGCTCGAGGAACAGCCGGTCACGGCGGCCGCGTGCGCCGGTCATCTTGTAGACACGCCAGCACGCCCAGGCGTGCACCGGCGGATTCACGTCGCCAAGCGCGAACTCGTAGGCGGGCAGTTGTCCGTTGGGGTGCATGTACCACTCTCGCATGAACAGCAACAGCTGGTGCTTGGCGAACTCGGGATCGATCTGGGCGAACGGGATCATGTGGAACGCGAGATCCCAGGCCGCGTACCACGGGTACTCCCACTTGTCGGGCATCGAGATCACGTCTCGATTGAACACGTGACCCCAATCGCAATTGCGCCCGAAGCGCCGCTCCGTAGGCGGGGCGGGCTGCGCCGGGTCGCCTTCGATCCAGCCCTTGACCACGTAGTGGTAGAACTGCTTGGACCACAGGAGCCCGGCGTAGCCCTGGCGCACGACACGCCGCTCGTCGGCGGTCAGCCCCCGCGGCAGCCGTGCCGCGTAGAACGCCTCGGTCTCCTCGATCCGCCGCTCGAAGATCCGATCGAACTCCTCCCCCAGCGGATCGACCGGAGCCTCGTCGTCGCTCGACAACCGCAGCCGGATCGTCACCTCGCTTTCGGCCGGAATCTCGAGCCGGTACCACGCCGCCGCCTTCGTTCCCTCGCGCGCCGCATGGAGAGCCCCCGCGCCGCCGCGGATCACATGCTCGTGGAAGGCGTCCTTCACGTGGGGCGTCGGATTGGGGCTGGCGAACAAGCGCTCGACGTTGGTCTCGTTCTCGGTGAACAGGAACCGCGGCGTCTCCCGATAGGGGCCCGCCCCGGCGACGAGCCGAAAGCGCCCGAGCGTCTCGTGGTCGGCGATCAAGGCGGACGGGCCTCCGCGGCGGATCGCGGGCTTCGATCCATAGCCCTCGCCGTGACGGCCCCACGCCCAGGTGTTGCGGAACCACAGCGTGGGCAGCAGGTGAAACACCGCCGCCTCGGGCCCGCGGTTGGCGACCGTGATTCGGATCAGCACGTCGTCTGGCGAGGCTTTCGCGTATTCGGCGATCACGTCGAAGTAGCGCTGGTCGTCGAACGCGCCCGTATCGACGAGCTCCAGCTCGGGATCGTGCGGGCCACGCGCGCGGTTCCCCTCGACCAGCCGCGCATAGGGAAACTCGCGCTGCGGGTACTTGTAGAGCGCCTTCATGTAGGAGTGCGTGGGTGAGGAGTCGAGGTAGAAGTAGCACTCCTTCACGTCCTCGCCGTGGTTGCCCTCGGGCCCGGTGAGGCCGAACAGCCTCTCCTTGAGGATCGGATCGCGCCCGTTCCACAGCGCGAGCGCGAAGCACAGGCGACATTCGCGGTCGCAGATGCCGAGCAAACCGTCTTCGCCCCAACGGTAGGCGCGGCTGCGCGCGTGATCGTGGGGGAAGTAGCTCCACACGGTGCCGTGCGGCGAGTAGTCCTCCCGCACCGTGCTCCATTGACGCTCGGCGAGATAGGGTCCCCAGCGCTTCCAGTTCTGCTCGCGGCTCGCATCCTCGGCGAGGCGCAACGACTCGGCGTCGGTCACGCGTGGGGCACTCATGGTGGGGAGCCTTTGGCAACAGATCCAGCCTGTAGGGACGACGTTCTCTCGGTCGAAGCGTGAGTGTGGCGCGAGCCGACCCTGCGTTCAATTCGTTTCCGACATGAAGCGGGGCGCCCGTTCCTGGGCCCGCGCCTTGGCCGGGCTGGACGATCCCGGCGCGGCGGGCGTGGACATCGAGTCGACGCGGTCTTTGCCGAAGCCCAATCGGCGCATCGCCCCGCCCGGCGGCCGGATCACTCGAGCTTGATGCGCAGCTCCCTCAAGGCCGCCAGATCGATCTCGCTCGGGGCGCCGTCCATCAAGCTCGCGGCACTCGCGGTCTTGGGGAAGGCCATCACGTCCCGGATGTTCTCGCGGCCGGCGAGCAGCATGACGGCGCGGTCGAGGCCGATGCCGATCCCGCCGTGGGGCGGAGAAGCGTACTGGTAGGCTTCGAGCAAGAAGCCGAATTTTTTGTAGGCCTCGTCGCGCGTGAGCCCGATCACCTTCATCACCCGCTCCTGGACGTCGGTGCGGTGGATGCGGATCGATCCCGATCCCAGCTCGACCCCGTCCACCACCAGGTCGTAGAGCTGGCCCAGCACCTTGCCCGGGTCGCGCTCGAGCCATTCGAGGTGCTCGGGTCGCGGCATGCTGAACATGTGGTGGCGCGGCGCCCAGCCCTTGCGATTGGCATCCCATTCGAACAAGGGGAAATCCTTCACCCACAGGAACGCCCACTGCTTCTCTTTGCCCTTGAGCAGCGTCTGGCCGAGCTGGCTGCGCAGGACGCCCAAGGCCCTCAAGGTCGCTTCCCACGGGCCGCTCGTGAACAGCACCGCGTCGCCCGGCTGCGCCTTGACCTTGGCGAAGAACTCGTCGAGCAGCTCGCCGGGGAAGATCACTTGCTGCTTCTCGCGGTCTTCGGACTGCACCTTGAAGAACGAGAGGCCGCCGCCGCCCGCTTCCTTGACGACGTCCTCGTACTTGCGCAGCTGAGTGCCCGAGGTCGAGGCCCCGCCCGGAATCACGAGCGCGACGCCGACCCCGTCGGCGGCCTTTGCCTGGTCGGCGATGACGTTGCGCGGCGAGCGGGCGTGGATCGCTGTGGTATCCACGAACTCGAGACCGAAGCGGACGTCGGGCTTGTCGGAGCCGAAGCGCAGCATGGCCTCGCGGAAGGTGAGCCGCGGAAACGGCGTCTTGAGCTCGACCCCCAGGCACTCGCGCCAGATCGCGACCATCAGGCTCTCGACCGCGACGAACACCTCGTCCTCGGTGACGAAGCTCATCTCGAGGTCGATCTGGGTGTGCTCGGGCTGGCGGTCGGCGCGCAGATCTTCGTCGCGCAGGCAACGCGCGATCTGGAAGTACCGGTCGCAGCCCGCGATCATGAGCACCTGCTTGTAAAGCTGTGGCGACTGGGGCAGCGCGAAGAACTTGCCCGGATGCACGC
>VBOY01000031.1:0-514 GCA_005893295.1 Candidatus Eiseniibacteriota bacterium | reverse complement strand
TCGTCGCCCGGTGCCGCATCGCCAAGTTCTTGGCCAGTTCCGGGCGCCTGAGATCCAGATAGCGATAGCGCAGTCGCAGGTCTTCGTTGGCGAGATGGGCGTCGTCGTTCACCTGAAAGGGCAGCGGCGAGGCGGCCGCCAGCACTTTCATCTCGCGCACCTCCAGCTCGACTTCGCCCGTCGCGAGCTCGCGGTTCGCCGATTCGGACGGTCGCAGCGTGACCGGGCCGCGCACCGCGATCACCCATTCGTGGCCCAGTTGGGCTGCGCGCTCGACCAACGCCGCGCCGCTCGCTTCGGGGCGAAACACCACCTGGGTCAAGCCATAGCGGTCGCGCAGGTCGACGAAGATCACGCCGCCGTGGTCGCGCAGCCGATGGACCCAGCCCATGAGCGTGGCGGAGCGCGCGGAATCCGCTCGCGTGAGCGCCCCGCAGGTGTGGCTGCGCCGCCAGTCGCCGACTCCTTCGAGCATCACGACCGCGGGCCCGGTGGCGACCGCGCCGAGCCCGGG
>VBOY01000107.1 GCA_005893295.1 Candidatus Eiseniibacteriota bacterium | reverse complement strand
GGTGCGCGTGTCCACCATGACGATCGCGGCGCCGGACGGCTGAGCGGGGAGAAACACCTCGGCTCCTTCGAGGAAGAACGGCCGCTTTTCGGGGTAGAAGAGCGGAAAGCGCTGGTTGACCACGATCTGAGGGACATCCGACTCGACCTGGGAAAAATCGGGATTCACGGCGGCGCTCAGGACCAGGTGGGGGGCCAGCGCCCAGTTCGCCGTCAGCCCAGCATCGAGCCGGTTCATGTAATGCAGCCCGTCCGCCTCGAGGCGCTCGCCGGAGCGGGAGAGGGTGACCGTCGGGATCAGATCCAACGTGGGTCCGGTGAAGAGGTCTTCGAGCCCTCCGAGGCTCCCCATCTGCACGAGCAGACCCGAGACGTCGCGCCGCACCGGCGTCCAGGCGTCGCGCTCGGCTCGGCGCGCGATCCAGCGCTGGACGTGCAGGCCCCAAACTTGTCCCTCGCCCGAGGCGAAGCGCAGCGTCTTGAACGGAATCGCCGCCTCCACGACGTAGCCGTCCTCGACCACCGAGCCCTGCGAATCGAAAATCCCGTCCCAGCTCAGGTCGACCGAATCCTCGTAGCGCCGGCTCGCCAGCCCCGCCGCGGTCTCGGAGTAGATTCCGTCGGCCTGGACTCCCAGCGGGTTGAAGAAGAGTGCGTAGGCGCGCTGCCGGTCGTTGTAGGTGTCGAGGTAGAGCCCCACGTAATCGTCCTCGAAGAGGTCGTCGCGGCGTGCCACGCGTGCCCTGACCGCCGCCGGGTCGCGATCGTGGGCGTGAAAGGCGACGTACAGGAATTCGCTCGTGCGCATCACGAAGACCTCGGTCCGCTCGCTGGGCGGGCTGTTGTCGCCTGGGTCGATCTGGTAGCCGAGTTCGAAGCCGGCCGCGCCGTCCCACTCGCCCGGCGCGAGGATCCCGTCGAGCACCGGAGTCTTCTCGACCACCGGCGCATCAACCTGCCAGGGCTGCTCCGGTGTCCCAGGCGCCTGGCCAGCCACGGCGCCCGCCGCGGGCCCCAGCGCCGACAGGGCGAGGGCGACGGCGATCCGGAAGTGAGAGACCGCGTCCTGTCCGGGCGGCCGCCGCCCGGAATCGGAGATCACCGAGGCTTCGGCGGTGCGGCGACCCCGTCGCCGTCCGGCCCCTTTCCGGGGGGAACGAGAACCTGGGTCTCGACCGCCGCTCGGGCCACGGCCGCGGGCGAGAACGGGAAGGTGCGCGTGGTGACCGAGCGCCAGTCCGCCAGCTGGTCCTTCCAGTGGGGGCTGGACGGGTCGCCGGACTCTCCGAGGGCGATTCCCTGGCGCGACCGATCCCAGTCGAAGAGATCCGCGACAAATCGCATGGACACGAACATGCCGGCGTTCACCGTCTCGCTGCTGCCCTCCGTGGCTTTGGGTAAAGGGTCGACGGTGAACCGGGTGCCGGCCTGAGGGAGCTCGCCCAGCGGATGCGGGAAGCGGACCGGGCGTCCCACGTGTCCCCAGGTCCATTGGGTCTCATCGGTGCCGGCGCGGCGAGCGAGATCCGCCCGCCCCTCCTTCCAGCACGCGAGCAGGAGATCCGCGTAGGAGGAATACTCCTTCGGGAGCCAGGCGGCCGGCCGGGAGGTCGCAATCTGGTCGATCAGCGTGTCACGATTCGGCCACTGATACTCCTTCGCGCGGTCGGCTCCGAGAGCCGCCTCCAGGATCTTCTGCACAAACACGCGCCGCATCGCGACCGCCAGCGGGAGGACGCGCGAGTCGGCGCTCGCACGGCCGTTCCAGCCGTCGAACGTTTTCGCCATGGCCGTCCATTCGCCGGAGAGTGCCGCCTGCGACCTCGCCACCTCGACGACCGCCCGGGCGAAGGTCGCGTCGGCGTAAGCATAGGTGTCCGCCTGGATGGCCTGGAAGTCGTCCGCGGACAGCTTGGGATTCGCAGCCAGAAGCTCCCAGATGCGGTGCGCCCGGTAGGGAACCGTCCAGGCTCGGGTGATGAGATGGCGATAGCTGCCGCCGACGATCCGGTTGTTGGCTGTCACGATGACGCCGGAGGGCGGATCGAAAAGATGGGGCAGCTCGCCGAAGGGAACGTACCCGGACCACTCGCCCGCATCGGTGGCTCCGTCGTAGGGGACCGTCCCGTCGCCCGACGCCCGCGCGGGGATGCGCCCGGCCGCGTAGTAGCCGATGTGTCCCGCGGCATCCGCATAGACGAAGTTCAGCGGCGGGCCGGCGAAGTTCTTGAGCGCGGCCGTGAACTCGATCCAGTCCGACGCCTTGTCGATGTCCAAGAATGCGGCGACCTCCGAGGCGTCGGGATCGAGCGCGGTCCACCGGAGCGCCAGCCGCCACCCATCCGTCTTGAACACCAGAGGACCGTGCCGCGTCACGGTCACCTCGCGCTCGACCGTTCGGATCCCCGCATCCGGTTTGTCGCTCCGCACCAGAATCCGCTCCTTGCGCATCAGCGCGGCCCGCGGACCGGAGGGGGTGGCGTAGCGGCCCGCCGCATCGAAGGTCTCTGCATACAGGTCCTGGACGTCGGCCATGAGGTTCGTGACACCCCAGGCGATCCGCTCGTTGTGTCCGATGAGGATTCCGACGACGCCGGGCGTCGTCACGCCCGCGACGTGGATCCCCGGCGCGCTCAGGTGGGTGAGGTACCAGATGGAAGGTGCGGAGGGCGCGAGGTGGGGGTCGTTGGCGAGAATCGGTTTGCCGGTGACGGAGCGGGCGCCCCCGATGACCCAGCTATTGCTCGCGGCGGCCAGGTCAGCAAAAAGACCGACGCGATTGAGGGCGCGCCGGAGGACCGACTGTGACGCCCACGCCCCGGTGTACGCCTCGGGCTGCGGGAGCGCGGCCGACGCGGGCTTCCCCGCGACCGGGGGAGGCTCCCCTCCTCCCACGAGCACGACGTCCAGGGGCGAAGCTTCGGGGAACAGGGCTGTCCGCCGGTCCTCCGGAAGGTCGCCGAACGAGTTCCGCAAGATGTCCAGCGACCATGAATGGCTCAGGTCGAGGGCGAAGAGCTTGCCGATTACCAGCGAGTCCGCAGGCAGCCATGGCTTCGGCTTGTAGCCCAGGAGCCGGAACTCCGCCGGCAGCCCGTGGTCGGCGTGTGCGGCGATCCACGCATTGACCCCTTCGGCGTAAGCCGCCAGGGCCTGTTGCATGGGAGGGGAAACGCGGGCGACGAGGCCGTCGGCGAGCGCGCCGAACCCGAGCCCGCGCACCTGTGCGTCCTGCTCGAGAACGGAGTCTCCCAGGATCTCGGCCAGCTCTCCGCGCGCGGTGCGGCGCAGCAGATCCATTTGCCAGAGTCGGTCATCGGCCGTCACGAAGCCCTGAGCGAAGAAGAGGTCGTGCTCGCCCGCCGCCGACAGGTAGGGGATGCCGCGCGCGTCGCGCTGCACGGTCACGCGCTCCTGTAACCCGGGGACGGTGAGCTGGCCGCCGCGGGAGGCGGGCGATCCCGCCGGGTGGCCCGAGCATCCGGTGGCCGTGGCACCGGCCGTCGCGAGGACGGCGAGCAGGGCGGCACGCCCGAGGGCCGCCGCCGAGAAGAGGAGGTGTCGGGGTGTCATGATCCACCGCCGGCCCATCCCTCAGCTCTCGGCATCCATCTGCTTGCGCAGGCTGAGGGGGCGCATGTCGGTCCACACCTCCTTGACGTATTCGAGGCATTCGGGCTTCGTGCCACTCTTGCCCGCGTCGCGCCACCCCGCCGGGTTCTCGCGCTCGGCCGGCCAGATGGAATACTGCTCCTCATGGTTGACCACGACCTTGTAAATCGTCTTGTCTTCGGCGTCATCCTCGAACATCGGCGTTTCCTCCTTGGAGATGTGAATTCAGCTTTGGACGCAGGCCGGCGCCGCCGTGGGCGGCGGGGCCGCGGCTTCGTCGAGTTGTCGCAGGGGCCGGAACAGTCCCGCCGCCGCGGCCGAAAGGAGCCCCAGTGCTCCTGCCACGACCAGGATGACAGCGATGCCGCGCCCCGGCCCCACGCCCAGGAATGGCCCGAGGGTCGCGGCCAGTGGCTCCCCGGGGGCCATCGCCGGCTCGAACAGCCGGTCGGCGAGCGGGCCCGCGACGAGGGAGGCGAGCGGGACGGCCGACATGGCCACCGTGGCCCGAACGGAGAAGACGCGCCCCTGGAGCTCGGCCGGCACCGTCCGCTGCCACAGGACCTGGCTCGAGCCCGTCTGCAGCGGCTGGCAAAAGAAGAAGACGAAGACCGCAGCCGCGAGCAGCGGCACCGACACGGTGAACCCGGCGGCGGCAACGGCCGCGCCGCTGAGCGCGGAAAAGATCACCGCCCCGAGGGCGGGGCGGCGCGGCCCCCCCCACACGCTCAACAGCGCGCCTCCACCGATCATGCCGATCCCGCCTACTGCGAGGATCGTCCCGAGCGCCGCGGGGGTCGATACGTTCAGCACGAGCGGCGTAAAGAGCACCGCCGCCAGCTCGCAGAAGAAGTTGACCGCCGCGAACATCAGCAGCAGGGCGGCCAGCCCGGCATGGGAGAAGACGTAGCTCCAGCCGAACGGCAGATCGCGCCAGTAGCCGTGGGGCTCGCCGGTCGCCGGCGCGCCTGGCGGGATCGCCGCCACCAGGAGCAGGGTGGTGGAGAAGAGGAACGTGGCGAAGTCAAGGACCGTGACGCCGACCAGCCCCACCAGCGTGATGAGCGCCCCCGCCAGGAGAGGGGCGATGACCTGGGAGACTGCGAAGGCGAACTGCGTCATCCCGCTCGCCCGCCCGAGCTGATCGCGCGGGACGAGGAGGGTGACGGTCGCCGAGTAAGCGGGCCACTGCAGCGCCGCGGCGCTCGACGTCACGGCGACGATCACGCAGGCGTGCGCCAGCGACAGCGAGCCGAGCCAGGCGAGCAGGCCCACCACGGCGGTCGCCGCGGCGCCCACGAGGTCGCATGCGACCAGCAGCCGCTTGCGGTCCCACCGGTCGATGAGCGGCCCGAGGAGGGGCAGGACGACGAGCGGCGGGGCGGCCGCGCAGAAGGTCACCAGGGCGTACTGCGTCGTCGAATCGGTCCGCTGATAGATCCAGACGCCGAGCGAGAAGGCGGTCAGTCCCGATCCGACGAGCGAGACGAGCTGGCCGACCCATACCAGGAGAAACGTCCGGATGCCGGGATGCCGGTGGAGGGCCGCCATGCCTTCACCCCGCCCCGCCGGCCCGGCGGGTCCGCTGCTCCGCCAGGATGGGGAGCGTGCCGAGCCCATAGGGAATCAGGTAGCCGCGACCCTTCGGCACGGCCGCGAGCGCCTCGCCCAGCGAGGCGTGTGGGATCATGCCCATGCGGCGCACCACCTCGGGATCCAAGGAGGACACCAGCCGCACGCGGTAGCGCTCCGACTTCCAGCGGATGCCCCACGCCGTCTGTCCGTAGACCTTGTAGTCCTCCACCAGCTTCCGGGCGATCGCCCGCGCGCCACCCGGGACGAACCAGTCCAGGAAATCCGGCCGTCCGAGTCCCTCGGCGCACTGCGCGAGAAGCACCAGGTCGCCGCCATCCTCCAAGACGAGGCGCGCATGCTCCAGCGCCTTGTGGGACTGGATCATATTGATGTCACGCGGCGCCCCGCCGCAGCTCACGACGACCACGGGACGGCGCTCGGCGACGGACACGGAATGGGTTTCCAGGTAGTCGGCGCAACCGCGACGGTGCGCCGTCCGCCAGTCTCCGGCGTAGAGAGCCACGATCCGCTGCGCCGGGTCCAGCACGGTGTTGACGAGGAAGGTCGGACCGAACAGCCGAGCCGCCTCCTCCAAATCCTCGTTCACGGGGTTCCCGTCGAGGCGCCCCGATTCGACCCCAGGGGCCCTCGAGAGCGTCGTTCGGTCGAAGGCGAGAAGATGGTTCGTCTGGATCGCGCGGTCCGAGCCGCAGCCGGGAAGCAGTCCCTTGCGGCCGCCGCTGAAGCCGGCGAAGTAGTGGAAGCCGATGGCGCCGACCAGGAGGACTCGGTCGGCTTCGACGAGGCGGCGGTTGATCTCGACCGGCGTGCCCCGGGAGGTCGTCGCGACCCGGGCGTGGGAGGAGGCGTCGGTCGCGTCGTGGCGGTGAACGGCAACGCGGCGGGCGGCCTTGGACCCGACGATCCGGACGATTTCCTCGGGCGTAGGAGCTCGGTGGGTGCCGCCGCCCACGACGAATTCCACCTGCGCGTCGCGCAGGCCGAGCGCGGCAAGACAATCGAGCAGGAGTCCCGCGACGCGATCCGAGGCGGAGGCCCGGGTGGCGTCGGGCACCACGATGCAGACCCGGTCCCGGGTTCCCACGAGCGCTCCCAGGGGCGCCGACCCGAGGGGCGCATCAAGGCGCGCTGCCAGGGCGGCATCCGAGAGCTCGGGAGGGTCGGACGCCGCGGGAGCGAGGACAGCGAAGCGCGCGGGGTCGTAATCCAGCTCGATCCTTCCTGGCCCGTACCCCAGCGCCAGGCGGGCGAGCCCACCCCGGGAGTCGCTAGGCATGGGACCCTCCCGCCGCCCGCGCTCCATCCAGGACGCCGAGAGCGCGCGCGATGCGGGCGACGCCCTCCCGGAGGACCTCCGGGGGGCTGAAGCTGAAGTTGAGGCGAAGGCCCGAGCGGGAGGGAACCGCAGCGCCGGCGGCAAAGGCAGCACCGGGAACGAACGCGACCCCCTCGCGCCGCAGGGCGACCTCGGACAGGCGCACGGCGTCCAGGCCCTGGGGGAGTTCGACCCAGGTAA
>VBOY01000106.1:4627-11409 GCA_005893295.1 Candidatus Eiseniibacteriota bacterium | reverse complement strand
CAGGTCGAGCACTTCGCCCAGGAATCGCGGGCCCTCGAACCACCAATGGCCGAACAGTTCCGTATCGTACATCGCGCACAGCAACACGCCGGGACCTTGGCCGTGCCGCGATTCCGCCAGCTGTCGCTCGAGCAATGCGAAAAAGTGCGCCGCGTGCTGCGGGGCCCGCGCCTCGGCGGCCTCGGGGCGGTAGATCTGCTTGTGCGCGAGGTCGGCCTGCGGATGGGTCACGCTCCAGTAGCGATGCCCGCCGGGAAAGCGCTTCTTGTGGAAGTCGAGGTAGACCGGGTCGCCCGGGTATCCGTGCTCGCCGCTCCACACTTGGAGCGCCGTGGCCGGGTCGCGGCCGAAGCAGCACACCTCGGCGCGCGCGCCGACGCGATAGGCGCGATCGGGCGCGTGGCGCGTGTCGGTCGGCAGCTCCACGTCGGCGTGTGCCAAGTGCCGCAGGGCCTCGAAGCGATCGGCGTAGACGCCGAGCGGGCGCCCGCCGGCGAGCAAGTGGCTGTCGACGAAGAAGTAGCGCACGCCGTGGTCGGCCAGGATCTCCTCGACGCCGCGGCGTTTCATGCGCGGTCGCTCCAGGCCGCCAGCCGCGGCGATCGCGGGAGAGGGCCAGTCGCCGGCCGGGCGGTAGGCGCATTCCGGCAGCCAGATGCCGCGCGGGTCGCGTCCGAAGTGGCGGCGGTGCGCGACCTTCGCCATCCGCACCTGGCCCGCGACCGCGGCATCGCTCGACAACAAGGGAAAGTAACCGTGCGTGGCGCCGCAGGTGATGATCTCGATCGCCTCGCGCTCTTCCAGGGCGCGGAAGCGCGCGACCAGGTTGGGGCCGTGGGGGCCCATGAAGTCCTCGAGCGTGGAGCGGTAGAAGCGCTCCCAGCGCTCGGCGAGCGCCGCGAAGTTGCTCTCGCCCGAGCGCGCGAACCACGCCCGGTCGTCGGCGGCGGCCGCGATCTTCTGGTTCAGGTACTCGACCATCTCGCGGTGGAACCCCGCGTGGGCGAGCTGCTCGCACAGCACGGGGGTCATTCCCAAGGTGACCGCGAGCGGGCGGCCCGATCGCGCCCGGGCCTTTAGCACGCGCCACAGAGGAAGGTACGACTCGACCACGGCCTCGTTGAGCCAGTCGACCCCGTGGGGCCAGCGCCCGTGGTGCAGCACCCAGGGGAGGTGGGAGTGCAGGACGAAGGTGAACGATCCGGGCTTGGTCACGGCGTTTCGCTACGGCTTGAAGCCGAGCTCCTTGCCACGCGCATCACCGGGCAGCTTGATCGGCCCGAACTGACCCTCGAAGTTCTTGAGGTTCTGCTCGAGCGCGAGCAGGAGGGATTTGGCGTGCTGCGGGGTCAGGATCACCCGCGCGTACACCTTCGCTTTCGGCAATCCTGGTAGGGCACGCGCGAAGTCCAGGATTACTTCCGAAGCCGAGTGGGCGATGAAGACGAGGTTCGAATAGATTCCCTCGGCTTCCTGGGAGCCCAGGTCGATCTCGATCTGGTTTTGGTTTTTTTCCACTTCGGACCTCCTGTTCGCACCCAATCGTCCGCCCGCGCGCGTCCCCAAGCGGCACCAGCTCTCGTAGTCAGGGCCTGGGACGTTAGGCGCGAGCGCCTCTAGGGTCAAGCGCAAACGGAACTTATGCTCGCACCGCCTCGGTCGACGGACGGCGTCGATCTTTGCCGACACCCAACCCTTCCGTGGCACATGGCTTGCCGCCCCGCACGGGTGAAAGACCGCAGTTCCTCGTGGAGGTCATACCATGGATTCGGACAAGCCCGCCTCGCCCCCGCTCGACGCGGCGGCCGGGGGCCGCCGTGTGCAGCGCTCGAGGGCGGGCCGAGCGATCGAGCTTGCGCCGCTGTTCGACCGCAGGTCGGACCACGGCGCGATCGAGCGCATGCTCTTGGCGCTCGCGGTCCACCCGCATGGCGCGGGCTTCGAGCGCGCGCACCTGCTGGTGTGGAGCGTCGATCACGCGATGCTGGAAGGACGCCTCGCGTGGCATGGCGGCCGCGGCCGCCGCTCGATCGGCGAGGCCCTGGCGAGAGCGCAGCGCCAGGCGAGCGACGGCACCGACCCCGAATCCACGCGACGGCTGCGCTCGATCGCTCTGACGCCGGCCGATCTCGAAGGGCCGCTCGCCGCCGCCTGGGCCGGTGGGACCAGCGCCGCAGGCCCCGCCCCAGCCTCGGGCGGATACCTATGGAAGCCCGAGACGCTGATCGGCGCGATCGGGCTCGACGGCGGCGGGCGCGGCTATGGCCTGATCGTCGGCGAATGGTCCGACGGAACGTACACGCCGCAGCGTGCGCGGGCGCTCGAGGCGCTGCGGCGGCTCGCCAACGCGGCGCTCGACACCCATCGTGCCGCCGAAGAACTGCGGCGATTGAGCCAGCAGGGTGCCGCGCTCGCCGAGCTCGCGCGCGCGATGGTCTCTCCACTCAATCTCGCCGAAGCGCTCAACCTGGCGATGCGGCTGGCGGCCCAAGCAACCGGAGTGCGCGGGGGCGCGCTGTGGACGCGCACCAAGGACGGAGCGCCGGAGTTACAGGCCGCGCACGGCCCGGCCGGCGGGCGCGAGCGCCTCGGTCGTCAGCTGCAGCCCCTGGTGGCGTCGGTGATCGAACGCGGGCGCACCATGGTCATCGACCGCCCCGGCGACGAGCCGCTGCTGGGTCCCGAGGCCGCCGCGCAGCTCACCTCGCTGGCGATGATCCCGCTGGTGGTCCATGGGCGTACGCTGGGCGCGCTCGCCGTCTTCGATCGCGCCGCGTTCCATCCTGCCGAGAGCGCCGGATTCGATCCGGTGGACCTGGCCTTCCTCAGGTCGCTGTGCGACCAGCTGGCCCTGGTTCTGGAGCACGCGCGTGTCTCCGATCTCCAGCGCCACGCCGAGCAGGCACGGCAGGATCTACAGCGCCGCCTGTCGCGCAGCGAGCGCCTCGCGGCGGTAGGCGAGCGAGCCGCGCGGGCCGCACACGAGGCGCGCAATCCGCTGGCATCCATTGGCGCGTTCGCGCGACGCGCGTTGCGCCAGCGCGGCGAGGGAGATCCTGGCCGCGAGTACCTCGAGGTGGTGCTGCGCGAAGTGGATCGCCTCGAGCTGCTGATGCAACAGCAGTCGCAGGTGATGCTGCCCGGATCGCCCCGTCTCAAGGTCGAGAACGCGAACGCCCTGATCCAGTCTGCGCTCCAACAGGCGGGAGAGCGATTGGTGCGGCGCCGCGTACGCCTGCTCAAGAAGCTGTCTCCCGATGTTCCGCCGCTGGTGCTCGACGCCGAGCGGATCGGGCGCGCGTTCGCAAACATCCTGGCGCATGCGCTCGACGCGGTCTCGCCCGGCGGGCGCATCCGGATCGAGTCGCGACGGGTCCAGCACCACGTGGTGATCGACGTCGCCCACGACGGCTCTGGATCCCCGGGAGTGCTGATCGACCAACTGTTCGTGCCGTTCGAGATCGGGTCGCAGGAGGGCGGCGTGAACCTGGGGCTCGCGGTCGCCCAACAGATCGTGCACGAGCATGGCGGCGAGGTGCGCGTGCGAGCCGAAGGCGAGTGGAGCAGCATCTTCTCGTTCACCCTGCCGATCGGAGACAACGAGGACCGCCGGCGCATCGGCCGCGATCGCCGAGCCACCCGCCACGACCGGCGCGAACGCTTCCCGAGCGCCTGATCCAGGATCCCCGTTTCGGGAAGGTCTAGCGACCCTCGACCAGGCGTGGGGTCACGAGGTCGGGGATGCCGCGGCGCACGAAGTACTCGACGAACCGGCCGTGTTCGACCACCCCCGAGAGGACGAGCACGAGCAGGCCCGCGGAGGCGGTGATGCGAAGGACGCGGGGCGAGAGGCGCGGCGCCGCCGCGCGCGTAGCGCGCACGATCAGGGCGGCGGCGAGCAGGTCCAGCGAGGCGTAGAGAGGGCTTAGGAAGCGCAGGTTCTTCTGCGGATAGAGCACTGCCGCCGTGCCCAATCCCAGGACCAGCGCCGCGAGCGCGCTGAGCGCGCGCTGCTCGCGCGGCCGCGCGACGTCGATTCGACCACGTAGCCACAGTCCCGCGACGAGCAACGCGGAAGCGGCCCCGAGTACCGCCGGCACGGGTTCGAGCAACACGAGCCCGCGCGCGTAGTAGACAATCCCGCCGGTCTGGTAGCGGAGCACGTACGGATTCGACCTGGCCGCGGTCGAGGCGGCCGAGAGCGCCGACCGCACCAGCGAGGCCCCGCCGCCGGCCAGCACCAGCGTGCCGATCGCGAGCAGACCCGCGATCACGCCGGCGCCGAGCATCGCCACGGCGGCTCGCGGCCCGCTCGCTCGCCACGCGGCGACGGTGAGCCCCAACGTGGCCATCGCCAGGATCAAGATGCCGGTCTCCTTGACCATGACCGAGTACGCCGCGAGAAAGAGACACGCCAAGGCCCACACCGTCCGACGCGATCCATCGCCATGCTCCAAGAAGGCCACGAGTGCGGCCAGCGTGACGAGCGCCAGCAGCTCGTCGCCCCACGCGCGGCGCGCGAGCGCGAGGTCGACGGGGGAGGGCACGGCGAACCCCAGAGCCAATAGCGCGGCCCACGGTCCGAAATAGGCGAAACCGAGCCAAGCGACGAGGACCAGGATGAGACAGCTCGACAGCGTCGAAAGAAGCGCGCCGGCCTCCGCGGAAGCGTTCCCCGTCACGCTCATCAAGCCCGCCATGAGGCCGTAGTGGCCGAGCCGAATCGGAGGCGGCAGCACGTGGAGTTGCGGGCGCCCCACGTATTCCTGCATCAGCTCGGGCAGTGCGCCGAACCCTCCGTGCGATAGCCCTTGTGCGTAAAAGGTATAGACCTGCTCGTCGGGCGTGCGAGCACCGACCGGGAAAGCCATGATCCGCAGCACCATACCGATCGTGAGCAGCACACCCACAACCAGGTGAAGCGCGGCCGGGGCACGCGCCGCGGGAGGCGCAGGCCGGGGCTTCGAGCGGGGAACCATGGGGCGCAGCCTACGGGACCGGTCAAGGAAGCCGGCCCGAGGGCCCCCAGGGCCGTGTAAGCCCTACAAAGACGGATGCAGAAAATGCTGTAGCGGGAGCGCGTGAGACGCGCGGCATGCCGTTCGAACTACAACACTCACTTGCGGTTCACTATCTGGGCCTCCGGGGCACATGGCTTGCTCCCGCGCTCCGATTGTCGGCATAACCCTCGAAACCGTATAGGCGCCGGGCTTGCGGCGGAATCCTCGACGGTGGGGGTCGGGGTTGGTCCGCGCCCGTCAAGGTCCGCGAAGGAAAGCATGCTCGTGAGAGTCGACCACTGGGCGCTGACCACTGCGGTGGCATTTCTGACTGCCGCCCCCGTGGCGGGCGTCTCCGATGCGTGGGTCACGGCCAGGGTCAAGATGTCGCTCATGGCGTCACCGCAAGTGGGTGGCATCCCCATCGACGTCGACACCAATCAGGGTCTCGTCACACTCAACGGCAAGGTGAAGACCCGGGTGGAAAAGTCCGCGGCCGAGCGCATCGCCTTCAACAGCAGCGGCGTCGCCAGCGTGCGCAATCTCCTACAGGTCGTGCCGAAGCGCGGCCGCAAGTCGGTCCATGCGAGCGACGAGCGCATCGAGTCGTTGGTGGCCGATGCCCTGCGCAACGAACCCGCGCTTTCCAGCAGCGGCATCAGCGTCAAGTCGGTCAACCAGGGCGTCGTGCTCCTGGCGGGCAGGGCGGAGAGATTCTCGGATCATCTGTTGGCCATGGAACTCGCGAACGCAGTACCGGGCACGCGCCGCGTCGCGTCCGAGGTCATGGGCCCCAACCAGTACGGAGACCGCGAGGTGTGGGGTGACGCAATCACGAACGGTGGCGGTGGCAATCGAGTGACCGACGCCTGGATCACGACCAAGACCAAGATGAGCCTCATGACCGACGAGACGGTGCCGGCGAGCGACATCAACATCGACACGCATCGCGGCGTGGTGACCCTGTTTGGCACGGTGCCGAGCACCGCAGCCAAGAAGCGGGCCCACGACATTGCACGAGAGATCTCTGGAGTGCGTGCGGTGGACGACGAGCTGCGGGTGGTCGAGAGAATCGACCGCTGGTTTCGCAGCGACCGAACAGTCGAGGCGGCCGTGAGGCGGAGGCTGGAAGACGCCAGCATCCAAGGCGCCAAGGTCGAGGTGGATGTCAAGGGAAGGACGGCGCGGCTGACGGGGAGCGTCGTGAAGCCGGCGGATTCCTACACCGCGGTGGGAATTGCGTACCGCACACCGGGTGTGGAACATGTCGTGAACGACATCCACATCGACATGCGCGAGGCCAGTTGAGTGCGGTTTCTGGCGCTTGTGGCGCAGCGTCGATGCGTGCCGCGCCATCCAAAGGACTGTGCTCTTCAGTCAGGAGGCAGGAATCATGTCCCCCAACACGCTCTGGGACCTGTTCGTGGACCAGCTCAAGGACGTCCACGATGCGGAGCAACGGATCACGAGGGCGCTGCCGAGAATGGCGAAAGCGGCCCAATCCGACACGCTGCGCTCCGCGCTGTCTCACCAACTGCAGCAGACCGAGGAACACCTCCATCGGGTCGAGCAGGTATTCGATTCGATCGACGTGTCCCCCTCACGCAAGACCTGTAAGGCGATCGTGGGGTTGATCGAAGAGGGCGAAGAGCTCATGAAGGAAGACGCGGACAGGGTGCGCGATGCCGCACTGATCGCCGCGGCTCAAAAGGTCGCGCACTACGAGATGGCGACCTACGGCTGCTTGCGCGCGTGGGCGGACGTCCTGGGCGAGGACGAGGC
>VBOY01000106.1:0-4439 GCA_005893295.1 Candidatus Eiseniibacteriota bacterium | reverse complement strand
TCACGGACGCGAACCCTTCGGTCGCCGCCACCGGCATTGCTGGTTTGGACGACATCCTCGGCGGGGGGTTCGTGCCCAACCGCCTGTATCTCATCGAGGGGGTGTCCGGCTCCGGCAAGACGACCTTGGCACTCCAGTATCTGCTCGAGGGCGCGCGGAACGGCGAGCGGGTCCTGCACGTCACGCTGTCCGAGACCGAAGAGGAATTGCGCGCGGTGGCCGCTTCGCACGGCTGGTTTCTCGATGGGGTCGACATCCACGAAACGCTCCGCGCCGAGGGGAGCCTGGGCAGCGACGAGCAGTACACGATGTTCCATCCCTCGGAAGTGGAGCCGACGCACACGACCGAATGGATTCTCAAGCAAGTCGAGCGGCTCAAGCCTTCTCGGGTCGTTTTCGATTCGCTTTCGGAAGTTCGTCTGCTGGCTGGAACGGCGCTGCGCTATCGCAGGCAGATGCTGGCGCTCAAGCGCTACTTCTCGGGGCGAAGCTGCACCGTGCTCCTGCTCGATGATCTCGCGACGACCGAGCGCGATCTCCAGGTCGAGAACTTTGCGCACGCCGTGATCGTGCTCGAACAGATGCATCCCGAATACGGCAGCGAGCGCCGTCGGCTTCGCGTGATCAAGTACCGCGGCACTGCGTTCGGTGGCGGTTGTCACGACTACATCATTCGCCGCGGTGGACTGGAGGTGTTCCCGCGCCTGGTTGCGGCCGAGCATCGTCGAGCAGGGAACGGCAACAAGCTGCCGAGCGGGGTCGCGGGGCTGGACGCGCTGCTGGGCGGCGGCGTCGAGCCGGGCACGAGCACCCTCATCGCCGGCGCGCCGGGATCGGGCAAGTCTTCCTTGGCGGCCCAGTTCGTCGCCGCGGCGGCCGAGCGCGGCCAGCACGCCGCCATGTTCGTCGTCGACGAGAGCATCCCAACGCTCGTCTCGCGATCGGCGAGCTTGGGATTGGATCTCCAAAGGCACATCGATGCCGGCAGGCTCACCATTCAGGTCGTGGATCCGGCCGAGCTCTCACCCGGCGCGTTCGCGCACGCAATCCGGCGAGCGGCGGAGGTGGACAGCGCGGCCATCGTGGTCATCGACAGCCTGAACGGCTACATGAACGCGATGCCCGACGAGCGGTTCCTCGCCGTTCAGCTCCACGAGCTCCTGAGTTATCTCGGCCAGTGCGGCGTCGCGACGCTGATCGTCTCCGCCCACCAAGGGCTGATCGGCAGCCACATGAACGCTCCGGTCGACGTCACCTACCTGGCCGATGCCGTCGTCCTGCTCCGTTCCTTCGAGGCCCACGGCGAAGTGAAGCAGGCAATCTCCGTCGTCAAGAAGCGCGGCGGCGAGCACGAGCGCACGATCCGCGAGTTTCGCCTCGAGAGCGGCGGGATCCGCGTCGGCGCGCCGCTCGGAGAATTCCGAGGCGCGCTCTGGGACGTCCCCCGCGATGAAGAGAGCTCGCCGATGAAGCAGGAAGAGACATGATGGAAGCGCGCCACCCAGGGGCCGCGCTGCGAGTTCTGATTCTCGCTCCGACCGGCCGAGACGCGGCGCTGGCGGAGGCGGTGCTGGCGAAGGCTGGGATCGAGACCTGGATATGCCCGGACATGCCGAGCTTGTGCCGGCAAGCGGCGGAGTGCCCTGGGTCGCTGTTGATCGCCGAGGAGGCCATCACGCCGCCTCAGGCCCGTAAGGCGCTGGCGGACGTGCTCGCGCGCCAGCCTTCGTGGTCCGACCTGGCGGTCCTCGTCCTGACCGAACCGGGGGCGGATTCGGCCACGGCGGCCGCCGCCTTCTCCAGCTTCGGAAATGTCACCCTGCTCGAGCGCCCCGTCCGTGTCGCGGCCTTGGTCAGCGCGGCCCGCGTTGCCCTTCGAGCGCGCGAGCGGCAGTACGAGCTTCGTGATCGCTTCGCGGCGAAAGCGTTGCTCGCGGCGATCGTCGAGTCCTCCGACGACGCGATGATCAGCAAGACGCTCGAGGGGATCATTCTGACGTGGAACAGAGGCGCCGAACGGATGTTCGGCTATACGGCCGCCGAGGCGGTGGGACGGCCGATTACGATGATCACTCCATACTACAGGCATGACGAGGAGCGGACGATTCTCGAACGCATCCGGCGCGGCGAGACGGTTCATTACGAGACGGTGCGGATGACGAAAGACGGCAGGCGGCTCGACATCTCGCTCTGCGTCTCGCCGATTCGGGATGCTGCGAACAACGTCATCGGCGCTTCGAAGGTGGCGCGCGACATCTCGATCCAAAAGCGGAACGAGCAGGCGCTGCGCGAGGCCGATCGGCGCAAGGACGAGTTCCTCGCCACGCTCGCGCACGAGCTGCGCAACCCACTCGCACCGATTCGCAACTCGCTCGAGCTGCTCGAGCTGGTGGGCAGATCGGACCCCACGGTGGCACACGTGCGGGGAATGATGGATCGTCAGGTCAATCACATGGTGAGGCTGGTCGACGATCTGATGGAGGTGTCGCGCATCACGCGCGGCAAGATCAAGCTTCGCAAGGAGCCTGTGGATCTGGCCGAGGTGATCCGCAGCGCCATCGAGACAAGTGAACCTCTGATCGAGGCCGCCGGAGTCCATCTCAAGCTGAGCATTGCTCCCGAGCCGTTGGTCCTCGAGGCGGACCGCGTTCGGCTGATCCAGGTCATCGCCAACCTGGTCAACAACGCGGTCAAGTACAGCGAGAAGGGGAGCGACGTCTGCATCATCGCCCGCCGCGAAGGGCGTGAGGCGGTCGTTACGGTCCGGGATTTCGGAATCGGCATCCCCGGCGACATGCTGGCGCGTGTGTTCGATATGTTCATGCAAATCGAAAACCGACAACGTGGGGGCCAGACCGGTCGTGGAATTGGCCTCACGCTGGTCCGCGGCCTGGTCCAGATGCACGGCGGAAGCGTGATCGCGTCGAGTGAAGGAGTAGACAAGGGAAGCGAGTTCACCGTTCGACTTCCGATGGCCGAAGGCGCGGCTCCCAACCCGACCCAGGTCGAGAGCGCACTTCCAGCCATCTCGTCTCAGCGCGTTCTCGTCGTCGATGACAACCACGACGCCGCAGATAGTATGGGCATGCTGCTCAAGTGTCTGGGCGCGGAAGTCGAAGTCGTGCACGATGGCTCGGCGGCTCTACAGATCATGGAGAGCTTCCTCCCGACGCTCGTTCTTCTCGATCTTCGAATGCCGGAAATGGACGGCTTCGAAGTGGCGCGTAGGATTCGCGAGCAGC
Source organism: Candidatus Eiseniibacteriota bacterium (assembly GCA_005893295.1). GTDB lineage: Bacteria > Eisenbacteria > RBG-16-71-46 > RBG-16-71-46 > RBG-16-71-46 > WS-8. Next base: position 1,197 of record VBOY01000106.1, on the reverse strand, counting down.
CAAGGTTTCGCGACGTGACGCTCATCGCCTTGACAGGATGGAGCCAAGAAAAGGATCTTCAGCGCTCCCGGGACGCCGGATTCGATCACCACCTCATCAAGCCGGCGGGAATCGAGGCGCTTCGGGCGTTGATGCCGGCCGTCGGCGGCACCCATTAGCAGGCTGCTGAAAAAGCCTGATCCTTCGAGATGGATCGACGGAGGACACCATGAACAACAGGACGTTGGGGCCCCTGCGCGGGCCCATTCTTGTGACCCTCGCGATCGCCAGCCTGAGTGGTTGCGCGTCCATGAATGCCAAGACGAAGGGTGCCATCATCGGCGCCACGGCGGGAAGCGTCGTGGGCGGGGTGATTGGCAACCAGACTGGATCCACGACGCGCGGGGCGATCATCGGTGCCGTGGTCGGCGGCGCGGCCGGCGCGATCATCGGACATCAGATGGATCAGCAGGCGAAGGAGATCCAGCAGAACGTTCCGGGCGCCAAGGTCCAGCGCGTTGGGGAAGGCATCGCGGTCATATTCGATTCGGGCCTGCTGTTCGAGTTCGATTCCGCTACCATCCGCGGCGCCGCGCGCTCGAACCTCGATGCCCTGGCGTCGAGCCTGGTCAAGTATCCGAAGTCCGAGCTGCTGATCGTGGGCCATACCGACGCGGTGGGAAGCGACTCGTACAACCTGGGTCTCTCCAAACGCCGTGCTGCGTCGGCCAGCAGCTATCTGCGCTCGCAGGGTGTCACCCGTTCCATCAAGGCGGTCGGCCGGGGCGAGACGGAGCCAGTCGCCGACAACGACACCGAGGAAGGGCGTGCGCTGAACCGGCGCGTCGAGGTGGCGATCTACGCGAGCGACGCGATGCGCAGGGAAGCGGAGAGGCTGGCGAACGCGCAGTAGCCGCCACAGTGTTCGCGCCCCGGAGCAGGGGGCGGGCCGGGCTCCTGAATGCGAAGCCGCTCCTTGCGACCATCAAGGTCGCGAACGTTCGAGAGGGCTTCGTGACCGAGGAGGAGTTTGGTCGCCTGATCATCACCTCCCGGTCGACGTTGCGCCGGCCGTTGCATTCCTCGTACGCGACCGCTTGGCGGACGAGTAGCCGCCCGTCAAGTTGACGCAGGCCCGTAACGTGCTGTAATGACATGCCGCTTGGAACGGTGCGACCCTAGCTCAGTTGGTAGAGCACGTGACTGAAAATCACGGTG
>VBOY01000030.1 GCA_005893295.1 Candidatus Eiseniibacteriota bacterium | reverse complement strand
GCTCGGCGTGTCGCTCTTCTTCGAACCGATCGAACGGCTGAGCCGCAACCCCGCCGCGTGGCGTGTGTTCAACCTGGTGTCGCCGGTCGTGTTCTTGGTGGGCTCGCTGCTGGCCGTGGTCCTGAACGGGCTCGCCGTGGCGGGCTTCCAGTTGCGGCGCGTGGAGCAGACGCTCACCACCACGGTCACGCTGCGCCTGCGCCCCGGGCTCGCGACGACCGGCTGAACGCCCAGCTCAGGCCCAGCCCGACGCGGCCGCCGAACCATCTTCGAGCGGCAGCCGGAACAGGGCGCGCGCGTTGGCGGTGGTGACGCGATCGGCCTCCGCGGGGCCCCATCCGCGCAGCCGGGAGAGTTGCCTCAAGACCCGCGGCAGGAGCCCCGGCTCGTTGCGCTTGAGCGAGCGCGGTTCGGGCTCGAGATAGGGCGAGTCGGTCTCGAGCACCAGCCGGTCGGCGGGGGCCTCGCGAACCGCTTCCTCGAGCGCGGCGTGGCCGTAGGTGAGGCAACCGCCAATCCCGAGCCAGAATCCCAGCCGCGCGGCGCGCTCGGCCGCGGCCGGTCCGTCGTCGAAGCAGTGCAGCACGCCCCCCGCGGCGGGTCGCGTCTCCTCGAGGATCGCAAGCGTGTCTTCGAGGGCGGCGCGCTGGTGGATCACCAGGGGCAGGCCCAGCTCGTCGGCGAGCGCAATCTGGGCGCGGAACCAGCGTTCCTGATCGGCGCGGGGCGGGCCCGCGCGGTAGAAGTCGAGCCCGGTCTCGCCGATCGCCACCACGCGTGCGTGACGGGCGTGGTCACGCAGCGTCGCGCGGTAGCTCTCGGACACCCGGGCGGTCTCGCTCGGGTGCACCCCGACGCACAGGAACAGGGTCGGATGCGCGCGCGCCAGGTCGTGCGCCCGCGGAACGATCGCGGGCGCATAGGCGATCTCGACCAGGTGGGTGACACCGGCGTGGCGGGCCCGGTCGAGCACCTGCGGGCGGTCTTTGTCGAATCGCTTGTCGCACAGGTGACAGTGGGTGTCGATCACGAGAGCGCGCCGATCTCCGCCACGATCCGGGCATGCGCGATCGGGCGCTCGGTGATTCCGGATGCCCCGCGCAGCAGCGGAGCCCCCAGCGGCGCGCGTCGGGGGGCCCCCATCAGCCGACCGGCTCCAGGCGCGGGAACAGGCTCCTGGTCGCGCCCAGCGAGCGTCCGGCGACCGGGTCCGAGCCGAAGCTCGGGTTTGCGGCCTCGCCGCGCGTCTCCCCTGGCTTACCCGGCAGGCTGAGCAGCTCCGACAGCTCTTCGCTCTTGCCGGGGATGGCCGGCCACGACCAGATCGCGACGAGGCGCAGCGTCTCGAGCAGCGCGCGCAGCGCCGTGGCCAGCTCGGCCCGCCGGTCCGGATCCTTCGCCACGACCCAGGGCTTGACCCGCTCGATGAACTCGTTCGCCCGCACCACCGGGAGCCAGGCGTGCTCCAGTGCTTCGTGGATCCGGATCTCGGCGAACGCGAGCGGCACCTCGACGTGGGCCGCCGCGGTGGCCGCGAGCAGGGCGTCGAAGGCCTCGGCTGCCTGCGGATCGCGGAACGATTCCGGGCTCCAGTCTGTGGGCGCCGCGCCGCCGAAATACTTGTGGACCATGGTGATGGTGCGGCTCGCCAGGTTGCCGAGATCGTTCGCCAGGTGGGTGTTGCAGTGTTCGACCACCTGCTCAAGCGTGAACTCGCCGTCGCGGCCCGTCGGGATCGCGTGGAGCAAGTAGAAGCGCAGCGCGTCACGGCCGATCTGTTCGGCGAGCGCCACCGGATCGACGACGTTGCCGGACGACTTGGAGAGCTTCTCGCCCCGCGCGTAGATAAAGCCATGCACGTACACCTGCCGCGGGAGCGGCACCCCTGCGGCGAGCAGCAGGGCCGGCCACAGGATGCAGTGAAAGCGGCTGATGTCCTTGCCGATCAGATGGAACGCATTCGTGACCTGCGCGGTGGTGGTGCCCGCCCATGCCGCGCCCGGCCGCCCCTGCCCGTCCAAGAGCGGGAACTCGTCCTGGCGCGCCGCCCCGGCACCGCCCGCCTCGCCCTCGCGCGCCAGCCACCACAACGAGTAGCGGCGCTCGGGCCAGCCGATCGCCGACAGGTAGTTGAGCAGCGCGTCCGCCCACACGTAGGCGGTGTGCCCGGCTCCGCCCGGGATCTCCTTGGGAAGTGGAATCCCCCACGGCAGGTGAGGTCGCGTCACGCTCACGTTTTGGAGCCCTTCGCGGATGACGTTCGCGACCTCGTTGCGCCGGTAGTCGGGCTGGATGAACTCGGGGTGGGATTCGAGGTGCTTGAGCAGCGCCTCGTCGTACTCGGAGAGGCGGAAGAAGAAGTTGGTCTCGCGCACCTTGCGCGGTTTCTTCTTGTGCTCCGGACAGCGCCCCTTTTCGTCGAGATCCTTCTCCAGCTTGAACGACTCGCAGCCCTCGCAGTAGAGCCCCTCGTACTCCTCCTCGAACAGCGCCGGCTCGCCGCTCTTGGGAGTGCGGGCTTCGTGCAGGCGGCGGAAGAGCTCCTGGACCGCCAGCTCGTGGCGCGGCTCCGTGGTCCGGACGAAGCGATCGTAGGCGATTCCGAGGGACTTCCAGGCCGCCTCGAACTGCGGCGCCAGCTGGTCCACGAACACGCGGGGCGGCTTGCCGGCGGCTTCGGCCGCGCGGGCGATCTTCTGCCCGTGCTCGTCGGTCCCGGTCAGAAAGTAGGTGGCATCGCCGCGCTGGCGGTGAAAACGCGCCAACGCGTCGGCGACTACCTTCTCGTAGGCATGCCCCAAGTGGGGCCGCCCGTTCACGTAGTCAATCGCGGTCGTGATGTAGAAACGGGTGGGCACTGGTCTCCTGGATCAGAGGCGAGCGGCGAGTATAGACCGTCTGTCCAGAGACCTAGCAGGCTGCCGAAAAAGCCCGACTGCTGCGTTGCTCAGTCGCTCTTTGCATTCAGGCTTTTTCAGCAGCCTGCTAAGGTGCGGCGGGCGAGTCGGGTGGCTCCGGCTGGCCGGCATCGGGCCCCGCCTTGGCCTTCTTCCCGCAGGTACAGTCTCCGCACTTGTGGTACGGACCCGGAGGCAAGTCGGCATACGTAATGCGGTGCTCGCCTCCCTCATCGTCCCGAATCCACACCGCTTCCTGGTAGACCTCGGTGCGGATCACGGTCATCGGTCCCTGGCCGGTGTGCAGGTGAGTTCCCACCGGAGGAACTTTTTGGGCGCTGTCGCGGTATTGCGCCAGCTCGTAAGCGAGACAACACATGAGCCGGCCGCACGCGCCCGAGATCTTGCTCGGGTTGAGTGACAACTGCTGCTCGCGCGCCATCTTGAGGGTGACCGGATGGAAGTCCTTGAGCCAGGTCGAACAGCACAGCGCTCGCCCGCATGGACCGCAGCCATCCAGGCGCCGGGCCTGTTCCCGCAGGCCGATCTGGCGCAGCTCGATGCGCGTACGAAAACGAGCCGCCAGGTCGCGCACCAGCGCCCGGAAGTCCACCCGCTGCTCGGCGGTGAAATAGAAGGTGATGCGGTGGCCCGAGAACGCGGCCTCGACCTCGGCCAGGTCCATCTTGAGCTCGCGCACCTCGATGCGCTCGTGACAATAGTCGAACGCCTCGGCCTCGCGCGCGCGGTTGTGGTCCTGCTGGTCGAGGTCTTCTTCGGTCGCTTTGCGGATGATCTCGTGGGTCACGTTGCCGGGGCGCTTGAGGCGGATCAGCTCGGGATCGCGCAGATGGACGGTCCCGAAGGCTTCGCCGTGCTCGCCGCGCACGATCACCGGATCGCGCAGCGCGAGCCACAGGGTGCGGGAATTGAGGAAGAACTCCTTCCGCGAGCCGCGCAGCGCGACCTGGACGATTTCGGCCATGGCCGAATCCTTTTATCGGTGGACGGGATCCACCTGCGACGCCGGTTGGTGTGCCGGCGAGAATGGTCGTTCGAAATCCGGTGCCGCGTCCTCGCGGACCCGTCGCCGGCTATGGAAGAGCCGCCGGAATCTCCGGCGGACGTGTCTCGACGCGAGCATAACCCAGCCCCGCGAGGTTTTCATCGGCTACCGCGAGCGGGCGTCGGAGTCGTTTGGGCGAGCCGCGCGTCACCGCCTCGACGCTACTCCACGCGTGCGACCTTCCGTACCAGCGAGTTGGGTCCTGCGTGCAGCACCACCAGGTAAACCCCGGCGGGGGCGCGGCCCCCGCCGGAGGTGCGCCCATCCCATGTCCACGCGTGCACTCCGGGTTCGAGGCTCGCGCCTTCGGCCAGCGCGCGAACCGTGCGCCCTGCGAGATCCACGATCTCGAGAGTCACCCGCGCCGGCCGCGGCAGCGCGAAGCGCAGCGCGGTCCAAGACCGCATCGGGTTGGGATACGCCTCGAGGGTTTCGGCGCGGCCGGGATCGGCCGGGTCGACGCCCACGAGGGCAGCTCCTCCCGAGGCCGTGACTCGCATCGCGTAGACGTCGGCGTTCCCGGAACGGAAGTCGTACCACGTGATGACCGCTCCCCCCGCCTGATCGCCCACGATCGATGGCAAGAGCTGGTCGTTCGCCTCCCCGCACAGCATGAGCCCGGCGCTCGGCCACCCGGAGGCGAACGCGCCCGTGGCGGTCAATCGCTGCGCGTAGATGTCGTACGAGATCGAGCCGTCACGGAAGTCGTCCCACGACAGGATGACGCCACCGGACCCGTCGGAGACCGCGACCGGATCGAACTGGTTGCCCGAGACGCTGCAGGCGGCCTTGCCGTTCAGCGGCCACCCGGTCGCGATCGCCCCGGACGGGGTGACGCGCTGCAGGTAGATGTCGCCGGAAGCGTTCCGGAAGTCGTTCCAAGCGACGAACATGCCGCCCGCCCCGTCTGAGACCGGGGTCGAGGCGTATTGCTCCGACAGATCGGCGCACACCGGCACGCCGTCCGTGGCCCACTGGGTGACGCCGGCGTTGCTCAGGCTCTGGGCGTAGATGTCGGTGTTGAGGTTGCGCGAGTCGTCCCAGACGACGAGTGATCCGCCGACGATCGGGAGCATGCGCGGATGGTCCTGCTCGAGGGCGGCGGTGCAGACCGCCACGCCGGCTGCGGCCCATTGGGACACGCCGGACGCGTTGACTCGCTGGGCGTAGAGGTCGGACCCCCCCGACCTTTGATCCTCCCAGCAGATGACCGCGCCGCGCGAGCCGTCGGCGAGGATGGCTGGATATTGCTGATCGCTCGCCTGCGCGCACACCGCCAGGCCGTTCGCCGCCCACTGGATCACGCCCGCTCCATTCACTCGCTGCGCGTAGATGTTCGAGGAGGCCCCGCGGCGGTCCTGCCACACCACGAATGCGCCGCTCGTGTCGGCGGCGATCGCCGGATAGCTCTGCCCGCCCGTTGCCGTGCACACCGCCACGCCCCCCGCGGGCCAGCCGGTCGCGAGCGTGCCATTGGCGGTCACGCGCTGCAGATAGATGTCGGCGTCGGCGCCGCCGGTGCGATAGTCCTCCCAGGCGATGAATGCTCCTCCCGCGCCGTCGGCGGCCACCGCGTGGGAGGTCTGGTCCAGCGCGGCGGAGCAGACGGCGAGGCCGCCCGCGGGCCAGCCGCTCGCGAGCGCGCCCCAGCTCGTGATGCGCATCGCGGACAGCTTGGAGGAACCAGTCCTCGAATCCTGCCACACCACGATCGCTCCACCCGCGCGGTCCGAAACGGAAACCGGATGCGCTTGGTCGCCCGTCAGCACGCACAGCGCTTGGCCGCCCAACGGCCAAGCGGCTCGTGCGGGAGCAGGACAGACGCAACCGAGAACGAATGCCGCCGCGAGGGCAGCGCGGGTTCGCCCGGGTGACACAGTGCCTCCTCGAGGAATCGGAGGCAGCTCGAGGGCGAAGGGGTACCGAGCGCCTCGCGGTCTAAGGGCTCGATCCCGCGTGGCCGCCGTGGTGGCGCGGCCGTTCGGGATCGTTGCCAAGGGGCAATAATTCTATCGAATCGAGTTGCTCGGTACGCGGGGAAAAGCGACGCCTGACATCGAATTGTGGGGCGCAGCCTGCAATTCCGTTGCAATGCGCATCGCCTTGAACGAGGTGATCGCGTCCGATCCGCGCGACCTCAGCCGCGCGCGGCGTCCTGGCTGGCGGCGCTGCGGCGCTCGAGCACGCTGCGAAGCGCGGCGAGGAGACGCGGCACACCGTAGGGCTTGGCCAGGATCGCCGCGGTCCTGCCCGCCGAGAGGATTTCGCGCATCTCGGGGTGATACCCGCTCGCCAGGATCACGCGCGCATCGGGATCGATCGCCAGCAGCTCGTCGAGCACGCGGCGGCCCGATTGGTCTGGAAGCGTGAGGTCGAGCACCACCGCGTCGATCACGCCGACGCCGCGGCGGTAGACCGCCAACGCCTCGCTGCCGTCGGCAGCGGTGAGCACCCGGTAGCCGACCTCCGAGAGGGCGTGGCGCGCGATGTCGCACAGGTCTGCTTCGTCCTCGACCACGAGCACGGTCGCGCTGCGGGGAGGCCGCGGTCGCTCGGGTGGGGAGGCCGCGGGCTCGTCGTGCCCGGCCGTGGCGGGCTCGCTCGGACACTCCTGGATCGTCGCCAGGACGGCGTCGAACCCTTCGGGGGCGTGGAGCGTGAGCGGGATCGCGATCATGTCGACGCGGATCACCGCGCCGTCCTCGCGCCGCAGCCGCACGTCGTCGAGGCGGGTGGGGCCGCCGGTGCGCAGCGCCGTCGGCACCGCCAGCTCCTCGACCTGGTACACGGAACCGTCGGCACGCTCGCACCGAATGCTCCCGAGGTGGCTCAGGACGTCGCGAGCCGGATCGGGGCGCTTCCCGTAGAGCCGGCACCAGCTCGAGTTCACGAACAGCGGCCGCCCATCTTCGCGCCGCGCCACCAACACCCCGACGGGCAGCGTTTCGAGCGTGGCCTCGAGCAACGCATGGGCGTTGCGCACGTCCGAGGCTTCGAGCCGCATGCGGTCCACCAGCCGATCGAAGGCGGCCCCGATCGCGGCGATCTCGTCGTTGCCCGACATCCCGGTGCGTGCCGACACTTCTCCGGCGGCAAGACGTTCGAGTGTCTCCGCCACGCGGCGCGCCGGGCGCGCTAGGCCGTGCTCGAGCACGCGCCACAGCACGAGCACTACGATCCCCCACGCCAGGGCCGCTCCCGCGTGCTCGAGCGCGATCCTGGCGCGCCCGGCCGCGAGACGCGGCGAGTCGTCGACCTCGGCCACCAGGACCAGGTCCAGCGCCCGCCCGCGTGGCACCGGGGGACCGGTGGACGAGGGCTCGAGCGTCCGGTGGATGATGCGCCCGCCGGCCGCCAACCCACGGTCCGTGGTGACGAGTCGACCGGCGGCGCGGGTCGGGTCGATGCGGTTGGGTCCAACCGCGAGCGGCAGCTCGTAGGCGCGCTTTCCCGTGAGGTCGAACGGGGTTGCCGAGACCACACGGCCGTCGGCGTCGACGAGTGCGGCGAAGCGCAGGCCCGCGAGGCTCGCGACGTCGGTGCTTCCGACGTCGAGGTCTCGCGCACCTTCGAGCTGTCGGGCGGAGCGGAGCAACGCCTCGCCCAGGCGTCCGCCCGCCTCGCGACCGATCTGCCGCGTGAGCCGAGCGCCGTGGGTCGCCAGGCTCACCGCCAGCAACGCGAGGCCGCCGAGCAGGACCAGCAGCAGCACGCGGGTTCGCACGCTCATCGACATTCGGACTCGCCCTCTGTCAATAGTCCCAGCGCGCGGTCGGATGCGCCGGCCACTCTCCGGCACCGAGACCCGAGCCGCTCATCCGCGCCATCGCGGAAAACAGGGTGAGATCGGGCGTCACGTTGCCCTCGATCGAGCGCAGCGCTTCTTCGAGCACCATGAGGCGGCGCCGGATCTCGCGCGCGCCGAGCCCTCGCGCCTGGCTGCGCAGCTCGGACTCGCGGTCCCGGTTCGCGAGCGCATCGGTCGCGGCGCCTGCCTGGATCCGCAAGACATCGCGCAGCCACAGCTCGTGGAGCTCGATCATGCGCCGCAGTCGCTCGCGCCCGGTCTTCCCGTACTTCATGAACTGTTGCGCGACCCGCCACAGCCCCGGGCTGTCGCCGCGCAGCGCGGGCTCCAGCAGCCGCAGCGCCTCGTCACGCTCGGCGCGCGGCTCCTCGTCGCGCAGCAGGAGCGCCCGGCCCAGGTTGCCGGCGGCCAGCGCCGTGGCGAGCCGCGCTTCCGAGGGCGTGGCGCCCACGCGCACCTCGAGGAACTCCCGCACCACGCCTTCGGCCAGAGGAGCGAAACGCACGCGCTGACAGCGGGAACGAATGGTCGCCGGCAGTCGCGCTGGTCGCGACGACGTGAGCACCCACACCGTGGCGCTCCCCGGCTCCTCCAGCGTCTTGAGCAGGGCCGAATACTGGTCCTCGCGCATGCGGTCGGCGTCTCGAACCACCACAACGCGCACCGCGGCCTCGAACGGTTGGTACGCCAGCTCGCGCAGCAGCTCGCGAGTCAGCGACAGGCGGATCGAGGCTGCTTTCTCGTAGCGGAAGACGAACAGCGGGTCCCGCCGTACCTCCTCGAGAGTCTCGGCCACGGTCTCGTCGAGGTCGCGCTCCTCGCCGGAGACCGGAAACAGGAAGCGCAGGTCCGGATGCTTGAGCCCTGCGCTCTTGTGGCAGGCGGCGCAGCGACCACACGCCTCGTCCGCCGCGGCGCCGGGCGCGGACTCGCGCGGTCCTTTCGGCGTGCGCTCGCACAAGATCGCGCGGGCGAAGGCGAGCGCCGCGGTGGTCTTGCCCACTCCCGCCGGACCGTGGAACAGGTAGGCGTTCGAGTAGCGCCCGCGTGCCACCACGCCACGCAGGAACGCGGAGGCCACGGGCTGCCCCAGCAGTTCGGACAGAGGCACGATCGCCATCGCACCCGCAGCATACACGCGGGGCACGCCACCGACGAGGCCCAGTTGGGGCCTTACTGAAGCCAGTCCTGGGGATTCAGAGCGGTTCCGCCGCGACGGACCTCGAAGTGGAGCACCGCCCCCTTGAGGGATCCGGTGTCGCCGGAGCGCCCGATGACCTGACCGGAGGTCACCTGCTGGCCCACCGAGACCAGGATCTCCGAGAGGTGCGCGTAGAGCGTGTAGTAGCTGTCGCCATGGTTCAGGATCACGATCTGGCCGTAGGTGCCGTAGTCCTCGGCGGTATAGTCGACCCGTCCCTTGGCCACCGCGCGCACCGCGGTCCCGATCGGCGCCGCGATGTCGATCCCGTTGTTGGGGGTGACGACGTTGAAACGTGGATTCCGCTCGGGCCCGAAGCGGCCGACCACCTCGCCGCGCAGCGGCCAGTCGAGCGCCCCCTGGCCGCGCGCGAAGTCACTGCTGTAGGGCGTCACCGGTTGTCCCTGGGCGCGCGCTCGGTCGGCCTCTTCGCGACGCTTGCGTTCGAGGTGGGCCAGCAGCCCCTGGATTGCACGCGCCGTCTTTTCCAGCTCGGCGGCCGCGGCCTCGAACGCCTCACGCTGGGTCTGAATCTCGCGCACCGTGCCCCGCCGGGCCGAGCGCTGCGCCGCCAAACGCCGATTCTCGGTCGTGGTCTGCAGTGCCGTCGCCTGCACCTGATCGAGGTGCCCCTGCAATCGGTGCTGGAGCGTTTCCACCGTCTCCTTGCGATTCGTGACGTCCACGAGCAGCTGGCGGTCCTGCTCCGCCACCATCACCAGGAAATCCCAGCGCGTCAGCAGCTGCGCGAACGATTGCGTGGAGAGCAGGTACTCGAGCTCGCCCGCGGGGCCGAGCTTGTACATCGAGCGCAGCCGGCGGCCGAGCCGGGCGCGCTGCTCGGACAGGGCCTGGAGGTTGCGTTGCAGATCGAGGCGCGTAACCTCGAGCTGTAGATCGAGATTCTGGCGGCGCCGTCGCAGCTGGGAGAGCCGCTTGCGGGTCAGGTTGAGCTGGCGCTCGGTGCGGCGCAGCTGTCCCATCGCCTGGCTCTCCTGGCCCTTGAGTCTCGTGGCCGCGTCGCGCTTTTCACGCGCCTGCCGCCGGATCTCCTCAAGCTCGGCGCGCTTCGCGCTCTCGAGGCTGTCGGTCTGGGGCCACGCGGGGGCGGCGAGCGCCAGCATCAGGAGAACCGCGGCAATGCGCTTCACGGGCCGACCGCGTGCATCACCCGCGACAGCGCGAGTACCGCGGCCAGCCACGCGCATGCCATGGCGGCGCCGAGGAATCCGAGCGCCATCCACGGCGGGACAAAGACGATGCCGACCACGCGCCCCGCCACCGCCTGCTGGATGCCGAACACGATGCCGAGCGCCAGAGCGGCGGCAAACGCAGCCTCGAAGGTTGCCTCCAGCACGAAGGGCATGGCGATGAAGCGGTCCGAGGCCCCGAGGCGGCTCATGATCTCCACCTGGGGCCGCCGCGCCAGCACGGTGAGGCGGATCGTGTTGTAGAGGATGAAGACGATCGCCAGCGCGACCGTCACCAGGATGATGATCGTCCCTCGGAACAGGGAGGCACCGAACTGGTCGAGACGACGCACCCACTCCGCCCCGTAACGGACGTCCTCCACTTCCGGGAACTGTGAGATCTGTCGCGCCGCCGTCTCCATCGCGTCGGGCGACAGTAGTTCCGGCTTGAGCGTGATGTGGAGCGACGAGGGCAGCGGGTTGTCGGGAACGGCCTCGAGCAGGTTCGGGTCCCCGAGCTCGCGCGCGAACTCCTGCCATGCCTGTTCCTTGCTCACCCAGCGAACATTGCCGTAGAGGTCGGTGAGCCGGCCGATCAACAGGTCTCGCTGCGACGCGGAAAGATCGTCGCGCAGGTAGACCACCATCTCGCGCCGGTCCCCCATCCGCGCGAGGCCCACCCGGGCGTTATGGGTGAGCAGCAGCAGCAGGCCGGCCAGGGTGAGCGCCGCGGTGAGCGAGAGGATGGCGGTATAGGCGAGACCGCGGTGCTGCCGGAACGAGCGTCCCGCTTCGCGTACATAGAAGCCGAGCATGGGTCAGACCGGTGCGCCGGCGGCCGCCGCGCGCGAGCTTCCCGGAGCGGCGGGCAACTCCGAACCCGAGAGCCGCCCCGCCTCGAGGTGCAGAACGCGCGCCCCCAGGGCCTCGGCGACCTCGATGCGCGTGGTGGCGACGAGCAGGGCCGCTCCTTCCGCGTGCACGCGACGGAGCAGGGCCAGCACCTCGTCCCCGTTCTTCTTCTCGAGCGCTCCCGTCGGTTCGTCGGCCAGAACCACCGCCGGGCGGTTCACGATTGCCCGTGCGATCGCGGCGCGTTGCCTCTCGCCCGTCGACAGTTCCGAGGGGAACGATCCCTGTCGCATCTCGAGACCGACCTCGTCGAGCGCCCAGCGCGCCCGAGCCAGCACCTGTTCTTCGGGATCGTTGCCAGCGATGCGGACCGCCAGCGCCACGTTCTCGAGCACCGTGCGGTCGTTGAGCAGGCGGAAGTCCTCGTAGACGATCCCGAGGGTGCGGCGCAACAGGGCGCGCGACCTCCGCGTGAGCGACCCGCCGTGGAACGTGCCCACGGTCACGGTTCCCGAGGTCGGTTGCCGCTCGTGGGTGATGAGCTTGAGAATCGTGGTCTTGCCTGCGCCGCTCGGGCCGACCAAGGCGACCTTCTCCCCCTCTTCCATGCCCCACGATACGGCATCGAGCGCGACGCGCTCTCGATAGCGCTTGGTAACCTGCTCGAAGCGGATCATCCGAGCCAACTTAACAGAAGCCACGAACGGCGCTCAACGCCGCGGGTGACGACCGCGCCAGAGCCACGAGAGCCACAGGAGTAGCGCGACGAAGTAGGAGAGGTTCGCGACCACGAGCGCTGCGGGACGCGGCAGACCCATGAGCACAGGCGCTCGCCACCACGCCGGCAGGAGTTGGAAGATTCCTTGCGCGACCACCGGGACCAGCGCCAACGCCCGTACGGCGGGTCGCGGAAAGAGATCGCGCGCAAGCGCCAACGCCGGAGCCACCAGCAGCAGGTACGAATAGACCATCATGCGAGGCGCCACCAGCGCGAACAGAAACGCCGCCACGAACACCGATTGGCGCGGGTCGCGCTCGGCCCACACGCGGCGCAGGCGGGGAGCGCTCAACGCCACCAGCGCCCCCGACCATAGTCCCCAGCCGAGCAGCGCGCGGTCCATCCGGTCACTGCCGGGCGGCGGCGCCCCGTGCAACGCCATGTCGAGGATCCCGAGCGCGGAAGGATTCCGCTCTCCGTAAGGACGCTCGATCCGTAGGCTGCCGAGGTAGCCGTGGGCCCACGTCGGTCCGAGCCACGACGGCGCGAACACGATCGCCGCGAATAGGGCGAGGCCGGCCAAGGCAAGCCCCCGGCTCGCGTGCCGGGTGCGCGACGGAACCAGCAGCAGCGCCAGGAACGCGATCGGCAGCAGCTTGAAGGTCGACGCGATCACCACCAGCGCGGCAAAGGCTCGCCGCCGGTCCTCCAGGTAGCAGGCAAAGCCGAGCCAGAGGAGGAACTGCTCGACCACGGAGACGTTGCCGGTCTTCAAGTCCCAGAGCAGCGAGGCATCGAAGGCGAAAACCGCCATCGCGATCAGCCCGAGCAGACGGGTGCCGGGCAAGAACATGCGCCACAGGTGAACCAGCCCTGCCTGCAGGCCGAGCTTGAGCACCAGCCAGACCGTGGTCGCGGTCGGAAGCGACAGCCATGTGAAGGGCAGGAACAGCGCGAAGGTGACCGGCGGATACAGGAACGGCAGGGTGATCGACCGGCCCGCGACCGCGCTCAGAGTATCCAGGCGATAGGGATCGAGGCCGCGACCCAAGGCGGTTGCGGCATGATAGAAGGTGGCGAAGTCCCACGCGTCGCCCCACCGCCGCCCGATCGTGAAGGCCACGCTCAGCGCCAGCACGAGGATGCCGGCGATCTCGAGCACCCCTTGCCCCGCGGCGGATCTCGTTCGGGCCGCGGCTCGCCCCGACATCGTCAAACCTCCCGCAGCAAGGTGCGAGCGGCCTGGCGGCTCGTCCCGCGGCCCGGCAGAGCGAGCACCTCGAAGGTTCGCGGAGTGGGGTCGGACAGCGTCACGCGGTCGCCCGGGGAGACCACATGACCCGGTCGCGCCCGCTGGCCGTTCAGCAGCACTGCACCGTCGCGCACCGCGTGCGTCGCCTGGGTTCGGCTCTTGAACAGCCGCAACAGGAAGAGGGCGAGATCGAGCCTCAGCGTTCCGCTCCCACGCTCGCCTCGCGCTAGGGCTTTCCAACCGAGCGTGGGGCTAGACCCTGCGTCACGAGCTCCGGATCTCGATGTGCGCCTTGGCGCGCAGCCCCTTGACCCATTGCTCGTACTTCTCGTGGAATTGGATCTGGGCCACGCCCCCGACCAGCTCGTCGCGGATCTCCTCGAGCCTGTAGGCGCGCTCCGGCTTGCGGTCCGTCAGCTTGAAGATGTTGAAGCCGGCCCGGTTCTCGAGCACGCCGCTGACGTCGCCGACCTCCAACGTGTCGAGCGCGGCGCGGAACATCGGGGTGAACGTCGTTGTCGACAGAAAGCCCAAGTCCCCGTCTTCGGCCTGCGGCCCCTGATACTTGCTGTAGCGCCGCACCAGGGTGGTGAAGTCGGTGCCCTTCTTCGCCTCGGCACGCACCCGATTCGCCAGCGCGCGCGCGCGCGCGACATCGGCATCGCTGACTTCGGCGCGAATCAGGATGTGGCGCGCGTGAATCTCGATCGCCGGGTTTCCATCCTCGTCCGTGCTGTCACGCCCGGCTCGATTCTTGAGCGTGTCTCGCTCGATCACCTCGATGATGTGCCAGCCGAAGGCGCCCCGCACCGGTTGCCCGAGTTGGCCCGGCTTCTGCGAAAACAGAGCGCGCTCGAACGCCGGATCGGCGTTTCCCTTGGTCAAGAAGCCCAGATCTCCCCCGGCCCGCGCGGATGCAGGATCGTCCGAGACCTCGGCCGCGACCTTCGCGAACTTCTCGCCCTTACTGATACGTGCCCGGGCCGCGACGGCGGCTGCCCGTGCCTTCGCTTCGGTGACGGAATCGGGCATGACCGGGATCTGGATCAACGAGACCCGCACCTGCCCCGGCATCTTGGGGAACTTCTCGGGGTGCGCCTTAAAATACGCCTCGGCTTCGGCCTGGCTCACTTGCTTGTGCGCGACCTGCTTTTGCACCAAGCGCTGCGCCAGCATCTGGCGGCGCACCTCGTTGCGATACTTTTCGCGCAGCTTGTCCTCGGTGAGGTTCTCGCGCTTCAGCTGCTCCGCGAACGCCTCGGCGCTGCCGAGACGTTCCTTGGCTTCGCGCATCGCCTGCTCGACCTGCTGGTTCACCTCCGCGTCGGGCGCCGTCACGCCCTGTCGCTTCGCCTCGGCCACGATGAGCTTCTCGTCGATGAGCTGATCCAGGATCTCGCGGCGCAGGGTGTCGGTCTCCGCCGAGTCCGGACGCGCCTGGTTGCGCAGCAGGAACAGATAGAGCTGCTCTTCGACCTCGCTCTGCAGCACCACCTCGTCGTTGACCACCGCCGCGATGCCGTCCAAGCGTTGTGCGCGCGCTTCACCGGCGGTGGCCGACAGCGCCAGGACCAGCGCGAGCCAAGTCGTATGCTTCAAGGAAAGACCTCCGATCGCGGTTCCGCCGGAGCTTCGCCCGGTCGCCGCTTTGCAGTCCCGTGACGCTTCCGCGAGACGCATGCCGAAAAGAGCGCATCAGTGTAGGCTCTGCGCCCACCGACGGAAGATAAGCAATTTGGCTGCCGCGCGCGCGCCACATGTCACCGGGGCTCCGGGAACGCCGTGCCCATCGGTGCCCAGCGCCGGTGGGGCGCGCTCATGACTCGGTGGCGTCCCGCGGCGACGGAGCACCGACCGAGATCGGGCCCAAGGCCGGCCGTGGCG
Organism: Candidatus Eiseniibacteriota bacterium; assembly: GCA_005893295.1. Lineage (GTDB taxonomy): Bacteria > Eisenbacteria > RBG-16-71-46 > RBG-16-71-46 > RBG-16-71-46 > WS-8. The sequence continues at coordinate 8,835 of VBOY01000030.1, read as the reverse complement.
CATCTACCGCGCTCGTCGCCGGCCCGCCGCGCCGGTCGGCCGGACCGCCGGTCCAGCTGTGAGAGCCGCTAGCATCGTTCGGCCCATGAACGGTTCCTCCTCCGCGCTCGTTGAGCCTCTCAACCCGCTGTGGGAGAGTCGACGTGTGACTCACCCGTATCGCCTCCGCCGCACCCTTGCGGCGGCCGGGGTTTTGGCGGTCCTCGCCCTGGCGGCGCCGCGAATCGCCGCGTACACGCCCTACGCTCGGCTCGGCCTGACGATCATGTGGACTCCGCGCGGGAACGCGCGTGTCGAGCGCGTGGTGGGGCCGCCCGCCCAGGGGTTGCTCAAGTCCGGCGACGTGCTGGTCCGCATGAACGGCGCGCCGTTTCTGCGTCCGGCGCGGGCGACGGCGTTCCGCCCGATGCTGCCCAAGGAGCCGATTCGCTTCGACATCATGCGCGCCGGGCGCCCGATGGAGGTCGTGGTGCCGCCGGTGCGCCTCACGATCTGGCAGCGCGTGCGATTCCTTGTGTTCCAGCTGCTGGCGATCGTCGCCGCACTGTTCGTGGCGCTCGCTCTGGTGTGGCGCCGGCCCGACCTCGGCACGGCCCTGGTCTTCTTGTGGTTCGCGTCGCTGCAGACCCTGTCGTCGGTGCACGAGTTCTACCGCAATCCGGTGGTCGAGCCGACCGGTGGCTTCCGCCTCGTCATGCTGGGCTACACCTGCCTGGTGTGCTGGGCGCCGTCGGCCTTCCTCCACTTTCTCGCCGTGTTCCCGCGCTCGCGCTGGCGCCCGGGCGCGCGTGTGCGCAGCGTCTGGTTCTGGCTGGTGTTCGCCGGGTACCTGGTGCCGATCGGCTTCGTCGCCGTGCTCCTCAGGACCGGACAGCGCCCCGAAGAGCCGTTCCTGGCGTTCGAATCGGTGGCACTCGCGCTCGGGGTGGCCTCGCTGGTGGAGCGTTATGCGGGGCCGGCGCGTGCGGATTGGGACCCGTCGCGCAGCCAACGCGCCCTGGCGCTGGCCGCCGCCTCCCTGTACCTGGCCGCGGCCGTCCTGGCGTGGATGCTCGAGGGCGAGCGCGGCTACTGGTTCTTCCAGTTCTCGCTGGTGCGCACGTTGGTGATGGTGGTTTCGTTGGGCTTGCTGTTGACGCCGTTCATGATCGCGTTCTTGATCGCGCGCGATCCGGCATTCGATCCGCGGCGCATCCTGGAGCGGAGCCTGCCGTACGCCCTTCTCTCGGGCGTGCTGATCCTGCTCTACCTGAGCATCGTCCTGGTGGGTCAGCGCCTGTTCGCCGAGGTCACGGGCGAGGAGACGATGGCCCTCAACGTGGTGGCCGCCCTCGCGCTCGCCTTCGCCTTCGCACCGCTGCAACGGCGATTGCAGTGCGGACTCGACCGGCTGTTCCGGCGCGATCCGCGCGTGCTCCACGCCGCGCTCGACCGGGCGGGCCAAGAGCTGCTGGGAGCGCTGAAGGACGACGAGATCCGCGCCTCGGTCGAAGCCGGGCTGGCGCGTGGCCTCGGGCGACGGCCAGCGGTCGAATGGCCCGAGCACGAGATGCCACGGCTGGCGCCCAACGAAGAGCTGCCTTCGGGTACGCGAGCGGCGGTCGAGAACCTGCTGACGCAGGCGGGAATCCGGCGCGAGAACCTGGCGCTGCAGCAGCAGCGGGCGGCAGCGGAACGACGCGCCGCCGAGCTGCGCGAGGCGGCGGCGCGAGCCGAGCTGCGCGCGCTCCACGCCCAGGTGCAACCCCACTTCCTGTTCAACGCCCTGAACGCGCTGTCCTACCTCACCGAGACCGATCCGCCGGCGGCCCAGCGTTTCACCGAGCGGCTGGCGGACATGCTGCGCTACACGGTCGAAGCCAGCGAGCGCCCGGCGGCGCTGCTTTCGGACGAGATCGCCTTCGTGGAGGACTACCTGGGAGTGGCGCGCGAGCGCTACGAGGGGGACCTCACCTTCGAGTACCAGGGCGAGCGTGACTTGCTGTCGGCGCCCGTGCCGCCGCTGCTGCTGCAGCCCCTGGTCGAGAACAGCCTCAAGCACGGAATGTCTCCGGACCGGACGCGCATGGCGCTCACGCTCGAGGGCGAACGTGACGACGGCTGGCTGACGCTGACCTTCCACGACGACGGCCATGGCTCAAGCAATGGCGCGCGCGGACTGGGTGTGGGACTCGAGAATCTGGAGCAACGCATCCGGCGCTTCGGCGGGCCGGACGCCACGGTCGTCGCCGGGCCCTGCCGCGAGGGGGGGTTCGCGGTGCGCCTGCGCTGGCGCGACCCCGCGCCGCGGGTGACCCAATGAGAGCGCCATCCGGACGCCCGGATCCTCCGGTGCGCGCGGTGATCGCCGACGACGAGCCGCGGGCACGGCAGTTCCTCGAGCGGCTGCTCGCCGAGCAGGGAGAAATCGAGGTGGTCGGCGTGGCGCGCGGCGGCGGCGAGGCGCTGTCGCTGGTTGCGGAACACTCGCCCGACGTGGTGTTCCTCGACATCCAGATGCCCGACCTCTCGGGCCTCGAGGTCGCCAGGCACCTGCGCGGCCCCGATGCCCCGGTGATCGTGTTCGTGACCGCCTACGATCGCCATGCCGTCGAGGCGTTCGAGCTGGCCGCACTCGACTATGTCCTCAAGCCGATCCGGCGCGATCGCCTCGACGACACCGTGCGACGGGTCGTCCACGAAGCGAGGGACCGGCCCTACGCGGTCGCGCGCCAAGAAGCCGCGGTGCTCGGGATGCTCGAGCAGCCCTTTGTGCAGGAGCGTCTCGAGCCCCTGCGGCGGCTACCGGTGCGACACCGGCGCGAGGTGCGGCTGATCGACCTCGAGCAGGTCTCCCGAATCATCTCGCGCGACCGCTTGGTCCTGGCCTGCGCCGAGGGCCGGGAGTTCCTGGTGGACTACACGCTCCAGGAGCTGGAGCGCAGGCTCCCCGAGGGGCGCTTCGTGCGCGTCCACCGGGCGGCACTGGTGAACATCGAATCGATCGAGTCCTATGCGGGAGAGGCGGGGGTCCTGGTGCTGCGGCTCAAGGACGGCACGCGGGTCGAAGCGAGCGAGCGTCGGGCGGCCGAGGTGCGCCGCCGACTCAAATAGCCCAGCGACTCGCAGAGACCCGAGTCGACGCCGCGCGCTAAGGCTTCACGCGGAGCCTACGAGCGCGTGTTCGGCTCCGGTGGCACCGGCCAGGGAATCGAGCGCAGTCGCTCGCGATGAACCTCCACGCGGATGGCACGCCGCAACGAATCGGTGAGCGCCAGGATGCGGCCGCCCCGCAGCCGATCGAGTGCTTGGCCTTGGAGGTACGAGCGCTCCTGCGCGGACAGGGCCTCGAAGCTCGGTGGCCCTTGAGCCTTCGATTGAAGCTGCGCCACCAGCCATCCGCGTGCCGCGCGGACTGGGCCCGCGTACTCGCCGGCCGTCATCTGCAAGAGCCGCGGCTCCAGCGTCTGCCACACCGGATCCGCGCTCGGAAACCGCACCGTCTCGCTCTGGACCCGCACCGGAAGGGACGCCGTCGCGACCACCTCGCGCAGCGTCCCGCCGGGGAACGCGTTCTCGACCAAGTGGCTCGCCACCGCCGAGTCCTCGAGCGTGGCGGTCAGGAGCCGAGCCTCTTCGAGCCGCGTGAACATGGGTGCCGAGCGCTGGTAGGCCTGGCGCAGCTCCTGCTCCGTCACCGCCACGCGCGCGTTCACCTCCCGGGCCACGTAGCCTTCCACCAGCACGCGGTCTTGCAGCTGCGAGAGGGTGGTGTTGAACTCCGGCTCGCGGTCGTAGTGGCGCCGGCGAGCCTCGTCGACCAAGACACGATTCAGGACCTGGGACTCGATCCAGCGCGCCACCACCGGTGTCATGTAGAGGTTGGGGCGCGCGCCGCTCGGATTCTCCAGATCGGTGGCGGCGTCGCCCAGCGTGTACACCCCGCCTCGGTACTCGGCGAGGACGCTCGCCTGCTCCGCGGTGCTCAACGTCTCGACCAGGTGTGGCCCCTCGGGATGCTGTTCCTTCGCCTGTGCCAGGGGGAGCAGCCTGGCCACCATCCGTTCCGGCGCTCCCGGCAGCACCCGGATGCCGGCCGACGCGCGCAATCGATCGACGGACCGCATCAGGACTTCGCGCTGCTTGGTCTGGCGGATCAGCTCGGCCAACTGCGGGGTCTCGGCCTCGAGCGTGGGCTGAGTACGCGGGCGCCGCTGCTCGACCCGCATCAGGAACCAGCCCTGCCCCGGCACTTCCAGCGGGCCAATGAGTTGGCCCAGGGGCGCGGTGCGCAGGGGCCCATCGAGGGACAAGGGAAGCGTTCCCGGCACGACGAAACCCAGGTCCCCTCCGGGCGGCACCACGCCGGGCGGGTTCACGTGGTTCGCCACCGCCGCGAAGTCGGCGCCGCCGCGAAGCTCGGCCGAGGCGATGCGCGCCAGGTCCGCCGTCCACGCGAAGACGATGCGGCAGCGCGCCTCCTGGGCGCGCGCGCGGTACAGGGCCGCCACCTCGCCCGGCGTCACCGCGATCGGGCCACCGATCAGCTCGCGGCTCATGCGCTCGCGCAGGATGTATTCTCCGGCGCGGCGCGAGGCGTCGAGAAACAGGGAATCCCGATAGAGGCCCGCCTCCTTCGCCGCCTCGATCAGCAGGTGTTGTCGGATCAGGTCGTCGAGGAGGCGGGCCTTGGCGCTGTCCGGAGCCCCCGGATAGCGTGTCTGCTCGGCACGGGCGACGCGCAGGAACTCGTCGCGAGAGATCGTGTGGCTGCCCACGCGCGCGAGCGGGCCGCGGCCGACCCCGCATCCCGCGAGGAGCACGGCCGCGAGAGCCGCGACCGTCGCGCGGCGTGGCGCGGCGCTGGGCTTCGGGACCACGCCGGGTGAAGTCATGAGCCCTTCAGGCTAGTGCACGCCCGCAGCGCCCGCAACAGCTCGGTCGCCCGATGGAAGAGCAGCAAGCCTTCGCCGCGTACCCGAATGCCGAACGTGCGCCCGGTCACGAACTCGGTCTGGAAGCCGACCGCGCCGACCAGGCATCGGATCTCCGCCGGCGTGAGCGGACGCCGCAGCGACATCTCGACCAAGTCCTGGAACACGCGCACGCTCTCGACCTCGGCCATCCCACCCAGCAGCCGCAGCCGCCGGAGCTCGACCAACGACACCGCAGGCGGCGGGAGCTGTCCGAAGCGATCCATCATCTCGAGCGTCAGATCGTCGAGCACCGCCAGGTCCCCCGCCTCGGCGAGACGCCGGTAGAGCGAGAGCTTCTCGTGCTCGTCCTCGACGTAGTCGTCGGGCAGGTAGGCGCTCCAGTCGGTCAGCAGCCGTGGCTCCTGGGCCCGCTCCGGCACCTCGCCCTTCAGCTCGGCGACCGCTTCCTCGAGGAGCTTCACGTAGAGATCGAAGCCCAGGCCGACCAGGAAGCCGTGCTGCTCGGCGCCGAGCAAGTTGCCCGCCCCGCGGATCTCCATGTCCTTGAGGGCGATCTTGAAGCCCACCCCAAGGTCGTCGAATTCTTCGATCACGCGCAGCCGCTTCTCGGCTTCCTCGGTGAGCACGCGGCGGGAAGGCACGGTGAGGTAGGCGTAGGCACGATGCGCGGAGCGTCCGACGCGCCCGCGCAGCTGATAGAGCTGGGCGAGACCCAAGGTGTCGGCCCGATCCACGAACAGCGTGTTGACGCTCGGGATGTCGAGGCCGGACTCGACGATCATGGTGGAGACCAGGACGTCCGAGCGCTTCTCGAGGAAATCCAGCATCACGCGCTCCAGCTCGCGTTCGGCCATCTGACCGTGCGCCACCGCCACGCGCACCTGGGGGACGAGCTGCTGCACCCGCAGCGCGGTGTGGTGGATCGTCTCGACCCGGTTGTGCACGAAGAACACCTGACCGCCGCGATCCACTTCGCGCAGGATCGCATCGGCGGCCAGGGCGTCATCGGCCTCGAGGATCTCGGTGTGGACGGGCAGGCGATCGCGCGGGGGCGTCTCGATCACCGACATGTCACGCGCCCCGGCGAGGCTCAGGTTGAGGGTGCGCGGGATCGGTGTGGCGGTGAGCGCCAGTACGTCCACCTGGCGCGTGAGCTGGCGCAGACGCTCCTTCTGTGCCACGCCGAAGCGATGCTCCTCGTCGATGATCACCAGCCCGAGGCTCTTGAAGCGCACGTCCTTGGAAAGCAGCCGGTGGGTGCCGATCACGACTCGGCGCCGGTGCGGAAGCGCGACAGCACCTCTACCGTGACCGGGAAATCCGCGAGGCGCTCGCGAAACGTCAGGCCGTGCTGCTGGGCGAGAATCGTGGTCGGTACCAGGACCGCCGCTTGCTTGCCATCCTGCACCGCCTTGAAGGCCGCGCGCACCGCCACCTCCGTCTTGCCGTAGCCGACGTCGCCGCAGATCAGGCGGTCCATGGGGCGGGCCGCCTCCATGTCCTGCTTCACGTCCTCGATCGCCGCCTGCTGGTCGGGAGTCTCCTCGTAGGGGAACGAGGCTTCGAGCTCGCGCTGCCATACGGTGTCGGGCTTGAAGGCGTGGCCCGGAAGCGCGCGGCGCGTCGCGTAGGCGCGGATCAAGTCGTCGGCCAGGTCGTGAATCGCCTTCTTGGCGCGCGCCTTGGTCTTCTGCCAGGCGAGCGAGCCCAGGCGGTGCACGGTGGGGCGCGCCCCCTCTTCCGCCGCATAGCGCGACACCAGCGAGAGCTGGTGCACCGGGAGGAAGAGTCGGTCGGACTCGGCATAGGCGATCTCGAGGCAGTCGGTCTCCTGTCCGTTGAGCGTCAGGCGCCGCAGGCCCCGGTAGGTGCCGATCCCGTGATCTTCGTGGACCACGAAATCGCCCACCCGCAGCGCCGCCAGCTCTGCGAGCGACAGGCCACCGGTCCTCTTCAGGCGACGGCGGCGGCGACGGTAGCGCGCGAAGATCTCGTGGTCGGTGAGCAGGCTCAACCCCGCCGCGGGCAGGGTGAAGCCGGACGCGATCAGGCCCACCCCCAATGTGGCTGGAGTCTCGCCCAGCAGCTCGGCCAACCGGTCCCGCTGGCCGGCGTTGTCGCACAGAATCACGGCCTCCATCTGTTGGGCGCCGAGCTCCGCTAAGTGGGTCCGCAGCCGGTCGATCGAGCGCTGGATCGGCTCGGCCGGCCGGCAGTCCACGAACAGCGTTTCGCGCGCCGGCTCGGCGGGGTGCTCCCCGATCGGGCTCGCCCAGTCGCAGCCGGGACGCTGCTCGAGCCAGCTCCGCACCGAAGCGGCCGGAACGAACAGCTCGTCGGGCGGCGAGACCAGCGGGTACTGAGGACGCGCGTGCTCGAAACCGCGCTCGATCGCTTGCTCCAGCTCTTCGAGCCGCTTGAGCAGCCCCCCCGGATCATCCATCAGCAGCAGCGCGTCGCTCGGGAGGTAGTCGGCGAAGCAGCCTCGATGGGGATCCACGCGGGCCGCGAAGCGCTCCAGCCCATCGAGCGACAGTGGCCCGGCGTCGCCCCCCGCCTTCCCGGTCGCCGCCGACCCGAGCCGCGTCGCCACCTCGCTCAGCTCGCCCGGCTCCACCACGACCTCGTGACGAGGCAGCACCGAAGCGTGGGCGAGCTGCTCGATCGAACGCTGCGTGCCGGCATCGAAGCGGCGCAGCGAGCTCACGGTATCGCCGTCGAACTCGAGGCGCAGCGGGTCGGCGACCCCCACCGGGTAGATGTCGAGGATGCCGCCGCGCCGCGCGAACTGGCCCACCGCTTCCACTTCGGGAAGCCGCTCGTAGCCGAGCAGTACCAGTCGCTCCATGAGAACGCGGGGATCGTAGTCGTGTCCGACCCGAAGCGAGACGATGCTGCGGCGAAGCCGGGCGGGGTCGGGGACCCGCTGCTGCACGCCGCGAATCGTCGCCAGCACGACGCCGGACCCCGCCTCATCGCCCGCGAGTCGCGCCAGGGTCTCGAGTCGCTGCGCGGTGATGCCGGGGTGGGGCGAGATTGGGTCGTAGGGGAGCTGATCCGGCTCCGGAAACGCCAGCAGGGCACCGCGGCCGAGGAAGTACTCGAGATCGTCGCGCGCCTCCTCGAACGCGTCGCCGTGGGGCACCAGGTAGACGACGGTGCGCGCCGTGGAGCGATGGAGCCAGGCGGCCATGAGCGCGCGCGCCGACCCCACCAGCCCGCGCACCGTGACCCGCCCGTGGGTGTTGCACACGGCATCGCGCACCGCGAGGGTGGCTGGCACGTGATCCAAGCGCGCCACCAGGTGCCGCGCCAGCTCGTCCTCGAGAAAGGTCTCCGCCACGACCTCGCTTCTCGGATTCATCGTCGCTCCAACAGCAAAATCCGCCGCGGGATTCCGCAGCGGTTCATGTACGAGACCAGCCTAGCCGAGTGTTCGACGCGCCTCAAGGATCATGGCGCCGGGGCTTCGGCCTGCTCGGCGAGTGAGGCGGCGATCACCCTCTCCAGCTCTCCGTACGTGGCGTCGCAACGCGCGTGCAACGGGTCGCTCGACGGGTGGTACTCCCCGCCGCCGTGCACCCAGCGGATCGCGCCGTTGCGGCCGATCAAGAACGACACCGAGGTCCAGTTGCGCTCCGGGTGGCCGTCGAGCCAATACCGGTCGAGCGTGCTCCAGCGCCGGTCTACCGCCACCGGACCCGAAAAGCCGAGCCGCTTCGCGACCGCGAGGATGTGGCGGTCGCTCACGTCGCGCGGCGGCTTCGGATGGTAGACGCCGATCACCACCAGGTCCGTGCCGGCGCGCTCGCGGGCGAGTGATTCGAGCGCCGGCAGCGTCTCGGCGCAGTAGTGGCAGCCTTCGGTCCACCAGCGCAGGAGCACCACCTTGCCGCGCAGGGAGGCCAACGAGCGAGCC
>VBOY01000029.1 GCA_005893295.1 Candidatus Eiseniibacteriota bacterium | reverse complement strand
GGTGTATGGTGCCGCCGACGCCACCGTGGGCACGGTGCCCCCGTACGAACGTGTGTCCGTCAGGGAGGTGGACCATGACACTTCGATGCTTGATCGTCGCCGCGCTGCTCGTGCCGCTGGCGGCCGGGAACGCCCGGGCGATTCCGCCCTCCACGGCGGCCCACGTCGATCCTAAGGCGCCCTGCTTCCGCTGGCCGGCGGTCGACATGGACGGCGACGGGGTGTTCGACCGGATCGATCGCTGCGTGGACACGCCCAAGGGGTGCGCGGTCGACCGCTACGGATGCACCTTGGACAGCGATGGCGACGGCGTC
>VBOY01000028.1 GCA_005893295.1 Candidatus Eiseniibacteriota bacterium | reverse complement strand
CGCGACGTCGAACAGCAGGTTCTCCGGGAATGCCTTGACCGCGGTGATTGCGCTCTTGTCCTTGTCGAACGAGAAGTTGGTCGGCTCGTAGACCTGGTTGAGCCCGATCGCGATCCCGGGCAGGTCACGGGAAGCGAGCATCTCGCCGACGTCGATCAGCAGGCTCTTGCGCTCCGGGTGCGGCTTCGACACGATCTTGGACGCTGCCAGGATCGCGTTCGGGAACGAGCGCGCCACGGCGCGCGCCTCGGGCGTTCCGCTCGACGCGGTGAACGCGGTGTTCTTCATCACCCACTGCACGGTCTTGCCAACGCGGTGGAACAGGAACGGGAAGTCACCGCCCATCATCGCGCCGTAGAAGCCGCGCTCGCCGGTCGACTGGTCGAAGCTCATCGCGAACAAGAACAGGTGCTCGAGCTGTTCGGGCCGGATCTCCATCAGCAGCTTGTTGTCGTCGGCCTTGCGGTAGATGGTGAACAGGCCCGGAATCACTTCCATGTCCTTCACCACTTCGTCGAACGCCTTGTCCTCGCTCGCCCCGCCTCCACCGCCTTTCGCTGCGCCCGCTTTGTCGCTATCCTTCTTGGCCGCCACCGCCGTGCCCGCCAGCAGCGCGAGGGCGAGCGCACAAGCCGCTATGCTCACGAGTCGCTTCATCGCTCTCATCTCCTAGGTTGGGGAGTCTTGGGATCTCTTGCGCCGGTTTACGGATCCAGAGCAGACGAACACATCGGCCTCGATGGGCGGAACGGCCGCCGGACGGGCGCGGGATTCCGAGGCACGGGCGGCGTGTCACGCCTCAAGCAGGCGCGGGGGGAGCCGGACGGATCGCGGCGCCTTCCGTGGCTGCTATCGCTGGGGCACCCCCGCCGCCCGCAGGTCGAGCCAGTGCACCCGCTCCGCGTAGAGCTCCGGATCGAGCTGGGCCAAGGCTTCGTAGCGCCCGCGATGGCAGGTCACGAGCACGACCTGATGCTGGCTCGCCAGGCGCTCGAGCAATAGCCCCATCCCGCACCGGGTGCGATCGTCGTCGCTGGTGGCGAACACGTCGTCGAGCAGCAGGGGGAGCGGGCCCGCGCCCCGCGACAGGAACTCGCTGATCGCCGCTCGCACCGCCAGGTAGAGCTGATCGCGCGCGCCATGCGACAGCTGATGGTCCGCCTTTCCGCGCACCAGCATCGGCCCACCCACGGGCTTCACCGAAAAATCCAGGTCGTCGCCGAAGCGCACCAGCTCGATCCGCGTCCCGAGAGTACCGAACAGCTCGCCCACGCGTCGATTGAGGAACTCCGCCCAACGCCGGTGGGTCTCGGTGGCCACGGTTTGGATCGTCTCGCGCGCCAGCTCGACCGCGTGCTTGAAGCGGCGGGCGCGGGCGAGCGCGCTCTCGATGCGCTCGAGCTGCTGCACGCACTCCGGATGCTCGGCGTGGTAACGCCGCCACACGCCATCCACCAGCAGTCGCAGCTCGGCGCGGCGCTGTTGCAGCGCATCCAGGGTTTCGCGTAGCTGCCGACTTTCGGCTTCGATCTCGAGGGGCGGGCGGCGCGGTCGTTCGCTTGCGGCCTGGTTCGCCGGGCCGGTCATCGCCAGCTGCCCTTCGAGCAACCTTTGCTCGTCGCGTGGCAGGAGTCGGGCCTCGGCGGCCGGGATCAACTCGGCCACCAGCATGGCGTAGCGTGTCTTGCTCTGAGCCCGCTGGGCGAGCGCGGTCGCGTGCTCGGGCCACGACCGCTGTGGGTCGTAGGCCAGGCCCGCGAGGGCCAGGATGCGCAGCGCTCGCTCCTTGCGGCCGGCCGCCGAGGCCTCGACCACCTTCCGTTCCTCGTCGATCCAGGCCCAGCTGGTGTCCGGCTCGGCGAGCCGCTGGCGCAATCCTTCGAGGCGACGCAGCTCCTCCGCCACTCGCTCGAGGTTCGCCGGCTCGGGCGACCCGCCGCCGAATCGCTCGAGCAGGCGGTGCGCCTCCTCCAACGCCTCGCGGCGCTGGGCCTCGAGGGAGGCGAGTTGCCCTTGGGCGCGCAGCGCGGGACCGCTTTCATCGCTCAAGCGCGCGTGCTCGCTCCACTCGCGAAGCAGCTCGACGCGGTCGCGGTAGCCTAGATCCTTGGCCAGGGTCTCGAGCTGGACTTCGATCTCGGCGCGGCGCGTGCGGAGATCGGTCAGTCGCCGTTGTGCCTCACCGAGCCGCGCCAGCGCTTCGCTTCGCTCGGACGCCCGCAGCCGCCGCGCCGAGACCAGGACCAGTCCGCCGGCGGCGAGCGTCACCGCCCCGACGGTGAGGAACCAACCGCTGAACGAAGGCAGCCCTCCGAGCGCCGTCACCACGACGCCGGCCAGCAGGCCCGCCAGCCCCATGGCGATCAGGAACCAGCCCGGCAGACGGCGCCGGCTCCGCACCGCGTCGATGTCGCGCAGGGTCTCGCTGCCCAGCACGCGCTCTTGGTCGAGGCCCTCGACCTCGGTCTGGTGGGCGAGCGCGAGATCGGCCTGCGAGCGCAGCAGCTGATGGTCGCTCGGCTGCAGCCTGGACAGCCGGTGGGCGAGCCACTGCAAGCGATCCGGCTCGTGGCCCTGCGAGGCCAAGGTCTCGCGCAAGTTGAAGATGTCGTCGCGCAGCCGCGTGTCCTCGGCCGCGACCCGCCTGAGCTCGGCAGCGAGCGACACGCACCGGTCGGCATCCGCCGCGGAACCCGAGGCGTAGGCGGCCAGCCCGGCGATCTCGTGCTCGAGCTGGCTCTGCTCGCGTGCAGTCTCGTCGCGATGGCGCACCTCGAGCGCCTGGATTCGGCTCAGGGCCTCCTCGTAGCCCGCGACCGCCTTTCCGAAATCGGCCTCCACCGAGGGGGGGAGCCGTGCCGCCGAAACCAGCTCGGCGGCCTCGGCGCGCAAGCGTTCCACCTCGGCGCGTCGTTCGTCGTTCTCGTCGAGCTTGCGGCGCACCTCCGCCGACAACGAGGCGTGATGGTCGGCCTCCCGCTCGGCGAGCGAGCGGCGCGTGGCCGCCTCCTGCTCGCCGAACGCGGCGAGATCCTCGAGCGGTTGGGAGATCCGGGACAGGTCGTGCTCGAGCGCCTTGAGCTCGGTCCCCAGGGTCGCGCGCTTGAGCTCCAGCAAGCGGATCGCCGTGTCGATGGTGCCCGAAGACTCGACCTCGGGGCAGGTGTACTTGCGCAACGCCAGCTCCAGCAGCCGCAACGCCTCGCTGGCATTCGTGTCGCCGATGTGGGTGTCGGCGGCGTTCTCGAGCCGCGCGCGCAACGGCGAGACGCGTCGCTCCTTCTCGTCTAAGGCCACCACCTCCAGCAGGTCGCCCTGGCGCACCAAGGCGCACTTCTCGAATTCCTCCTCGTCCAGCGCCAACAGCTTCCGTCCGACCGAGAACTCGTCCTTGCCGACCCGGAAATCGGGCGTGACGTCGCGGCCCTGGGCGTCCCACACCTGCACCTGGCCGGCGCCGAAGTCGCGCGCCACGGTGATGCGCTCCCCTCCGCTCTCGAGCTCGAGCTCGACGCGGTAGGACCCGCCGTCCCACGGACGCCAGCGATCGAGGGGTGTGAGCGGGCGGTGGCTGCGCCGGTCGGAGTCGAGGCCGTAGAGCGCCGCCACCACGGCGGCCAGCAGCGTCGATTTCCCGCGCTCGTTGTCGTCCACGACCAGAGTGAGACGCTGCGGGTCGAAGGTGAACTCGCCGCGCAGCGACCCGAACCCGTCCGCCACCAGGCGCAGCAGCTTCACGGCGCGCCCTCCGGCGACTGGCTCAGCTCCTCGTACGCCGGCACGACCTCGCGCAAGCGGAAGGCATCGAGCCCGTAGTACAGCGCGCTCTCGACCAGAGCGCGCTGCTGCGGATCGGTTTCCTGGTCGAGCCGCTCCAGCAGGGCGCGCGCGAACTTGTCCTCGGTGGTCCGGGGCTCGGCGCTGCGGTAGGGGTCCAGATCGTAGTCGGGGCGCACGGCACGCAGGTCCACGCGAACGTGGTAGGCGCGGCCGAGCACCTCGGGGCCCGGCGCCCCATAGCGCACGCCGCGCGGCAGGCGGCCGACCAGCCTCACGGTCACCAGATCCCGCTCCGACACCTGCGCGTCGTCGAGCGCCTTGACGAGACGCCGATCCAATCGATCGGCGCTCGCGACGCCGTTCACGTCGACCGCGAGATCGTAGACGCGGCGAGAATCGAGCGGCACGAATTCGGTCTCGACATGCGGCACGCGCTGGCCGAACTCGATGCGCACCTCGAGCGCTCCATGCGCGCCGGCCTCGGTCATGTCGAGGGCGGCCGCCGAGCCGGCGTAGGCCATGCGCACGCCGGTCGAGGCCCCCTCGGAGGCCTGGAGCTGCGATCGTGCGTGGCAATGACCGACCGCCAGGTAGGCGAAGGGAGCGTGCCGTGTCTCGTCGTCCGAGAACGGCGCCGTCACCTTCTGCCCGGTCGGACACTCCCCCTCGCGCGAGCCGTGAAAGACGGCGACCTCGAGGGCGTTGCCCGAGGCGGCGTGGACCGGCTCGAGCAGGGACGGCGACAGCGGGCGATCGAGCGAGGGGACGCTCGAGATCGCGCACCGCCCCCAGACGCGCACCGTCGGCGGGACCTCGAGCGCCCGGGCCGTCCACCGAGGCTCGGTGAAAACGTGAACGTGCTCGGGCCAGGCGAGCCCTCGCGCCCTCAGCCGCCGCGCATTCCAGGTGTGGCTGGTCTCGGACGAGGGGTCATGGTTGCCGGGAGCGATGTACACCGGCGGACACCCGGATACCGCGAAGGTCGAACCGACCACGGTCGCCAAGGTCTCGGCATCCACACCCTCCTGGTCGAAGAGATCGCCGGGGATCAGGATCGCGTGGACGCCGCGCTCGATCGCTTCACTGACCGCGCGCTCCAAGATACGCAGCTGCTCGCGCCGGCGCTCGGAGCGGCGTTCGGCCGGCAACCATCCGAAGGGGCGACCCAAATGCAGGTCGGAGACGTGCAAAAACCGCGCGAGGGACATGCGTCCGCGACATCCTCCATGAGCTGCGGTGCATGCGAGGCCACCCCGAAATCGGGTCGGCGCGCCGGAAGGGCACCTTAACAGGCGAGGATCGACAAGGCAACGCGGCGAGACGTAGTGACTCAAGTAACTACCCGGCGAGTCGGAGGCGCCTTGAACCAGGACGCGGTCGTTCGTAGTGTGGACACGTGAGACGCACGACCGTCGAGCCATCCGTCCAGGCCGCCGTGACATCCTCGCGATTCGCGTGGCCGCCGCGTCCGGTGCTCCTGTTCGCCACCGTGTTGGCCGTGTTCGCCGCGGTTGGCTTGGCGGGACTGTGGCTACGCCCACCGCGCCCCACCGGGCTTCCGGACGACCCCGCTGTGGAGATGGCTCGCCGGCTGATCGGGGCTGGGCTGCCGATCGCCGCCGAACCGCTGCGGTTCGAGAGCGAGCTCCTCGGCGCAGCGCCATCGAGTGCTCGGTCGTACGATGCCGTGGCCGCCCGGCCGCGCCTGGCTGCCGCCGAGCGCGCCCTCGAGCAGGCGCGCCTGCGCCGGGGCCGCGACCCGCGCGTGCTCGCGGCACTCGCCCACTTAGACCTGGCGCGCGCCAAGCTCGAGCAGGCGGAGCGTCGCTACCGCGAAGTGCTGGACCTGTCGCCTCGCTACGGCGAGGCGCGCCTCGGCCTCGGGGTCACCTTGGCGCTCGAGGCAAGCGCGGCGTGGGCCGACGAGCCTCGGGCGCGCCGGCTTCGGCTCGAGGCCATCGCCCAGCTGGCGGCGGTCGAGCCGGACGATCCCTGCTACCGGCCCGCGCTTTACGACCGGGCGCTGCTGCTTAAGCACGTAGGACGCGCCGAAGAGGCGCGGCGCTGGGCCGCCCGCTATCTGGCGAGCGAACCCGGTAGCGAGTGGTCCCGTCGGCTGGCCCGCATGGTGGTGATGCCCGCGCAGTGACCCGTTGGCCCCGGCCTTAGGGCCGGGGCCAACGCAGCGATTCGCCTTTCCGACCGCGCCTAGCGGCGGAGTTGCGCCTGCGCCAACTCGCCGCCCGGCAAACGCCGCTTGAGGTCGGCGAGCAAGTCTTCCACCGCCCGATCGCCGCGCGCTTGCGGCCCCGCCAGCTTCAGGTAGCGTTCGAGCGACGCCACGGCTTCCGGGCTACGGTTCCCCAGCGCCTGCACCATCCCCCAGCGGCGCCACGAGACCGGGAGCTCGGGCGCGAGCACGCGGGCCGCGAACGCCTCGATGGTCTCTTCGGAGGTGACTTCGCGCCGCGTGGTGCGACTCGCGAGCAAGAGATCGGCGAGGAATGCGTGGGCCCCGGGGTCCAGCACGTGACGCACCGACGCCACGCGCATGATGCGGGTGGCTTGGGCGGTGTCGCCGGAGGACATGACCTGGAAGGCGCGCGTGATCTCGCTCTTCGCACCGCTCATCGGCACGATCCCCACCGCGCCGAATGCGGCCCGCGCCCCGGCCGTGTCGCCGAGCGCCAGGCGCGTCCATGCCTGCACGTAGTAGAGCCCTGGCTGCGCATCACGCTCGATCGCGAGCGTCAGGATGTCGCGCGCAGATGCGGGCGTCTCGCTCAGGATCATGGCGAGCGCGATTCGCTCCAGCGCGTCGGTGCCCTCGAGTTCGCGCAGCGTGTCGCCCACGACGGCGAAGAACAGCGCCGGTCCGCGGCGTGCCCGCTCGAGCGTGAATGTGGTGAGGTAGTAGGAGCGCAGGCTCTGGTCTCGATAGGCCCATCGCACCAGCGGTCCGTCTGCGGCCTGGAAGGCGACCTGAACGGGCAGACCGGCGAAGAACAGCGTCGACCGCTCGGGCAGCGTGGGGCGCAAGCGCTTGAGCTCGCCGAGGTAGCGGCGACAGGCGCGCATGCCGCGCTCGAGGTAGAAACGGTTGAGGTGCGATTGGGCGGTCCACGGGCCGCGGGCGGTGGCGAACTCCGGGATGCGGCGCGCGTTCTCGGACCCCCAGGCGAGAACCACCAGCACCGGGAGCGAGACGAGCAATGGCCGCTCCCCAAGCAGCGCGCCAATCAGCACCGCCACGCCGCACATCGCGAACAGGTAATAGTAGCCGCTCCAGATGTCGGCCACCGCGAACGCGGGCAGCGCGCCGAGGGCGCACCAGACGAGCCCAGCCACGATCGCGCCAGCTCCCAGATGGCCTACGCGTCGTCGGGCGCGTCGCGTGGTCGGTGAGGCGGGGCTGGTCGTCGGGCGGGGCTCCCACGCGTCGAGCAGCAACACGCCCGCCGCGGCGAGGGCTAGGGGAACCAGAGGTGGGGCGGGCAGGGCGAGCCCGTCGTGCGGCCACTCGAGCCCCAGGGCCACCTGCGGCACGTGCGCCAGCATGGCGGGAAGCCCCGCGGGATCCAGCTTGGCTTCGAGGCTCATCGTCGGGCGCCGCCCCGAGCTCCACAGCCAGACCACGCCCCACGCCGCGGTGGCGGCCGCGAGCGGCCAGGCACGCCGCAACGCCAGCCCCCAGGGCTCGCGGCCGCGGCGGTCGACGGCGACGGCGATGAGCGGCGTCATCAGCACGGTCTCCTTGGACAACAGCGCGAGGAGCAGGACGACGGCCGCGAAGACCCGTCGCCCCGCGCGATGGAGGGCAAGCGCGCACAGCGCGCCGACGACCGCGAGCAGGTCCTGGCTGCCGCTCGCCCACAGCACGGGCACGTCGGCGCTCGAATGGAGCGCCAGGAACGCGGCCGCCAGGACGGCAGCGCGCGCGCCGGCGAGCGTGAGCGTGAGCGCGAAGCACAGCACGACCGCCGCCAGGAAGAGACCGAGGTTGGTGGCGTGGAACGCGGTCTCCGACTCTCCGGTGAGGTGGGCGAGCGTCCAGAAGTAGATCTGGCGGCTCACCGGCCGGAAGTAGTTGCCGAGCGGATCCGGAGCCGCGAGCACGGGGGGGAGCGGGCGGTCCCGGACCTGATCGAGGAACAGGTAGTCATCGGCGAAGAACGGCGAGCGCAGCGCTCCGCCCTGAACGGCGAGCGCGGCGGCGAGGATCAGCCCGAGCGGAAGCCACCGCCTGATCCAGGGTCCCGGAGCCGGGCGCGGGGCCGCGGGCTTGCGGCTCACGGAGCGCTCGGCTGGTTGGCTTCGAGCCGTTCCACCGCCTCGAGCAACCGTAGCGCATCCGCGTCGTCGGGAGCTCGGTGCAACAGCACCTGCGCCGCGCGGCGCGCCTCGGGCAGGTCGCGGAGGTTCGCCGAGACGGTACCGAGCCCTAGCCAACCGAGCCGGTTGTCGGGCTCCAGAGCGAGCATTCGATGGTAGAGATCCTGAGCCTTGTGATAGTGCCCGAGCATGGTCTCCGCGGCCGCTTGCTCGTGGAGGATGCGCGGCGAGGGCGAGGTCTCCGCGGCGTGGGCGAACGCGTCGCCCGCCGCCTGATAGCGCTCGAGTCCGAACGAGCGGATCCCCAAGTAGTCCCAGGTCGTGCCGCGTTCGGGATCGCTGCGCCGCGGCGGCTCGAGCATGAAGGCGCGCACGCGCTCGAGCCCGCGGTTCACGTCCCGCTGGTGCGCGAGCCACTGGACCGTGGGCACGACGCTCCCCGCGGTCACGGCCACCGCGAGCAGCCCCGCGCGTGGACCACCGAGCGATCGCGCCACCGTCCAGGAGACGAGCAACGAGACCGCCACCCCGGTGGCGGCGAAATCGTCCCAATCCCGGTAGAGGCCCTGGGCCGGATGGAGGAACGGCATCACGGCGAGGAACGGCAGGGCCAGGGTCACCAGCAGCAACAGCTCGGCCCGCCAGCCCGGCGCGCGCGCGCCCCGACTCGCGGCGAGCCAGAGCGGGAGCACGATCAGGATGACGGGCGCGAGCGGCGAGAGCATGACGAGCAGGTTCAAGAGGTCCGCGGGGCGCGTTCCGGCGAGCGCCGCCTTGAGGACCCCGCCCTGGAGCTCGACGGTCTTGGAGGCGAAATGGACCGGGTCCCACTCGAGAATCACGGCCACGATGCGTGGCAACATGACGGCCAGCGCGGCCACCGGGATCGCCAGCGCCACCAGGACCTCGCGCCGCCGCCACCCACCGCCGCGGCCGTGGGTGGAACACCAGATCCACCACGCCACGGCGGTCGCCGGGATGAGCCCGAGCGCGGAGCGATGGAGCGTGAGCCCCAACGCCAGCGACACGCCCAGCGGAATCAAGCCGCGGCCGCTGCGCACCGTCTGGAGCCCGTAGACGCCGGTCGCGGCCACCAGCAGGCACAGCTCCGCGAACGCCTTGCTGAAGCCGGTGAACAGCCCCAGGTATCCGCCGAACAACACCACGACTGCGGCCGCGAACGCGCCCGCGCCCGAGAGCCCGAGCGCGCGCGCGAAGGACACCGCCAGCGCACCGAATCCACCCGCTTCGACGATCCCGAGCGTACGGGCGGCGCCGTTCGCGTTCACCAGCGCGGTCTCGGTCAGGAAACGCGGAAGCCCGTAGTGGAGCAGCCGGTCGAGCGGGAGCGCCTGGGGGAACATCCGCGAGAACTCCTCCCCCACGCGCACCGTGCCCTGGCGCATGAGGAAATCCCCCACGAACCACAGGCGGTCGGGCAGCGCCCACGCCAGCGCCGCCGCCGCGAGCGCCCATGCGAACGAGGAGCGTCCGGGGGCACGCGCGATGGCGTCGCCAAAGCGGCCGAGCATGGGCGCCAGCCGGTCGGCGATCGGCGGCAGGAGCGCCAGGATGCCGATCGCCCACAGGCCCCAGCCGAAGGCGGGATGGAGGAAGCGCATGAGATCGAGCGACCACGCCCACATGGAGTGCTGGAACGCCAGCACTCCCCGCGCGAGTGCCAGCAGCACGATCGACGCGGCGAGCGCCCCGGCGGCGGCAGGCGGCGGCGCGGCGCCCCCCGCGGCGAGCGCCCCGGACGAGGCGCGCGGCCGGTTAGGGGCGGGGTTGGGCACCTTGGCCTTCCATGCGAGCGGCCTGCTCGAGCAGGCGGGGGACGTCGGGATCCCCCGGGTTCAGCCGGTCGAGCGCGAGCGCGGCCCGCCGGCATTGCGCGAAGTCCGAAATTGCCAGCGACGTCACCGCCAATCCGAACCAGGCGCGCGGGTCCGTGGGAGCAACCGCGGCGGCGCGCCGATAGACACGCTGGGCGGTGCGCTCGTCGCCGCGGGCTTGCTCCGCCATCGCCCACTGGAGCAACACCCGCGGGCTCGGGCTGGTCTCGGCGGCGTGCGCGAGAGCGGCGGCGGACTCGTCCCAGCGCAACAATTGCGCGTAACGGATGCCGAGAAAGTCCCAGGTGGTGCCGCGCTCGGTCGGGCCGCGCGATGGCGGCTCGCGAAGGAACGCCTCGATTCGCTCGAGTCCCCGCGGGAGATCCGCGTTGTGGACCAACCATTGCGTCGTTGGCGCCGCCGCTCCGAGCAGGACCGCGAGCCCGAGCCACTCCCAGCGCGGTGCACGGCGCAGCGTCTCGCCGACCAGCCAGGCTGAGACGAGCGAGGTCGCCAGCCCGGCCGCGGCGAAGTTGTCCCAGTCGCGAAACATGCCCTGACTCCCGTGCACGAACAGGGCGGCAACGAGCCACGGGGCGGCGAGCACCAGCAGCGCCGTGCCACTCGAAGCCAAGGCGCGCCGCCCGAGCGCGGGGGCGGCGGCCCACACCGCGGGCGTGATCGGCGAGAGCAGGACCAAAAGATTGACCAGGTCTAGGCCGCGCGGGCCGGCGAACATCGCTCGCAATGGCCCCCCGTGGCTCCTCACCTCGGGCGAGAGAAAGTGCACCGAGTCCCACGCCAGGATCGTGGCGACGATCCGCGGCAGGAGGACCGCCAGCGCCAGCGCCGGGATGCCGAGAGCGAGCCAGGGGCGAGGCGCGCGCCAGGCCACGCCGGTGCGCGGCGCGCGCACCCAGGCGAACGCCAGCACCGGCAGCAGGCCCAACGCCGACCGGTGGAGCGTGAGCGCCCCCGCGACCACCACCCCGAGAGGCAGCAAGGATCGCGCGTCCGAGAGCGAGCGGATCGCGAACAGGCCGCAGCCGGCGGTGAGCAGCGCCATCTCGGCCATCGCCTTGCCGTAGCCGGTGTACATTCCGAGCGCGCCGCCGAAGAAGACCGTTCCGGCCGCCGCCAGCGCGACCATCCCCGAAAGGTCGAGAGCGCGCGCGAACGCGACGCCCAGGCAGGCGAGAAGCCCGGCCTCGAGCGCGCCGAGCGCTCGTGCGGTGCTCGCGACGTCGATCGCGAAGGCATCGGCGAGGGCGCGCGGCAAGGTGTAGTGGAGCAGGACGTCGAGCGGCAGGGCCTGCGGGAACAGGGCCGCCGGCTCGAGGGCGCGCTCGGCGGTGCCGAAGCGCAGCAGGAAGTCGCCCACGAAGCGCACCCGGTCCGGGTTGAGCAGGACCAGCGCCGCGGCCGCCGCGCCCACCCCCGGGTAGGCGACCCAGGGAACGGTGCGCGCCCGATCGGCGGCCCTGCCGAGCAGCGCCGCCGGGCCACGCGAAAGCGGCGGGATCAATGCCAGGGCGGCGAGCGTCCACGCCGTCCAGCCGAACCCGGGAGCCACGAAACGCAGCAGATCCAGGCCCCAGCCGCTCATCGTCGGCCACGCCGACAGCGCCGCGCGCGCGAAGGCGAGCAGCACGAGCCCGAGCCACAGCACCACCGGGGCGAGATCCGAGGCCCCGCCTGCGGCTCTCCTCTGCTCACTCCGCGATTTCGACATCCGACCAGTAATAGACCGCTCCAGGCTCGGGCAGGTGCGTCGAGCGCTCGAGGATTTCGCCGAGCCTGTCCTTCAGCAGACGCTCGACCAAGGTCCCGCGCGGGCGCCGGAACTCGGCGAGCCGGATCTTCTCGCCCTCGGGCACACCGGCTCTCCGTCTCGCCTCGGCGATCGCCTGCGCGAGGCCGCCGACCTCGTCCACCAGCTTGCGCTCGAGCGCGTCCTCGCCCATCCAAACCCGCCCCTGCGCCACGCGGTCGACCTCCTGCCACGGGAGCGAGCGCCCTTCGGCCACCTTGCCGACGAAGCGTCGATAGAAATCGTAGGTCGCGGAGTCGGCGCTCGCTTGTGACTCTCGGTTCCAGTCGCGCCCGATCGACCAGGCGCCCATCGAGCGCCCGCGCTCGAACGTGTCCTGGCGCACGTCGTGGCTCCGGAACCAGCCTTCGAGCGAAGGCCGCACGAACAGGACCCCGATCGATCCGGTGCGGGTGAAGCGATCGGCGAACAGCCGGTCCCCGGGGACCGCGATGTCGTAGCCACCGCTCGCCGCCACGCCGCCCATCGAGATCACGAGCGGCTTCTTGGTTTCTCGCTTGAGGCGCACCAGGGCGTGGTGGATACGGTCCGAGGCGAGCCCCGAGCCTCCCGGGCTCTCGATGCGCAGCACCACCGCCTTGGTCGCGCGGTCCTCGAAAGCCTGTTCGAGCTGACGGATCAGCGTCTCCGAACCCAGGGTCGGCCCGTTCAGCAGATCGTTCCCGCTCTTCCCGGTCGCGATCTCGCCGCTGGCATAGACCACTGCGATCGGCGCCGGCACGGTCCACGCGCGGCGCGCCGGTGTCGTCGTGAGCAGGTTCACGCGGCGTGGCGCGGCGGAAAGACCGGCAAGACGCCCGAGGATGCGGCGCGCGTCCTCGCGGTAACCGATCGAGTCGATCAGGCCCGCCTTCTGCATCTCCTCGACCGGCCAGGTGCGCCCGTCGAGCACGGTGAGCAGCCGCCCGCGGTCGAGATGACGATCGCGCACCAGCGTCTCCACCAGCAGGCTCTGCTGGATGTCGAGGTTGTGCACGATCACCTCGCGGTCGGCGGGCGGCGTCGAATCGACGCTGAAGTTCCGGTAGGCCGACTTGAAGGGGCCGTAGGAGCTGCGGTCCATTCGGAGGCCCCAGTCGCCGAGCACCTTGCGGTAGTAGCGACGCTCGATCGAGAGCCCGAGCGCCGCGAACTCGGCCTCGCAGGCCACGACGCGATCGCACGCGCCTGCCAGGTAGAGATCGCCGCGACTCGCGCCGCCATCGAGGTACGCGACCACCGGCTTACCCGCTTTCCGCAGGGCCGCGATGCGGGGCCTCAGCTCTTCGAGTTGGGCCATGTTCGAGGCGTGGTCGAGATCGAGCAGCACCCCGCGCGTGAGCGGGTCCTCGAGCGCCCGTTCGAGTTGGAGCCGGATCGGGGCTGCCGACCGCGTGGCGTCGCCGCCGAACAACGAGAACCCACCCAGGGATTCGTCCCCCAGCGTCCCCGCCACGCGCACTTCGGCGATGCGCCGCGCGGCGGGAGCGACGAGCGCGCTGCGATCCTCGCCGCGGTGGAGCGAGAGCGAGCCGGTGGTGAAGCGGCGCCGCCGGTCTCGATCGTAGGCCGACTGCGCATGCAACGCGGCGCGGGGTGCGTACAGGCCCACACCGATCTCGACCGCACCGTGATCCTCGACCGAGCCGCGCGCCACGATTCCCGAGACCAGCTCGAGTTCGCCGCCGATGCAGACCCGGGCTGCGCTCGCATCGTCTCCCTCGCGCAGCAGCACGTCGCCGGTCACGGTGAGGCGCGTTCCCCAGTCGTGGGCGCGCCGCGGGGAAAGCGCGAACGGCCTCGCACCGAGCCCGAGCGTCAAGGTGCGGGCGAGCCGCTCGCCGGCGATGCGCGGCCGGTTCGCGTGAGCCACGCTGGCGCCGAGCGACAGCCACGGCTGAGGCCGCGAGAGCAGGCCCACGGCGTGGTCCAGCGCGTGGTCACCGCCGCGCGCAACCAGTGACGTGCCGGTCCAGCCGAGCCTGAGCGCCTCGCTGCCCCCGGCGAGCCCGACGAACAGCGAATGGCCTCGGCCCTCGAAGTCGCTTCCCCCCACCGCGAACCCACCCGACGAGCCGGCGACGCGCACCAGCCGGCGACTCGGCTCGATACCGGCGCGACCTCGTGGATCCTCGACGCTCGCGATCTCGCTGAGCGACAGGGTGAGCTCCGACGGATACCGAAGGCCGCCGGCCGCAGGATTGAAGAAGAAGCCGGTGGCGCCGTCAGTGGT
Organism: Candidatus Eiseniibacteriota bacterium; assembly: GCA_005893295.1. GTDB lineage: Bacteria > Eisenbacteria > RBG-16-71-46 > RBG-16-71-46 > RBG-16-71-46 > WS-8. Next base: position 7,496 of record VBOY01000028.1, on the reverse strand, counting down.
GGCCACGCTCTCGTTGCCGAACAGCGCGAGCGGAAACGCGGCGGCGGCCGCGTGAACCCGGGCGGGGAGCAGGAGGGCGACGGTCAGGGCCGCCAGGCCCGAGACGCGGCGCACCGAGGAGACAGGCACCGAGGGCCCCGGAGGTTACTGCGAGTCCGTGACGCCGACGCGCGGGCAATGGGGCGCGAGTGGACAGATCGAGCAGCGGGGCCGGCGGGCCACGCACACGCGACGGCCATGGAGGATGAGCCAGTGCGAGAAGCGAGACCAACGCTCGCGCGGCACGATCGGCATGAGCGCGTGCTCGACCTTGACCGGATCGACCTGGTCGGTCAGGTCGAGCCGCCGGGCCAGCCGCCCGACGTGAGTGTCGACCACGATGCCGGGAATGCCGAAGGCGTTCCCGAGCACGACGTTCGCGGTCTTGCGGCCGACTCCGTGGAGCGCGGTCAGCTCCTCCAAGGTACGCGGCACCTGGCCGCCGTGCCGCGAGACGATCTCGGCACAGCAGGCGCGGATGGAGCGGGTCTTGGCGCGGAAAAAGCCGGTCGGCCGGATCAGGGCCTCGAGATCGGCGACCCGGGCGGCCGCCAGGGCGGCGGCATCCGGATAGCGCTCGAACAGGGCGGGAGTCACTTGGTTCACGCGCTCGTCGGTGCACTGCGCCGAGAGGATCGTGGCCACCAGGAGCTCGAGTGGGTCGCGGAACGCCAGCGCGGTCGTTGCCTGCGGATAGAGCCGCTCGAGCTGCTCGAGCAGCGCCGTGACGCGCGCCGGATCGGGAGGAGCGAAGCGTGCGCGGCGCGCCTGAGGCGCCGCGCGCCGACCCCGGCCCGCCTTGGAGCGCGATGCCGCTCGACGGGCGCCCTGGGCGTGGCTCGCGATCCCCGGGTGGGCTCCGCTGCGACGCGCCTTGGCGCGGCTACGCCCCGGAGCGACTCGGGGCCGCCGGCCGCCAGGAAGCCGCGACGACGGGTCGGTGCGACGGCGCGCCCGCGGGGATTTGCGTGGCATGGCGGGCGAGCGTACTCACTCCGTCAGCGGCGGACAAGAATGGGCAGTCGATCCGGCTTGGGTAAGGAGCCTTAGAAACCCCAGGCGAGGCCGAACCTCATCCCGGCCCCGTCCATGTCGACGGTCTCGCGCAGCGTTTGGCCGGTGGATGGGTCGTCCACGTCGCGGCCGAGCTCGGCTCCGTTCACGAATACCTCGGCGTTGAGCCGGGCGTTCGACGACAGCGGCAGCGCCGCACCGCCCCACGCCTGCCAGCCAAAGCCATCGAACGTGCCGTCGAACTTCTCACCGGTCTGAAAGTTTCTCGCCGAGAGGAACAGGGCTTCGTAGCCGCCCGCGACCCCGAAGTACGGGATCACCCCGACGTCGCCCGCCGAGACCTGGAGGAACGCCAGCAGCGGGATCAAGTCCGAGGACGAGCGCTCGAGGTCTTGCTTGGTGGTGATCGTTTCACCGCCGGGACCGACGCTCTGGCGGACCACGATCGCGTCGCTCTCGCCCTTGTGGCGCCAGTCGAGATTGGCGCCGATTTGGATGTGCGGATCCACGGCGAGCCCGCCCCGAAATCCGACCAGGATGCCGGTGCTCGGGTGCCCCTCGGGATCGAAGAATCCCAGGTGGACCTGCGAGAAGCCCTGGGGTCTATAGCCGTACGACTCGCGACGCTCGTGAGGGTAGTAGGAGCGGCGCGGGCGGTAACGAATCGATTCGAGGATGCCCCCGCGGGGAGGCGCAGGACGAAAGACGAGTCGTGCCTCGGCCTCTTCCGTGCCGTCCGAGACATCCGCCGGGGGCAAATCGTCGATCTGAGAGAGGGCAAGCGGCGAGCCGCTGGCCGCGGGTCCGAGCGGACCCGCCAGCGCACGGGCGCTGGCCAGTGGGCCCGCGATCACGCACAGAATGCCGACGACGAGTGCACGGGGTCTCATGGATCTCCTCCATCTCTCTTGCGGGGGTGCGCCATCCCCCGATCGGGTATTGGCTGGTTCCCGAGCACGCGTCGTGCCGGAACCGTTCTTGCTCGTTTCTCCGGCGAGAACGAGCGCCAAGTGCTCGATTCCGACGCACCGAGGCACCCGCTCAGGACCAAGGTGTGCGCGCCTGAGGCATCGACTGTAGCGGGCTGTTGCGGGGCCGCCGCACCCATGCTAGCGTGCCGCGCTCGCCGACCACGATGCCCATCGCGTCTGCCTTGCTCCCTTGGCTGCTGGTGCTCGCCTCAGAGACCACGCCCACCCTGGCGACCGAAGACACGATGCGCACCGAGGTGCAGGAGGTGCTGGTGCGAGCGCCTCGGGTCACGCTGGCGGAGATCCTCGACCGCGTGGCGCGCGGCGAGGCGCGGCGCGACTCGCTGCTCGCCGACGAAAGCTTCACCGTTGCGGTGCGGCTGGTGCGGGACGTGCGCGGGCCCACTCCCAAGCTGCTCCAAGAGACGGTGTGGCGCGTCTTCCGCAAGCGTCCCGACAAGGTGCGCAGCATCCTGTTGCGACGGCGCATCGCCCCGCGACAGAAGGACGACGTGGTCGTGACGTTCTCGCCCGGCATGGGCGAGGAGATCGTGGATTTCGCGTTCCAGCCGCGCGCCCGCCGGGACTTCCGCTACCAGATCGTCGGCCGCGACCTGGTCGGCACGCACGTGATCTATCGGATCGCCTTCGAGCCGCGCTCGCTGCTCGACCCCATGCAGCCGCAGGGCCTGGTATGGATCGACACGAACGACTTCGTGATCGTCCGCGAAGAAGTGTCGTTCCGCAAGTCTCCGATCCCCCTGGTGCTGCGCGGCATCGACCGCATGGTGGTGGAGCGCCAACGCGTGGGTGGCCATTGGGTGCTGCGGCGAGTCCTGCTGCGCGGCGAAGCTACGCTGCCCCTCCCGCGCGTGGGACGCACCTTCGATCTCGGGATCCAGTTCGACGACTACACGGTGAACCAGGGGCTCGACGACCGGGTGTTCCTGCGCGAGGTCGGGCGATGAGTCGTGGGTGGCGCCTGGCTGCCGTGCTCGCGCTCGCCGCGGGACCGGTGCGCGCCCAGGCGCCCGCCGACACGGCGCTCGGTGGCTTCCTCGGTGGGCTGGCCGACTCGACCGATCGCTACTTCGGCTTCACGGCGACCCCGCTCGACACCGCCGGCCTGGACAGCGCGCTCGCCGACCGCCTGAAGCGCCCGTGGACGGAGCCCTTGGACTCGAGACGTTTCGAGATCTCGTGGGGCCCATGGATGCAGTTCAACCGGGTCGAGGGAACCCTGTGGGGCGGCACCCTCGGGATCGGCCGGGAAGGACGCATCGGCGTGCTCGCCGGCCGCATCGGCTGGGCCGCCGGGCCCAACCAGCTGCGCGGCGGCCCCGAGTACCGCTTGACGCGCGAGCGCCGCGAGAACACATGGCGGTTCGCCGTGTTCGCCGGCCGCCTCAGCGAGTCCATGGACCGCGAACATCACGGTCGCTGGTTGTCGATGGTGCGTGCCCTGGTGGCGGGGAGCGACCACTCCCATTACCTGCTGCGCGATGGCGTGCGCGCCAGGCTCGAGCGCGAGACCTCGGGACTAAGGCTCGGGCTGGGCTACCGCGACCAGCTCGAGACGCCGCTCGCGACGACCACCACCTGGAACCTGCTCGATCACGTGCTCGACCCGGTCTTTAACCTCGCCGCCACGCGCGGGCGGGCGCGCGAGCTCGAGGCCCGCGCGACGGCGCGCGTGCCGCGCACACCTTTCCAGACCGAGGCGGCGTTCCAGGTGACGAGCCCGCGGCTCGGCGGCGCGTTTGCCTACCGCCGCTACCGCTTCGCGCTGGCGGGAGACCTCCCGCTCGCCCACCGCGCGTCGCTGGTGCCGCAGCTCCTGTGGGGGCGCCTCGACGGTGACCCGGTGCGTCAGTCGTCGTTCTTCATCGGCGGCGCGCGCACCCTGCGTTCGGTGCAGAGCGGCGTGGCCGGCGGCACCGCGATCGCCTTGGCGCGCCTCGATCTGATCGGCGACGCCGATCTGCTCTCGGTGCTTCGGATTCCCCATCCGGATGCGTTCTCGTTTCAGGCCGGCGCCTTCGCAGGGATCGGCGCCGCGTGGGGACGCGATCCGTACGGCGGCCCCACCAAGCCCGGCCGCAATTTCCCGCAGCGCGACGCGTGGCTCTCGGAGGTCGGCTTCTCGCTCCTCTATCGACCCGGGCTCCCCGAGCCGGACGGGTTCCTGCGCTTCGACGTCGCCCAGCCGCTCGGCCCCGACGATCGCTCGGTGCGATTCGTGATTTCCTACGGGCGGGTGATCGATCTCCTGAAGCCGCTCGAGTAGGACGCTAACGCGGCCGAGCACCCGCTCGTCCCCGCGGCTCGGCCGGCTTCACATCCTGCTCCAGACGCGGCGCGCGCACTCGCGCGCCTGCGCCGCCACGCGGTTCTCGTCCAGCGTGACGAAGGTGCCGTTGTCGAGCAGGATCTCGCCTCCCACCATGACGCCCGAGACCGGCGAGCGCAGCAGCCCCGCGGCCAGATGGGCATCGAGCGTGCGCCGGGAGAGCTCGGTCGCCGGGCGATAGTCGACCAGGATCAAGTCCGCGGGAGCCCCCGGCTCGATCGCGCCCAGGCCCTCGCCGAAATGGGTCGACGCCCAGCGAGCTCCGGCCACGAAGAGCTTGTGGTAGGGGGCCGCGCCCGTGACCGACGCGCCGTGCGGCCCCGGCGGAAGCGGCGGGGCGTTCGCTCCGGCGTCGCTGCCCCACGCCGCTTCCCGCATCACCGTCAGGCTCGCGGCCCCGGTGGTCGCCAGCGAGTCGCCGCGCTCCGCCGCCAGCCCGGCCAGGCGTCGCGGCGCACGCTCCGCGTGAGCCCACAGCGACGGGGTATGGCCCCGCGGCAACGTGCCGTTCCAGCGTTCGGCGACCGTCACGTCGAGATCGAGGTCCACGTGAACCGCCAGCCCCTCGGCCGCGGCGAGCGATTCCTCGAGCAGCCGCTCGATCGTGGACAGCGAGTGAGCGCGCACGCCGACCGTGCCGCGCAACCGACCCTCGCGCCGCCGTTTGAGATCCGCGGCCAGCCCCAGGCTTTCCTCCAGCGACGCGCGGCGCTCGTCTTCGGGGTCGTCGTCGGTCGCCCCGTAGCAGGTCGCGAGCCGCACCCCGACCTCGAGCGCCGCGCCGGCGACCTCGACCAGCGACAGATCGAGGCACCCGCCCGAGCGGTGGAAGTCGCACACGGTCGTCACGCCGTGTCGCACCCCCTCGGCCAGTGCCGCCATCACCGACGCGTGCACGGCGTCGGGCGTGAGCGCGCGGTCGTAGCGATCCCAATCGCCGCGCGTCGCCAGATCGAGGCCGCGCGCCAGATGCCGCGCCAAGTGGGCGTGCGTGTTCACCAGGCCCGGCAGCAGCACGCGGCCGCGCGCCGGCCACACGGTTTCGTCCGGGTAGCTCGAGGCGAGCGTGCCGGCCTCGCCCATCTGGGCGATGTGCGCGCCAACCACCCGTACCGCGCCATTCTCGATCACGCGCGGCTCGTCTCCCCCGGTGACGACCAGACAGGGCCCGACGATCATGCCGCCGCCGAGAGCTCGGCCCGCCGCGCGAGGCCGCGTGCTTCCGCGCGTGCCTCGGCTCGCACGGTGTCGGGATCGAGCGTGGTCCACGAGCCGTCCCGATAGAGCACGCGCCCTGCCACCAGGGTCAGTCGCACGTCGCTCGCCCGCGCCGCGTGAACCAGCGCGGTGTACGGATCGGCCTCGGCGGCGGGACCATGGTGCGGGCCGCGCACGTCGACCACGGCCACGTCGGCTTGCTTGCCGACCTCGAGCGAGCCCACCTGGTCGAGCCCGAGCGCGCGCGCGCCCTCCGAGGTGGCGAGCGCCAGGATCGCGCGCGCCGTGGGCGGGCGTTCCGGGTGTCGCACCCGCGCCAGGCCCGCCGCGAGCCCCATCTCGTGGAACAGGTCGAGCCGGTTGTTGCAGGCGGCGCCGTCCGACCCCAAGCCGCGCTTGAGATCGAGCCTGAGCCAGTCGCCGAGCGCCGCAATTCCAGAGCCGAGCTTCAGGTTAGAGCCCGGGCAGTGGACCAGGGACGCCCGAGCGCCCTCGACCAGCATCAGCTCCTCCAGGTCGAGCCACACGCCATGCGCGGCCACCAGCCGTTCGGTCATGAGGCCGCGTTGCGCCAGGTAGCGGGCCGCGGTGGTCGACACCGCCGAGGCCACCGCTCGCGTCTCGCTCATGCTCTCGGCGAGATGGGTGTGGACCAGCAAGCTCGACGCCTGCGACTCGGCGGCCACCGCCTCCCACAGCCTGGTGCTCGCGGCCAGCACGAAGCGCGGCGCGAGCGACACGGCGAGCCTGCCTCCCGCCGCGCCCTGGAAACGCCGCGCAAGCGCGCGGGCCTCGGCGAGGCAAGCCGCCGGGGTCTCGATCAGGGCCGCGGGAACGCCGACTCCCTGGTCCATGAGTGCCTTGCCGAAGATCGCGCGCACGCCCGTCTGCTCGAGCACGACGCCGATCGTCTCGGTGTGACGCACCGTGCCCATGTCGTGCACGCAGGACACGCCGGACGCCACCAGCTCGAGAAGACCCAGCCGCGCCGAGGCGGCGAGCGAGGCTTCGGTGTGGGCGGCTTCCAGCGGCCAGATGCGCTCGGTGAGCCAGCGCAGGAGGTTTGGCTGCTCCGCCATGCCTCGAAACAAGGTCTGGCAGAGATGAAGATGCCCTTGGATCAAACCGGGCACGACGAGTGCGCCGGTGGCGTCGAACGAGTCCGGACGCTCCGCGGGGGGAAGGGCGGCGAGCGCATCTCCGACCGCCGGCCCCAACGCCGCGATCTTGCCATCGCGCACCAGCAGATCGCCACGCGCGACGGTGCCGGCCTGGTCCATGCAGACCAGGGTTCCGGAATGAATGAGAAAGCCCATGACGACGCCTCCCTGCGTTCGCGCCGGCCGTTCCATGGCAGTCGCCCGATCGAGCAGTTGGCCGCGTGATCGCCGCTCGCGATGACGCGACGATGCAGCGATGCCTCGGGGAAGCTCGCATCGGGGTTCGGCGCGTGTCAAGCAGGGCGGCGCGTCTCGACGCGGGCGGGATCCTGGGTGCAGCGTTGACCGCGCTCGTGTGGCGGGCCTACGGTGCCCGCATGCCTGATCGTCTCCGGATCGAGCCGATCGAGATCGCGGGTCCACTTGAGGCAGCCCGGGCGCTCCAAGGCCTGCCCTACCCGTTCCTGCTCCATTCCGGGGCAGCCGGAGCGGGCGCGCGCTGGTCGTTCTTCGGCGCCGAGCCTTTCCTGGTGGGGCGCGGCGCCGACTACGCCCCGGTGCGCGCCGAGTGGCGCCGACTCTCGCCTCGCTACCTCGCCGTCCAAGACGCGATCGCCCCCTTCCAGGGCGGGGCCGTCGGCTATTGGGCCTACGACTACGGCCGCCGTCTCGAGGAGATCCGCGGCCGGGCCAGGGACGACCTGGGCTTCCCGGATGTCGTGATCGGTCTCTATGACGTGGTGG
>VBOY01000027.1 GCA_005893295.1 Candidatus Eiseniibacteriota bacterium | reverse complement strand
GCCATCGTCGGCGCCCGGATCGTGCCGGCGCCGGGCCAGGTCATCGAGCGCGGCACGGTCGTGATCCGCGACGGCGTCATCGTTGCCGTGGGGCCGCACGTGGCGGTCCCGGCCGACGCGCGCATCTGGAAAGCCGACAGCCTCACCGTGTATCCGGGCCTGATCGACGCGTTCGTCGCGCCGCCGCCCGAGGCACCCCGGGCACAGAGGGAGGGCACCGGCCGCCGCCAGCGCCAGGCCGCGGAGCCCGAGAAACCGAAGGGTGCGGGGCACGCGCTGGCGTCGGTCCACCCCGAATTCCACATGGCCGAGGCGCTGCCGCTCGACAAGGACCAGGTCGAGGCGCTGCGTGCCGCGGGATTCGCGGCGGTGCAGGCTGTGCCCCGCGACGGCATCCTGCGCGGGCAGAGCGCCGTCGCCGGGCTCGAGGACGGCAGCCCGCGCGCCGCGGTGCTCGAGGAGGACGCGATGCAGGTGATCGCCCTCGAGCCGGCGCCCGAGGGCTATCCGGGCTCGCTCATGGGAGCGATCGCGGTGGTTCGGCAGGCGTTCCTCGACGCACGCTGGTACGGCGAGGTGCAGGCGACCTACGCGCGCTCCCCGCAGGGCAAGGAGCGGCCCGAGACCAACGTGTCCTTGGAGGCGCTTCAGCCGACCGTGAAGGGCACGCGCCCGGCGCTGTTCGTGGCGGACGAGATGCTCGAGGTGCTGCGCTCCGCCGCGATCGCGCGCGAGGCCGGGGTGAAGGCCGTGGTCGTGGGAGCGGGCGACGAGTACAAGCGCGTGAGCGAGATCGCCGCCGCGGGAATGGCGCTCGTGGTTCCGGTCACGTTCCCCGAGCCGCCCGATCTCTCCGATCCCGACCAGGCGGTCGAGGTTTCGACCGAGGAGCTGCGCCATTGGTATCGGGCTCCCGAGAACGCCGCGATCCTGGCGCGGCACGGCGTGCCGTTCGCCCTGACGGCGAACGGCCTGAAGGACGTGAAGGCGTTCCGCGCGCGTGTCGGGCAGGCGATCGAGCGCGGGCTCACGCCCGCCGAGGCCTTGGCCGCGGTCACCACCACGCCGGCACGCATCCTGGGCCTTTCCGATCGCCTGGGCACGATCGGCCCCGGCAAGATCGCCAACCTGACCGTGGTGCGCGGCGACCTGTTCTCGGAGAAGAGCAAGGTGCGCGACGTGTGGGTGGACGGCGACCGTTACGAGGTGACGAAGGACGACGGGGGCGTGGCGGGCCGCTGGCAGATCGAGAACCTCGGTCCCAAGGCCCCGCGCCTGGACACGTTGCTGGTCGCGGTCGACAAGGACACGACCGTCAAACGGGTGAGCGCCCGCGATACCGTGGTGGCGACCAGCGTGCACGTCGACGGCCAGAGCTTGAGATTCCGATTGGGAGTGGACGCCTTGGACGTGTGGACGGTTCAGCTCACCGCCGCGAACGACGCCGTGACGGGCGTGGCGACGTCGGCCAAGGGCGAGCGCAGCGATGTGAGAGGGCGCAAGCTGGCCGACGAGTCTGCCAAGAAGAAGAAGGACGAGCCGATTGCGACGCCCGCCGTGATGGGGATTACCGAGGCGTGGCGCATGCCGCCGCCGCCCCAACCGCCGGCGGTGCTGGTTCGCAACGCGACGATTTGGACCGCGGGTCCCAAAGGAACGCTCGCGAACGCCGACCTGCTGGTGCGGGCGGGCAAGATCGCAGCGGTCGGCTCTCACCTCGCGGCGCCGGCGCGTGCGGTGGTGATCGACGCCGCGGGCAAGCATGTGGCCCCGGGGATCATCGACGAGCACAGCCACGCGGCGATCCTGGGCGACGTGAACGAGTGCACGAACGTCGTCACCTGCGAGGTGCGCATCCAGGACGTGGTCAACTCGGAGAGTCCCAACATCTACCGGCAGCTCGCGGGTGGCACGACGATCATGCACCTGCTTCACGGTTCGTGTAACGCGATCGGCGGGCAGTGCGCGGTGATCAAGAACCGCTGGGGCGAACCTCCCGAGCGGCTGCTGTTCACGGCGGCGCCGCCGACCGTGAAGTTCGCCCTGGGCGAGAACCCGAAACAGTCGAACTGGGGCGCGGACGCGAACGGTCGCTATCCGCAGAGCCGTGGCGGGGTGGAGCAGACGATCCGCGACGCCTTCCTGCGCGCCGCCGACTACCGCGCCGCGTGGGACGAGTACCGGCGGCACCGGCGGCCGTTGCCGCCGAGGCGCGACCTCCAGCTCGAAGCGCTCGACGAGGTCCTCGCCGGAAAGCGCCTGGTCCACGTTCATTCGTATCGCCAGGACGAGATCCTGATGCTGATGCGGCTCGCCGAGACGTTTGGGTTCCGCATCAACACGTTCACGCACGTGCTCGAAGGCTACAAGGTGGCGGACGAATTGGCGGCGCATGGCGCTTCGGCGCTCGGCTTCAGCGACTGGTGGGCCTACAAGTTCGAGGTGATCGACGCCATCCCCTACAGCGGCTATCTGATGTGGGATCGGGGCGTGAACACCGGGTTCAACTCCGACGATCCCGAGCTGGCGCGACGGCTCAACACCGAAGCGGCGAAGGCGGTGAAGTACGGCGGGGTGCCGCCCGAGCAGGCGATCCAGTTCGTCACCTTGAACCCGGCGAAGTCGCTGAAGATCGACGACCGCGTGGGCTCGCTCGAGGTGGGCAAGGACGCGGACTTCGCGATCTGGAGTGGGAGCCCGCTGTCTCCGCTCTCGGTCTGCGAGCAAACCTGGATCGAGGGGCGCAAGTACTTCGATCGCGCGGCCGATCTGGCCGGGCGATCGGCCCTCGCCCGCGAGCGCGACGCGTTGATCGCGCGCGCCAAGGCGGCCACGAAGGAAGGCGGCGAGTCGAAGGGCGAGAAGCAGCCCTGGCCGCCGCGTTACCTGGAGGAGACCAATCTGAGCGGCGACGACTGCCAGGGCACGGAGCTGCCGTACCAGTCGGAAGGCGAGCGGCGCGCGCTCGCGGAGCACGGCGGTTCGGAAGGGGGCCAGCGATGAGGCGACGCCTCGCAGGGTGGGGTGCGCCGGCGGCAGCGTTGGCCGCGTGTCTCCTCTGGACCAGGGCGGGCGCCGAGACGGTTGCCCTCGTCGGAGCGACGGTCCACACGGTGAGCGGGCCGACGCTCGAGAACGCCACGGTCGTGCTTCGAGACGACAAGATCGCCGCCGTGGGTGCCAACCTCGCGGCACCCGAGGGCGCGCGCGTCGTCTCCTGCCAGGGCAAGCACGTTTACCCCGGCTTCATCGCCCCGATCTCGGCGCTCGGTCTGGTCGAGATCGGCAGCGTGCGCGGTACGGTCGACTACGCCGAGACCGGGGATGTGAATCCCAACATCCGCGCCCAGGTGGCGATCAATCCCGAGAGCGATCTGATCCCGGTGGCGCGCGTCAACGGGCTCACCTCGGCGTTGATCGTGCCGCGCGGTGGTGAGCTCAATGGCACCTCGGCGCTGATCCACCTCGATGGCTGGACCTTCGAGGACATGACGATCAAGGCCCCGGTGGGTCTCCATGTGCAGTGGCCGGCGATGGGGATCAACCGATCGCGGTACGAGAGGCGCAGCGAAGAAGAGCAGAAGAAGCAACGGGAGGCCGCGCTGGCGACGATCCACAAGGCGTTCGACGACGCGCGCGCCTACTGGAAGGCGCACGACGCCGAGCGCCAACCCGGGATCCCGCGCCACGACCGGGATGTCAAGTGGGATGCGATGGGCAGGGCGCTGCGCGGCGAGATCCCGGTGTTCTTCCAGGCTTCGGCTATCAACCAGATCCAGGCGGTGCTGCGCTTCGTGGACGAGCAGAGTCTCAAGAACGTGGTGCTGGTCGACGGCTACGACGCCTGGCGCGTGGCCGACGAGCTCAAGCGCCGCGACATCGCGGTGATCACGGGCCCCACGCTGAGCCTGCCGCGCCGCAGCTACGAGCCGTACGATCAGGGAATGAGCTTGCCGGCACGACTGAGTGCGGCGGGCGTTCGTTTCTGCATCTCGGATGGTGGCGACGGCGGCGAGGCGAGCAACGCGCGCAACTTGCCCTACCACGCCGCGATGGCCGCGGCGTACGGCTTGCCGCACGACGAGGCGCTCAAGGCGATCACGCTCTATCCGGCGCAGATCCTGGGTGTCGCCGACCGTCTCGGGTCGCTCGAGCCTGGCAAGCTTGCGGACTTGCTGGTAGCGGACGGCGATCCGCTCGAGATCACGACCCACGTCGAGCAGGTGTGGATCGCGGGCAAGTCGATCTCGATGGAGAATCGGCAGACGAGGCTGTTCCACAAGTACGACCAACGACCCCGCGGTCCCCACGCGCGCAAGCACGATGAGGCTTCGGCTTCGGGCGGGTCGACCGGATCGGGCCGTCACTAGGACAAGGAGATCCCCGATGACGATCACCACGCAGCATGCACCCGGCACGTTTTGTTGGCCCGAGCTTTCGACCACCGACCAGAATGGTGCGAAGAAGTTCTACGGCGCGCTGTTCGGCTGGACCAGCGAGGACGGCGACATCGGAGGTGGCGAGACGTACACCATGCTCAAGCTCAAAGGCCAGAGCGTGGGCGCCCTGTTTTCGATGCACAAGGAGCAGCGCGCGCAGGGGGTGCCGCCGCACTGGGCCTCGTACGTTGCGGTCGAGAGCGCCGATCGCGCCGCGTCTCGGGCGAAAGAGCTGGGCGGCAAGCTGCTCAAGGAAGCGTTCGACGTGATGGACGTGGGCCGCATGGCGGTGATCGAGGACCCCACGGGCGCGGTGTTCTGCGTCTGGCAGGCGAAGAAGCACGCAGGCGCCGGCGTGTTGGACGAGCCGGGGGCGATGTGCTGGACCGAGCTGATGACCAACGATCCGTCGAAGGCGGAGAAGTTCTACACCGGGCTCTTCCCCTGGAAGGCCGAGTCGATGAAGGTCCCCAGTATGGACTACACGGTCTTCAAGCGCGGCGACACCTCGGCCGGAGGAATGATGAAGATCACGAAGGAAATGGGGTCGGTGCCCGCGCACTGGCTGGTCTATTTCGCCGTCGACGACTGTGACGGAAGCGTGGCGAAGGCGAAGGCGTCGGGGGCCAAGATCACGCTGCCCGCCAAGGACATCCCCGACATCGGGCGCTTCGCGATCCTCCAGGATCCTCAGGGAGCCCACTTCGCGATCATCCAGCCGGTGTAAAGAAGCCTCAGGTCGAACATGGACGGGGCGCTCGAGTGGGCGCCCCGCTTCGCATTTGGGACGCACGCCGCGTCGCCAGCCATTTACGCTTCCGCGGTGGTCGTGCATGGGCCTATCATTCTTGTGACTCGCTCGGCGATAGTGCCATGTGGCTGATTCCCCTGATTCTCCTGCTGGTCATCTGCCCGACCGCCGACGCCGGCGTGCCCTCGGCGATCAACAGTTCCGTTCCTTGGACGATGTACGTGTGCCCGCAGGGGGACCTGCACACCCGGATCGTCGTCCGCGACGGCTCGAACGCGACCATCGCGGGATCGATGGTCCGGATCCAGATTCCGCAGGACTGGATGCGCTCGATCTGCCGGCTCGATTCGCTGTGCGCGCTAGAGCACATCTGCGTGCAGTCCGACTCCCATGGCGTCGTGGATCTCAGCATCCCAGGAGGCGGATCCTCGGCCGCGAGGGCCTCGGTGATCGCCGACGGGCAGTTGATCGGCACGACGGGTCTCGGTTCCACCGACCAGAACGGCGATCTCGAGGTGGACGAACTGGACTTTGCCATCGCCGCGGCCGCGGAGAGCCTTGCCGGGGCCGGAGCCTCCGATTTCGACGGAGATGGAACGACGACGGAGTCCGACCTGGCGATCCTCCGATCCCACCTGGGGCACCGCTGCAGCGGGGTCCCCCCACCGCCTGTGCCGGCCCCGGGCACGAGCGCTACATGGGTTCGCTTGTTCCCGAGCGGCGACTTCGTCGGGCGCGCGTATGCCTCCGCGCTCTACGATCCTCTCCGTCACCGCGTCGTGGTGTTCGGGGGCGAGAATTTCAACGACCGGCCCTTCTGGCCCGATGGCGGGCTGTTCAACGAGGTACGGGAGTTGTCGTTCGTGGGGGAACCGGTATGGAGGCGGCTCGATGTAGCCGCGCCCGGACCCTGGCGCATTCATCACGCCGTCGCCCTCGACTCGCGCAGGAACCGAATGCTCGTGTTCGGCGGTTCCGGGCCGGCGGCGATCGACGAGGGGTCCAGCTATACGAACGACACCTGGAGCTTCGACCTAGCCGGCCCCAGCCTGTGGGAGTATCTGAACGCCACGGCGCCTCCGCCCGAGCGCTTCAGCGCGATCGCGGCCTACGATCCGGCGCGAGATCGCTTGGTCGTCTTCGGCGGCGCGTACATCTGGCACCGATACTTGTACGCCTTGGGTGACCTGTGGGAGCTCCCCCTCGGCGACGGCCTGGCATGGCGGCAGCTCTCGCCCGTGGGAACGGCGCCCGCCCTCGCGCTGTTCGTCGGCGCATACGATTCACAGCGGGACCGCTTGCTGATCTACGACTCCCAGGGCTCGACGATGTACGCCCTTACGCTGGAGGATCCGCCCGTGTGGTCGCGTATCTCGGCCGTGGCGCCCCCGGCGCCGGCCGCTGCATCGCTGGGGAGGCTCTTCGACGATCCCGTGCGCGACCGTGCCCTGCTGCTGCTGGGATCCGGCCTGTACGCCCTCGACTTCAAGACGGAGCCTCCTGCCTGGAGGCCACTGAACATGGTCGGAGGTCCGATCGAGCCCCCGGCCGGAGCCGTCGCTGCATACGACCCGATCGACGACCAGATCATATTCGTGGGGGGCCTCGCAAGCTGTGTGCTGCCGCCCACCAACGAATGCTACTCCAGCACCGTGCGCGCCCTGCGCCTCGGGCAGCCCGCGCGGCGCGTGACGATGGACATCCGCCCCGGGAGCCCCGTCAACACGATCCAGCGCGACTCGCGCGGGCTGCTCCCCGTGGCCCTCTTCGGGGCCAAGGGTTTTCCTGTTTCCGGCATCGACCTAGCGAGCGTTCGCCTCGCCGGGGCGCCCCCGAGCGAGAGAGGAGGAGGCCAGCCGCGGGTCGATCTCCGCGATATCAATGGAGACGGTATCACGGACGCGTTGCTCCAGTTCGACGTCGAGGACCTCACGCTTACCGAGCAGGACAAGACTGCGTTCCTGTTCGGTCGCATGCGCGACGGCAGCCCCTTCGTCGGTGAGGACGAGGTTCGGGTTCGAGGCGCGGGGCCGGGCACCGCGATGGCCAATCCGGGCGCATCCCCGGATCCCGCACCCAGGCTGGAGATTCAGGCGGCCCGATTCGAGGGAACCGGTTTGCGGATGACATTGCAGCTTCCGGCGACGGAGCGGACGACGATCGAGGTCTTCGACATCGGTGGCCGGCGAGTCGCGAGACGCGATCTCGAGAACGTCTCCAGGGGCATTCAGGACGTTCGCGCCCCGAACCTGGTCCGGACCTCTCCGGGACTCTACTTCGTCCGCGTGTCACAGAGCGGCCGCGCCGCCGCACGAAAGCTGGTCGTCGTCCACTAGTCTTTCCCGCTGCGGCCGCCGAATCTACGCCCGAATACCGCAGTGCCGCCGTTCGCACCCTTCCGCTACACTGCGCCACTCTCGCGAACGCCTTGTTCCCCACCGGAGGTGACACCGTGTCGCTCGTCGCTCGATGCCCTCTTCCGACTCTCGCGCTTGCGTGCGTGCTCGCGCTCCCCGCGGTCTCGGCGCCGGCGCCGTTCGACTTCTACGATCGCGGCCCGTATCGCGATGGCGTGCCGCGCCCGGCGGCGCTGCTGGGTTACCAGCCCGGCACCTTCCACACCAGCTACGCCAACATGGAGCGCTACATCGAAGCCCTGCTCCAGGCCGCCCCCGACCGAGTGAGCCGCGAGCCGTTCGGCCGCACCTACGAGTTCCGGGAGCGAGCGCTGCTCGTCATCACGTCGCCCGAGAACCAGCGGCGACTGGACGCGATCCGCGCCGCCACCTCGAAGCTGGCCGACCCTCGCACGCTCACCGGCGCCGCCGAAACGGAGAAGCTGATCCACGGCACGCCGGTCACCGTGTGGCTCAACTACAGCATCCACGGCGACGAGTCGGCCTCGTTCGAAGCCATGATGCAGGTGGCCTACCAGCTCGCCGCGGGCGAGGACTCGACCACGCGCGCGGTCCGCGAGCGCTGCGTGGTGCTGCTCAACCTGGCGCACAACCCCGACGGGCACGAGCGCTTCGTCACCTGGGTGAACGCGCTCGGCTCGGGCAACCCCGACCCGTGGGCGATCGAGCAGCAAGGGCAGCAGCCATGGGGGATCGGGGGCCGTACCAACCACTACCAGCTCGACATGAACCGTGACGCGCTGGCGATGAGCCAGATCGAGTCGCGCCAGATGGCGCAGGCGTTCCGGCGTTGGCATCCGGCGGTGCTCGTGGACCACCATGGACAGACCGCCTCGTATTTCTTCCCGCCCACCGCGGCGCCCATGAACCCGGTTCTCCCGGCTGCCGAAGTGACGCGCTGGAACGAGATCTTCGGGCGCGCGAACGCCGAGGCCTTCGACCGCTACGGCTGGAGCTACTACGTGCGCGACGTGTTCGACTTCTTCTATCCCGGCTATTGGGACATCTGGCCCACCCTGCAGGGCGCGATCGGCATGACCTACGAGACCGATGGCGGCGGCAACTTGGCGATCCGACGCGACGACGAGACCGTGGTGACCCTGCTCGACGGGATCGAACGCCACTTCACGGCCTCGCTCGCCACCTGCGCGGTCGCGGCCGCCCACCGCGAGGAGCGGCTGCGCGACTTCGCTGGCTTCGCGCGCGACGCGATCCATTTCGGTCAAGCCGGGCCGGTGCGCGCCTTCGCATTCGACATCTCCCGTGACCCCGTGAATGCCGCGGCGTTGGCGGGCAACCTTCTCGATGCCGGGGTCGAGGTGCGCTGGATCCAGGGCGGGTTCCGCGCCGCGAGCGCCCAAGCCGTGTGGTGGGACGCGCCTTCCTCCGATCGGACGCGGTCCACTGCGCGGGCTGCGGATTCCGCGGGAGCTGCCCGGGGCGGCCCGGCGCGCTACCCGGAAGCTCCGTGGGCAGGCCACGATTTCCGCGCCGGCACGTTCGTGGTGGACCTCGCGCAGCCGGGCTCGCGGGTGGCACGCACGCTGCTGGACCGCGACGCTCCGGTCGAGCCCACCTTCGCCCGAACCCAGCTCGACAAGTACGCGCGCAACATCCGGCGCGGCACCCACGCCCCCCGCGAGGGCTACGATTTCTACGATGTCACGGCTTGGTCGCTTCCGCTGGCCTATGGGGTCGATGTCTACGCTCTGCGCGAGCCACCCGCCGGGGGAACGCGGCTCGCTCCCGCCGATGCCAACGCCGCCGACCCGGCCGCCGACACGCTCGCCGATTCGCTCGCCGTGGGCGTGCCGCTCACGGCGCGCACCAGCCGCCTGGGGCCGCTCGTGCTCGCGGACGGCAAGGGCCAGGTCGCGCTCGATCTGCGTGGCCGCGTGGAGGGCGGCCGCGCGGCGACCGCTTACGTGTGGGCCTACGACGGCGAAGGCGCGGCGCGGCTTGCGTTGCGACTCCTGGCCGAGGACTTCAAGGTGGCCACCGCGACCAAACCGCTACGAGCATCCGGCAAGAGTTTCCCGCGCGGATCGTTCGTGGCGCGGGTCGAGCGCAACCCGGAGACCCTGCACGGGCGGATTGCGGCCCTCGCCGCCACCTCCGGCGTGAAGGTCACGGCCGTGAACACCGCCTACCCGGATCAGGGCGATACCGGGATCGGGTCGGAATCCATGGTGAGCTTGAAGCGCCCGCGGGTAGGCATCCTGGTGGATCGCCCGGTCTCACCCACCTCGTACGGATGGCTGTGGTTCCTGTTCGAACGCCGCCTCGGCCTGCCGTTCACCGCGCTGCGACCCGCCGCCCTGGGCGGGGCCGAAATCGACCGCTACAACGTGCTCGTGGTGCCCGACGGCAACGCCTCGGAGCTGGCCGCCGCGCTGGGCGACGGCGGGGTGGAGAGCCTCAAGCACTGGGTGGACCGCGGCGGCACGCTGCTGTGTCTGGATGACGCGGCCGAGTTCCCGACCCTGAAGTCGGTCGGGCTCTCGAGCGCCAAGGTGGTGGGCGTCAAGGAGAAGAAGAAAGACGAGGAAGAGAGCGATCAGGGTGCGGTGCCCGACAGCGTGCGCGAGCTGGAGCGCCGGCCGGAGCCGATTCCGGGCACCGTGTTCCGAGCCACCCTCGATCCGCGTCACTTCCTCTGCTACGGCTTCGAGGGTGGCTCGCTTCCGGTGCTCGTCCAGGGTCGGTTGCTCCTGAAGCCGTCCAAGGATGGAGCCAACCCGATGCGGTTCGAGCGCGCCCCGCTCGCCGTCAGCGGGTGGGTGTGGCCGGAGACCGAGCGGCGGCTCCGCGGCACCGTGTACGCGGTCGACGAGCCGCACGGCGACGGGCACGTGCTCATGGTAGTGGGAGCGCCGGCGTTTCGGCTGTTCTGGCGTTCGACCGAGCGGCTGGTCCTGAACGCGGTGCTGTTCGGTCCGGCTCTCGACTGAGCGCGTTGCCGCGCGACGGTAACCGGCCTGCATGCCACCCCTTGTGTCGGGGGCGCCGAGTGGCGAGACTGAAGCATGGTCGAATCACGGCTCGGCAAGCTGGCGCCTGACACCCTCGAGCGCCTGATCTTCCCCCATTTGGGTGCTGCGCGGCCCGAGGTGCGGGTGGGTCCTCGCGTCGGAGCCGACTGCGCGATCGTCAGGCTCGGCGCGGGACGCGTGATGGCGGTCACCACCGATCCGTTCTCGCTCGTGCCCGCGTGGGGGCTCGAGATGTCGGCGCGGTGTTCCTGCCACCTGCTGGCCTCCGACCTGTGGACCAGCGGGATCCCGCCGGCGTACGCCTCGCTCGGCTTCCTGCTCTCGCCGGGATTCGACGACGCCGAGCTTGGGATCTACTGGAAGGCGATGAGCGCCGAGTGGGAAGCCCTCGGCGTCGCCGTGGTGGCGGGGCACACCGGACGCCATGCTGGCTGCGAGTCGACCGTGATCGGGCTCGGCACGCTGATCGGCGTCGGCGACGAAGGGCGCGCGCTCACGGCTGCCATGGCGGGCCCGGGCGACGTCGTGATCGTCACCAAGGGATGTGCGATCGAAGCCACGGCGGTCGCGGCGTGGGCGTTTCCCGGACGGCTCGCCCTCGATGCGGCCGGCCTCGCGCGGGCCCGGGCGCTGGTGGATCAGGTGAGCGTGGTCTCCGATTGCCGAGCGGCGTTGCGCGTGGGAGTCGGGGAGCACGGCGTGACCTCGCTCCACGACGCAACCGAGGGCGGAGTCCTCGGCGGCCTGCTCGAGTTGGCGCATGCCTCGGGTCTCGATCTCAGGGTCGAGCAGCAGAGGATCCCGCTCTCCGCCGAAGCGCGGGCGGCATGCGAGGCGTTTGGCGGGATCGATCCCTACTGGACGCTCTCACAGGGCACCCTGATCGTCACCGCCCGCCCCGCACGCGCCGCCACGGTGTTGGAATCGCTCGCTCAGGAGGGGATCACCGGCGCCCGAGTGGGCGAGATGGTGCCAGGAAGCGGGAAGCTGTGGCTCACCTCGTCCGACGGTGCGGTGCGCGTCATCGCGGAACCGACGCCCGATCCCTATTGGGCGGCCTACGAGCGCTCGGTGCGCGAAGCGTGGGCCTGAACGGTCAGAACTTGAACGCCACGCCCAACGAAGTGCTCCAGAAGTCCGGGTTGAAGTGATTCGGCGGCAGCTCGCTCGCTTGCTGGTCCAAGAACACGTAGCGCCCGTTCAGGTCCAATGCCGCGACCGGGCCGATCGGGACGCGCAAGCCACCGCCCAGGTGGACGCCGAACTCCTGGGTCGTCTTGTCCTCGAATCCGGTCGACTTGGCGTAATCGAGCGTCGTGTTGTACCAGCCCACGCCGCCGCCCGCGTAGAGGGTCGGCATCGGCGTGAGCCACAGCGACGCGGTGAGCGGCCACATGCGCACGGTCAGATCGTTGTTGGCGAACGACTCGGAACGGTAGGCCAACCCCACCTCGGTCTTGATCAGGGGCGCCAGGTTGCCACGGAACGCGAGCCCTCCGAATACCTTGGCCTCGCCGTCATGGTTGGCGGTCGAATGCGAGAGGCCAATCGACGGAATGATCTCGCCGGCCCGGGCGACCTGGATGCCCATGAGCAGTAGGACGAGGAAGATCAGCGTCGCGATCAACGCGCGGTCCAGCAATTTGGGGAGCTGGTTGTGCTTGTTGTCCATGAGTGTCCTCCTCGTCAAAGCGGCCCCGTTGCCGGACCATCCAATCAAAGGTCGTGCCGTCGCCCGCCTGTGTGATGCCAACGAGTTGCGACATCGCGCCGCAGCAGAAGTGTACGTGACGCCACAGGTGTTGCAGGTTGCGCCACGCAGCGGGCTTTAGGAAGCGCCAGAAGACGCTCCTCGCCCCCGTCCTCAAAACGGCGATAATGCCCGAGTGCGGGATCCAGAGCCGTGGTCGCCCGATCACGTGCCCGCCGCGCGCTGCCGCGGGCCGACACCGTGGGCACTGGCCATCGGCCTCCTGCTCGGTGGCTTCGTCGTCTCCTCGCTGGCGGCCGGCGCGGTGCTCCCGCAGCGGCGCCCCCACGGCGTGCGTGTGACGGTCGAGCCCCAAGCGCTGCGGCTGATGGACGGCGACACGGCCGAGATCCGATGGAGTGCCGCCGACGTCGAGACTGTCCGGTTTCTCGGCATCGATGCCCCCGAGCTTTACCGCGGTGGGCGCTCGGCCCCGCCCGGACCCAAGAACCTCGACCCGCGCGGCGCAGAGGCCCGTGGGTTCGCTCGCGGGGCGTTCGACGTCACCCGCGCCGTGGCACTGCTGCGCTGCGACCGGTTGGACCGCTACCGGCGTACGCTGGGGTACTTCTTCCTCGATGGACGCAACTTCTCGGCGCTGGCGGTGCGCGCAGGCTACGCGCACGAGACGATCTCGCGCTACGGCGACAACGGGCTGCCGCGCGAGGCGGCCGAGGTGCTGGCAGCGGCTCGAGAGCGCAGGCGCCACTCGCCCCGCACCACGCGCAGCCGGCCCATCGCGGCACGAAAGGCTTCTCGCATGTAGACTCCGCGCCGAGAGGGGCGAGCCGTGCCGAAGCTCATCGGCCGCGAGGCCGAGCCCATTCGATGCGGAGGGATCATGCCGGTCAAGATCGCGAACCAGGCGAAGCTCGTGAAGGCGCTCAATCAGTCACTGGGGTGGGAGCTCAGAGCCCAGGCTCTCTACGCTCACTATGCGGCCTACGTGAAGGGGCTCGAATCGCTCACCCTGGCCGAGCACTTCGAGGAGGAAGTCGCCGAGTCGCTCGGCCACGCCAAGAAGGTGCGCGAGATCATCGCCGTGTTGGGCGGCGAGGCGGTGACGACGCGCGACGCCGCGCCGATCGTTCATACCGAGGAGGTGCGCGTCATGCTCGAGGAGGCGCTCAAGACCGAGAGCAAGGCGGCGGAAGCCTACCAGAAGATCATTCCCATGGTCCGCGGCAACGCGGTCTTCTATCACACCATCTACCACATCCTGAAGGACGAGATGACGGCGGTGATGGAGGTCGAGGCTCTGCTGGGGCGCTGAGGTCGGTCGAGTCTCAGGGCACAGCGCCCGGGAACACGGCCACGCGCTTGGTCGCCGTGTGCTTAGCCTGAGTGAGGCGGAGGATGTACAAACCCGCTTTGAGCCGCGTCAGGTCGACCGATTGGCGCCCCGGCCCCGCTGCGCTCTGTGATCGCACGCGGCGGCCGGACAAGTCGTACAGATCGAGGCTCGCCGGCGCACCGCTCGGCAGCGTGAACGTGACCGTGAGGCTGCCCGATGTCGGGTTGGGGTACGCTCCCAACGCCAGGCCGGGCGGGAAGGGCACGCTCACCGCAACGGTGCCGGCGAAGTTCTGGCAGAAGCCCTCGAGGCCGAGCCGGTAGTCGTAGGTGCGTCCCGCCTCCACGGTCGTGTCGTAGAAGGTGATCCCTCCCGATCCATTCGCCACCGCGATGCCAACCGAGTCGTACTGTGCCGCGCCTTGGAGTCGGCGGTAGATCTTGACCGCCGCCCCAGGTCCGTTGGCGATTCCCCATGTCACCGTGGCGGTGTCGAGCGTGGCCGACGCGCTGGCCGTGATCTGGGCCGCGGTGCAGTTCAGGCTGCTCTTGGCCACGAACACGTCCGGATCCCCGTAGCGATTGTCGGCCCAGCCTACGATCGCCGTCGTGTCGGCGCCGAAGAGCGCGATGTAGTCACCTTGATTCGGGATCAGGCTGCTCGATCCGAAGGTCCAGTCCGACTCGGCGGTCGTGATCGGCAGGCCCGATCCCCAGCTCAAGCCCCCGTCGTCGGACCGCACCATGTAGACGTTGGACAGCCCTCCACACTGGGCTGGGTCGCGCCAGTCGTAGTAGGCGCAGAAGGCCTTGCCGTCGCCCGCCACCGCCACCTCCGGCAACCAGTCGTCGAAGTACCCGGGATCGTCGGAGACCCGCACCGTCGGACCCCAGGTGGTCCCGTTGGCCGAAGAGGTCACGAACACGTCGCGGTGATCGCGCGCCCGGTCGTCGATCGGCGCGCCATCGGGCACATGGTTCCCCGTTACGATGTGGTACCCACCGATGGAGCCGCCCAGGTAGGAGGCGACCCGGATGTAGTAGGTGCCGTCCGCGGGAGGTGTGAAGACCAGCAAGCCCCCGTTGGGAGAGCTGGCGAGGCTGAAGGCCAGGCGGCCGGTCCTGCCCTGGGCATCCACGTCGGTGCAGAAGAGGCGGAACGCGGCGTCCAGGTTCACGTCGAGCGAGTCCATGTAGAAGATCACCGTCTGTCCCTGGACGCCCTGGAAGCGGTAGTAGTCGAAGTCGCCGGCGCTCTTGCTGGTCGCCGGCCGGTCGATCACCCCATTCAGCTGCTCGCCGACGGTGAACGCGGTCGCCTGCGAAGGGGAATCGTTGGGCTCGCGCTCGGCGTGGCGGCGCGCCAGGCCGAGGTCGTCTTCGTAGAAGTTGACCGCCTCGTTCCAGGCCACGTAGACGCGGCCGCGGTTGGGGCCGTTGCTCCTGTCCACGGCGATGCTCGGGAACGTGACGCCGATCCCGCGATTGAACCCGGGAGCGCCGCTGCCCCAGTTGGAGAACAGACTGTCGGCGGTCACCTCGGTGGCGAACGAGGTCCCGCCGTTGGTGGACTTGCGCACCCGCATGAAGTCGCGGCCAAACAAGCTGTTCGAGGCGTGGCCGATCGCCCACCACACCACGTACACCTCGCCGTCGGGTCCGACCGCGGGACGCGAGCCTTGCACGTACCCGGCGTCGTCCGGGGCCGACAAGGTCTGGAGATCGGTCCAGGTCTGGCCGCCGTCGGTCGAACGCTCGAAGTCGATCTGGTTCGTGAAGTAGACGCCGCCGCTGCCGATGAAACGGCTGTAGCTCAGGTAGAGGTTGCCGTTCGCCGGGTCGATTGCCAGCCACTCCTTGTCGAGCAGGCTGCTGTTCGAGTCATAGGCGCGCACCACCACCGGCGTGTCCCACACGAAGGTGGAGCCGCTGAACTGCCCCCGCACCACGCCGATGCCGTTGGTGCCATTCCCCGGGTCGCACAGGCCGACGTAGTAGAACGACCCGTTCCTGGGGTCGGCCACCACCACCGGATCGCTGACCCAGGAGACGACATTGGCGGCCGGTGGGGAGCCGCCGTCGGTCCACGTGACGCCGCCGTCGAGCGAGTAGCCATAGCCCTGGAAGCCCGGCAGCGTGTCGTCGTAGATCACCTGGCCGTCGTTCCAGGTGGCGACCACATGGTCGCCGATCGCGGCGATCGAGACCTCGGACTGGCAGGACCCGGGGCCGTCGCCAGCCGGGTTGTTGGCCAGATAGTTCTGGATCCCCGAGGTCACGAGGCGCTGCGCCGTGCCGGGACGCGGGGCGCCGGTGTACGCCTCGTCCGAGCCCTCGGCCGGACGCAGCTTCGAGCCGGTGCGGCGGCCTTCCCCGCGGCCGCGCTCACGCTCCCGTTGCTCCAGGCGGCGTTCGGCCGGTTCCTTCATGAGCAGCTGTTGCTCCAAGGTCTTGAGCCGCCGGATGTGCTCGGTGGAGGTGGCGTTCGGGGTGCGGGCCCGGGCGGGCAGCGCGGTTCCGGCCAAGAGGACCAGAGCGGCGCCCCAACAGACAACCGAGCGCGAGAGGGGGTGGGCCATCGAAACTTTCCTTTCGAGCGTAAAGGAGCGCGGCCACTCAGGACCATCGCGGCCGATTCGAATCACGGACGGCGCGCTGGGCACGACATCATACGGGCCGCAGGCGTTCCCGCCAAGTATCGGCAGCGTCATGCATTCCCTTCAGGGATGGGTGGCGTCCCGCCGGTCCCGTGGGGACGGAATCAGGGAACGCCTTCAGTTTACCCCGGAAGTCGGGAGTCGTGAACAGGCCCGGTGGTGTCCGGCCCGGTAGTGTCGGGCGGGAAGAGCACGGCGCGCGCCGCGCCCGCCAGCTCCACCTTGAGCGAGTCGGTCGAGACGAGGCTCTCGGCGGGCAGCCATCCCTTGGCCACCATCGCGCGTCCGATGAAGTGCATCTGGGCACGCGCGAATGGCCGCAACGCTCCCGTGGCGTCGAATCGGCTGCGCCACTTGCTCGGCGCCGGGACCACCGTGGCCAGGAACAGTGCTTGCTCCACGGTGACCTCCGAGGCGTCGCGATCGAAGTAGAAGCGCGCCGCTTCGTCCGCGCCATGCACGTTGGGTCCCCATTCGATGATGTTGAGGTAGATCTCGAGCAGCCGCTCCTTGGTGATCCCGGTCAGATGCTCGAGCACCCAGGCGAGCACCACCTCTTGGAACTTGCGCGAGAGCGTGCGTTCGTGCCCCAGATAGAGATTGCGCACGAGCTGCATGGTGATCGTGCCGGCACCGCGCCGAAACGAGCCCGACCGCAGATCGTCGGCGATCGCGCCCTCGACCGCCTCGAGGTTGAAGCCGCGGTGGCGAAAGAAGGCGCCGTCCTCGTTGGTGACCACCGCCGTGACGAGTGGCGACGCGATCCGTTCCAGTGGGCGGAAGTGCGGGTTCGCCTCGGACAGCTCGCGCTCGACCTCCCGGCCGCGGGGCAGATGGATGCGCGCGACGAATGGCTGCTCGAGAGCGAGATCGAGGCGGGAGCGTTCCCAATCCAGCGCCAGGCCGTGCGGCACCACGGAAGCCGCGAGACGAACGCTGTCGGGGCGCGCACCGTCGAGATCGAGCGCCAGCTTGTAGTCCCATGATCCCCGCACCTTGAGCTTCGCCAACGGGCCGAGCACCGCTTCAGGAAGGCTCCCCTGGACCTGTTCGGCGGTGAGCCCTCGCGCCGCCAGCGTGAGATCGAGCGTGGGCCCCTGGCGCGCGATCGTGGCCCTGACGATGAGCGGCAGCTTGCCGATCGTGAAGCGCGACCCGTCGGCGATCACGAGCCGCCCCTGCCGGCGGTCCTGCCGCACGATGCCGTTCGCCCCGAGGACCAGGGCGGTGCGGCGGCCCCGCGTGTCGGGGATCTCGAGGCGAATGGCTCCCGACAGGCGATCGTCGTGCGCGTGGACGAGCGAGGCCACGAAAGGGACCTCGCGCTCGCCCAGGATCGATCCGGATGCGGCGAGGCGCACGCCGCCCTGGGAGGGCTCGACCCCGAGCCACGCGATGTGGACTCCGCTCCACAGCGCGTCGGCGCCGCGGGAGCTTCGCACGGTCACGTCGTCGAAGGTCAGGCGCGGCAGGCGCCGCGCCGGCATGCTCACGAGCCGCGCCACCCCCTCGGCCGAGCGGCGCACGCGGAGCGCGCGCTCGGCGTCCCCGGGCCGCCCGCGCGCAGGCTCGTCCGGCGCCAACGTGTCGGGGTCGACGCCGTGGGATGCCGGTAGGCGCGCCGTCGCATGCGCCACCTCGATGCCCGAGACCTGGGTCCGCCCCAGCAAGAGCGCCAGCGGATCCAGGGCCACCGCGAGCGAGCGGGCCTGGAACACGGTGTCGCCGCTCGCCCGCGCGATCGGATCACGCAGCAGCGCGCGCGCGGGCAGGCGAACCTCGAGCGAGCGCCACGTGACGTCGAGGCCGCGCCGCGCGGCCTCGGCTCGGACCCGGGATCCAATCGCGCGGGTGAGCAGGGGAGGCACGAGAAGCGCGAGACCGATCGCGAGGGCGAGCCCGGCCGCGACCAGTCGCCAGCGCCGTCTCACGGTTTCAGGCGACCGCCGTCCGGCCTGCGTTCCACTCGCGGTGGAGGGCCGCCGCCTCGGTCACGAACGACGTATGTGCCGGCACCCAGCCCAGCTCGCGCCGCGCCTTGGCCGAGTGGAACTGCTGGTCCATGAGTCGCGCAGCCCCATGGGGTCCCAGGGTATCCAGCACCTCGGCGCGCGCGATCGCGCGTGCCGTGACGCCCGCTGCCTGGGCCGCGGCTTCCGCGAGCTCGCGCACGGTGAAGCGCGATCCATCGACGAGCAGATAACGCTCGCCCCCGCGCGCGTGCTCGAGTCCCAGGAGGTAGGCGTCCGCGACGTCGTCGCGGTGCACCATGCTCCAGTGCTGCTCACCGCCCGGGTAAGAGATCGATCCCTTGTCGCGCGCTTCCTCGAACCATTCTCCCAACGCGCCACCGGTGCCGCCGTAGACCATCCCGGGGCGCAGGATCACGACCTGCACATCGTGCGCGGCAAGCTCCAGCGCCTCTTCTTCGTGGGCCGGGCGCCAGGACACCACCTCGGCGGGGGCGAGCGGCGAGGATTCGTCGGCCACCTGCCCGCCGGTATCGCCGTGCACCCACACTCCGCTCGTGTAGAGGAAGCGACGCACCCGCCCGTCCTGGCATCCCGCGCGGACCGCCTCGAGCGCTCGCTCGTCCCTTTCCGCGGGTGCGGTGCCGTCGAAGGCGGCGTGAATCACGGCATCGCTGTTCTTGAGCTCGGCGAGGAACGACTCCGGGGAGTCCAGGTCTCCGAGCACCGGCTGCACCCCCCACAGGGCCAACCGGCGCGCCCGCTCCTCGCTGCGCGTCAGCCCGCGCACGTCGCAACCCGACTGGGCGAGGCGGGCGGAGATCGCCCCGCCCAGGTAACCGGTGGTTCCGGTGATGAACACTCTCGTGGCCATGGGGACTCCCGTCGTCGGTGTTCAGGTTCCGATGCGGCGCCACACGATTCGATTGGGCGGGAAGCCGGGCGATGCACGGTTCGTGAGCCACGTCTCGCTCATGACGCTCCCCGATAGGTGCAACGAGCCGCGCAGGTCTCGTGCACGGTGATCGCTCCCAGGCCCGGCAATGCCGGCGCGAGCCGCCCCCACAGCCACCGGCACAGCCGCTCGGAGGTCGGATTCTCGAGGCCCTTTACGTCGTTGAGCGTGCGGTGATCGAGCTCGCCGAGGAGGATCGGCTCCACCACCGCGGCGATGTCGGCGAAGTCGAGCAGCCAGCCCATCCGCTCGTCCACCTCGCCTGCCAGCGTCACGTCGACGACGAACGAATGCCCGTGGAGCCGGAAGCACTTGTGGTCCATCGGCACCATGGGCAACCGGTGCGCCGCCTCGAAGCGAAACGTCTGGCTCAGCTCGACGCGCATCGGTCTTCGCTCGGCGCCGGAGCACCGCGGTTGGGATCCACCAGACCCGCCTCGCGGAATCCCTTCGCGCGCAGCAGGCAGGAGTCGCACGCGCCGCACGCCGCCCCGTCGCTGCCGGGATCGTAGCAGGAGTGGGTGAGCGCGAAATCGACGCCCAGCGAGGCGCCGAGACGCACGATTCCCGCCTTATCGAGATCGAGCAGCGGCGCGTGCACGCGGCATGCAGTTCCTTCGACGCCGGCCTTGGTGGCGAGCCGCGCCAGGGCTTCGAAGGCCGCGATGAACGGCGGCCGGCAGTCGGGGTAGCCCGAGTAGTCGAGCGCGTTGACACCGATCACCAGATCGGAAGCGCCCAGGGTCTCGGCGAGCCCGAGCGCGAGGGCGAGGAACACGGTATTGCGCGCCGGCACGTACGTAACGGGAATGCCGTGAGCGATGTCGCCCGCACTGCGGTGCTTGGGGACCGCGCCCGCTCCGGTGAGCGCCGAGCCGCCGATCGCCCGCAGGTCGACCGCGATCTCGCGGTGGTCGACCTGGAAGGCGCGCGCCACGCGGCGAGCCGCCGCCAGCTCCACGCGATGCCGCTGGCCGTAGTCCACCGCCAGGCTGATGCAACGGAAGCCCTCGCGGATCGCCCACGCCAGGGACGTGGCCGAGTCGAGGCCGCCCGAGAGCAGCACCACCGCGGAAGGCCCCGCGGGCGCCGGATGCCCAGCCTTGTCGCGTGCCTCGCTCATTGTCCCCTTCGAGCGCCCCACATCCACACCTGGAGCCGTGGGCTCATGCGCAGACCCTCGCGGGTGCACAACGCCGCCAGCGTGGCGGCGCGCGCGCGCAACCCTTCGCTCGTGATCCCCTCGGGCATGAGCATGACCCGCTCGCGTGGCAATCCGCCGCGGGCGATTAGCCGGCGCGCATCCTCCGGGTCGGGCGGGTCTCCGACCACCAGCTTGAAGGTGGCGTTGGGCTCGGCGATCCAGGCGGCCTGATGTCGCCAGGTCTCGCTCCAGCGCGGGGTCGCCGACGGCAGCTTGGGCGACACGTTGTACGAGAGCCGGGCATGCGACAGCGGCGGCGGCTCGATGCCACTGGTCTCCACCTCGACCCGCGGCCAACGCGCGAGCGCCTGCTCGAGCAGCGGCGTGAGCCCCGGCTGGGCGAGCGGCTCACCCCCGGTGACCACCAGCAGCGGCGCTTTGCCGAGCGCCAGGGCGCGGGTCCAGATTTCTTCGAGCTCCATCCTCTCGCCGCCGCGTTCGTCCCACGAGTACTTGGTATCGCACCAATGGCAGCCGACGTCACAACCCTGGAGGCGGACGAAGTGGGCGGGCGTGCCGGCGCTGGGGCCCTCTCCCTGCAGGGAAAGGAAGATCTCGCTGACGCGCAGCGCGGTCACCGTAGGCCCCTCTAGGGCGCCGCGAACGTGGCGGCCGGGAATGCCTGCACCGTCGTGATGCGGCGGGTGAAGACCGTCCGATCACCGCTCTTGTGCACGGTCGGGAACCACAGTCCGCCGTGCTGTTCCCAGCCCTCCCAGGTCCAGGTCTCGGGAGGCGGCTGCTCGCCCTCGAGCACGTAGTCCCATCGTTCGACGCGGTGATTGGCGCGATTCACGTACACCCAGTAGCGGTCGCCCGGCGTGTCCCCGACGTGGTCGAAGCGGAGCGTCAGGCGACCGTAGACGGTGCTCGCGATCGTCGTGTCCCCGCCGTAACCGAGGTGCACGCCCGGGTCGCGCAGCTTGTACGGCATGAGCATCCAGTAGGAGTCGTTGATCCACAGCGAGCGGGCGCGGCGCATCAGCTTTCCCAAGGT
>VBOY01000102.1 GCA_005893295.1 Candidatus Eiseniibacteriota bacterium | reverse complement strand
GTTCGGAATGGGCGTGTTCAACGCCCGCGCCGATCTCTCCTCCTCGGGTGCGGCTGCCTTCAGCGATCTGGCCGTCGAGCAGACCACTCGTGGCATCGGCTTCCAAGCCACGCTGATGCAGCACAAGCCATCGCCGGTGCGGGTCGGAGTCGAGGTGGGCTGGCGCCAGATGTACATGCGCGGCGACGATTGGTCGCTGGTGAACGCCCGCTTGGCGATTCATTACTGAGGCGAGGTCGTTGACAGGAAGGCCAAGCCGGTCCTACCGTGCTCCTCACGCGGAAAGGAGGCGATCCATTGCCTAGAGAAGAAGGGATGTGGATCGCGGAGGTGGCTGTCCGCTAGGACGGCTCCTTCGGCAGTTGGGGGTCGTCCGCGAATCCCAACAGCCCACCGGAAGATGCGGAAGGCGCCCCTGGCGCCTTCCGCCTTCGTTTTCCGTCGACAGCAGGCCGCCGGGCCCCCGAGCGGGCGGCGTTTTGACACCCCGTCGGGCCCGCCCTATCCTGGCAGCGTGCAGCTCCTTCGGGGCGGGGTGTCAAGTCCCCACCGGCGGTAAAGCCCGCGAACGGATGCGTCCGACGCCCGCGATCAGCGGGTTCGATGTCAACCAGTTGGACACGCCCGTCGATCCGGTGTGATTCCGGGGCCGACCGTGACAGTCGGGATGGAAGAAGGAGGGGGGCGCAGTGTGTCTCGTCGCGCCCCCAGCTCGCCCGCCCCGTGATCGGCCATGGGGCTTTTTCATGAGGCGGATCGAGGCGGAAGACCATGACGAAGCGCGATTCATGCGCCGCGCGCTCCGGCTGGCGGAGCGGGGTCGGGGCCACGTGAGCCCCAATCCCGTCGTCGGAGCGCTCGTAGTGCACCACGGAAACGTGGTGGGCGAGGGGTGGCATCGCGCGTGTGGCGCGCCGCACGCCGAGGCGATGGCGCTCGAGCGAGCCGGGCGCCGCGCCCGCGGCGCCACGCTGTACGTGACGCTCGAGCCATGTGGCCACTATGGCCGAACCCCGCCGTGCGTGAACGCCATCCTCTCGGCCGGCGTGCGTCGCTGCTGCGTCGCGCTCAAGGACCCGCACGCCATCGTGAACGGGCGCGGCGTGCGGCGCCTGCGGGCGGCGGGCGTGCGCGTCGAGCTCGGGTTGTGCGCCGAGCTGGCGCGCCGCGTTCTGGGCGGCTACTGGATGCTCCACACCCGCGGCCGACCGCGCGTCACGCTCAAGCTCGCCTCCTCGCTCGATGGGCGGATCGCCCCGGCGGGTGGATTCGCGCGCCGCGGGCGCGAGCGATGGCTCACCGGCCCGCGCGCCCGCTTGGAGGCGCATCGCCTGCGCGCCGTCTCGGACGTCGTGGTGGTCGGCTCGGGCACCGCCGCGAGCGACGATCCGCGGTTGACGCCGCGCGGCGTGGGTGCGCTGCGCGCTCCCCTGCGCGTGGTGTGCGACACCCATCTCAGGCTACCGCTCACGCTCAAGCTGTTCGGAGCGCCGCTCGCTTCGGGCACGGTGGTGGCCTGCGGTCCACGCGCGTCGCGCCGCCGCCAGGCCGCCCTCGAGTCGCGCGGCGTGCGGGTATGGCGGCTTCGCGCCACGCGCGCCGGCGTATCGCCGCGGGCCCTGCTCGAGCGTCTGGGACGCGAAGGGTTCTACGACGTGTTGGTCGAAGGCGGAGCGCGGCTCGCGGCGTCGTGGACCGAGGCCGGGGTGGTGGACCGGATCGCGTTGTTCGCGGCCCCGCGCCTGCTGGGCGCGGCGGGGCTTTCGTGGTCGCCGCGGGTTGCCGCCGGCTGGCGCGGGCGCGTCGTCGAGCACCGGATCCTGGGCTCGGACGCATTCTCGCTCGTGGAGGGTGAGGCCTAGATGTTCACCGGGCTCGTGGAAGCGATGGGATCGATCGAGCGGGTCGAGCCGAGACCCCTGGGACGACGGCTGCGGATCCAGACCACGATCGTCGAGGGCGAGGCGCGCCCCGGCGACAGCATCGCGGTGAACGGTTGCTGCCTCACCGCGGTGGCGACCGATCGCGCGGGATTCGAGGTCGAGACGGTCGCCGAGACCCTAGCGCGCACGACCCTGGGCTCGCTCGCGGCGGGAGACTTGGTCAACCTCGAGCGCTCGATGCGGCTCGACCAGCGGCTCGGCGGCCACCTGGTGCTGGGCCACGTGGACGGCGTGGGCGAGATCCAAGCGGTGGTCTTAGAAGGCGATGGCGCACGGGTGACGATCACCCTGCCGCCCGAGCTGACGCGCTACGTGGCCGAGAAAGGCTCGCTCGCCGTGGACGGCATCAGTCTCACGGTCGCCCGCGTCACCTCCGGCTCGTGCGAGATCGCGCTGATCCCGCACACGCTCGCGGTCACGATCGCCGGTCGCTATCGAGTGGGACAGAAGGTCAACCTCGAGGTGGACCTGGTGGCGCGCTATCTGGCGCGGCTGATCGAGGACGCCGGGCTCACGCCGAGGACGTCATGACGATCGTGAACGGACGCAGCCGGCGTGGAATCTCGGCGCCCGACCGTGCAGGACGCGCGCGGCCGCGGCGGCGCCGGGGTCTGCTGCTCACGGTGTCCGAGGCGGTGCGCCGCATCCGGGCCGGGCGCATGATCATCGTGGTGGACGACGCCCAACGCGAGAACGA
This sequence comes from Candidatus Eiseniibacteriota bacterium, assembly GCA_005893295.1. Taxonomy (GTDB): domain Bacteria; phylum Eisenbacteria; class RBG-16-71-46; order RBG-16-71-46; family RBG-16-71-46; genus WS-8. Next base: position 4,270 of record VBOY01000102.1, on the reverse strand, counting down.
GGGCGATCTGGTGTTCGCTGCCGAGAAGGCGACGCCGCGCATGGTGAACTTCGCCCTCACCCACGGCCGCGGCATCCTGTGCGCGCCGATGACACCGGAGGTCGCCCAGCGACTGGACTTGAAGCTCATGGTGGCCCAGAACACCGCCAAGTTCGGCACTCCGTTCACCGAGTCGGTGGATGCTTCGCGCGGCACCTCGACCGGAACCTCGGCGTTCGACCGCGCCCGCACGTTGCGCGTGCTCGCCAAGCCGGAGACGCGGGCCGCCGACTTGGTGCGTCCCGGGCACGTGTTCCCGCTCCAGGCGGTGCCGGGCGGCGTCCTGCGGCGCGCCGGGCACACCGAGGCGGCGCCGGATCTGTGCGTGTTGGCCGGGCTTCAGCCGGTGGCGGCGGTGTGCGAGGTGCTGCGCGAGGACGGGCGCATGGCGCGACTGCCGGATCTCGAGCGGTTCGCCGCGCAACACCGGCTCGGGATCTTGACGATCCGGGATCTGATCGAGTATCGGCGGCGTCGCGAAGTCCTGGTCGAGCGCCTGGTCTCGGTGCCGTTCCCGACCCCGGAGGGAACCTTCCGGCTCCATCTCTACGAGAGCCGGCTCGAAGGCGACCACCACCTGGCGTTGGTGCGTGGCCGCGTGCGCGGGGATCGGCCGGTGCTGGTGCGGGTTCATTCCCAGTGCCTGACCGGCGACGTGTTCGGCTCGCACCGTTGCGACTGTGGGCCGCAGCTCCATGCCGCGCTGCGCGCGATCGCCCGCCGGGGAAGCGGCGTGCTCCTCTACTTGCGCCAGGAAGGGCGCGGGATCGGGCTCGCTGCCAAGCTCAAAGCCTACGCGCTGCAGGATCGCGGCCTCGACACGGTCGAGGCGAACGCGAAGCTCGGGTATCCTGCCGATCTGCGCGACTACGGCATCGGGGCGCAGATCTTGACGGACCTGGGAGTGCGACGCATCGAGCTCTTGACCAACAACCCGCGCAAGCTGATCGGGCTCGAGGCGCACGGGTTGACGATCGTTCGAAGGCTGCCGATCCGCGTCCCCCCGACGCGGTACAACCGGCGCTACCTCGCCACCAAGCGCGACAAGCTCGGGCACCTGCTCGATCTGAAGCTCGGGGAGACCTGATGGCGCGAGCGAACCAACCGGATCCCGAGACGACCGGCCACCGCTTCTGTCTGGTGGCCGCGCGCTTCCACGAGGCCTACGTCCAGCGCCTCGTCGAGGGGGCGCTCGAGGTGTTGCGCCACCAGGGAGTCGGGGAGCGCGAGGTCGAGGTGCGGTGGGTCCCGGGATCGTTCGAGCTTCCGCTCGCCTGCCGCTGGGCCGCGGCCTCGGGGCGGTTCGACGCGGTGCTGGCGCTGGGTGTGGTGCTCGCGGGTGAGACCGAGCATTTCCGCCTGGTGGCCGACGCCTCGTCGCAGGGACTGATGCGCGTCATGCTGGACACCGGGGTGCCGATCCTGAACGGCGTGCTGGCCGCGCGGACGCCCGAGCAGGTGGCGGAGCGCACCGGTGGCACGCGCGGCAATCGCGGCGCCGAAGTGGCGCTGGCGGCGGTGCAGATGGCGCGTCTGCGGCACTCGCTGGAGGTGCGGTGAAAGCACCCGCCGAAGGCGCGCGGCGGCGGGCCCGCGAGCTGGTGTTTCGCATCGTCTACCAGGGCGATCTGATGGGCGAGCCCTACGCGGTTCCGCAGCATGCGGCGGGCGAGGCCGAGCCGCTCAGCGAGGATCAGCGCGCGCTCGTCGACGACGTGCTCTCGGTTCTCCAACGACGCGGTCGCGAAGTCGACGAGGCGCTGGCCCAAGCGGCGGAGAACTGGGAGCTCGGGCGCCTCGCCGCCACCGATCGATCGGTGCTGCGCGCCGCCGCGGCCGAGCTGCTGGGACGGCCGGGCACGCCGGTCCGCGTGGTGCTCGACGAGGCGATCGAGATCGCGAAGCGCTACGGCTCCGAGGAGTCGGGGCGCTTCGTGAACGGCGTCCTCGACCGCGTGGCCCGCGCGCTGCGCCCCGGGGAGCTGTGATGCTGCACGCCATCGTCTCGGACATCCACGGCAACCTCGAGGCGCTCGAGTCGGTGCTCGCCGACATCGCCCGCCACGAGCCGGCCAGCATCGTGTGCCTCGGGGATTTCGTCGGCTACGGTGCCTCGCCCAACGAGTGCATCGACCGGTTGCGCCCGCTCATCGAGCATGCGGTGGTCGGCAACCACGACCTCGCGGCGTGCGGCAAGCTCAAGCTCACCTACTTCAATTCGAACGCCGCGTTGGCGGCGCGCTGGACCGAGTCGTCGCTCACCCCGGACAACTTGCAGTACTTGCGGGATCTGCCGTTCTCGGTGCGCTGGCGCGAAACGCTGCTCGTGCACGCGTCGCCCGCCGAGCCCGAAGACTGGCACTACGTGTTGTCCCCGGTCGAGGCGCAGATCGAGATGGACGCGTATCAGGAGTCGGTGTGCTTCATCGGCCACTCCCACTATCCCGGCACGTTCGACCGCAACGACGACCATGTGCGCTACACGCGCACTCCCGAGGTGCGTCTCGAGAAGGGACACCGCTACTTGGTGAACGTGGGCAGCGTGGGCCAGCCTCGCGACGGCGACCCGCGGGCGGCGTATCTCCTGTACGACGACATGGAGCGCGTGCTCCGTCACATCCGGCTCGAATACGACGTGGCGGGGGCGATGCGGCGCATCCTGGGAGCCGGTTTGCCCCGCTTCCTGGCCGAGCGCCTGCAGTGGGGCGAGTAGCGGTGGGGCGCGTCTCGACGCTCCACCACTGGGAGTCGTACTGGCGCGGGCACGCCGATCTCGAGGCGACCTATTCGACCGGAGATCGGTTGGTGCGCGAGGTGCTGGCCGACGGCGGAGTGGCGGGGGCGCGCGTGCTCGAGGTCGGGGCGGGGTCGGGGCGCGACACCCTGGGGTTGATCGCGGCCGGGGCGGTGGGGGTCGTGCTCGACTACTCTCCAGCCGCGCTCGAGCTGATCCGGCGCCAGGCGCGCGCACGCGGCCTCCCCGTGCACCTGGTGCGCGCCGACGCGCTGGCGATGCCGTTTCGCGACGACGCCTTCGAGGTGGTGTTCCACCAGGGGTTGCTCGAGCACTTCCGCGATCCCTTAGCCCTGCTGCGCGAGAACGCGCGCGTCACGCGGCGGAGTGGCCGCGTGGTGGTCGACGTGCCGCAGGCGTTTCATCCCTACACCGCGATGAAGCAGGTGCTCATGATGTTCGGCGCTTGGTTCGCCGGCTGGGAAACCCAGTTCACGCCCGGACGGCTCGAGCGCGAGTGCTGGCGGGCGGGTCTCACGGTGCGGCGCACCTATGGCGAGTGGATGGTGCCGGGCCTCTGGTACCGCGTGCTGCGCGAGCTGCTCAAGCGCACCCTCTCGCTCAAGCTGCCGCTCGAGCCACGGGGTCCCGCCGTCTGGGACCGCGCCTGGATCGGGCTGCGCACGCGCCTCAAGCGCCATCGCTGGGCGCTCTACACCTGCCACGTGATCGGCACGGTGGCCGAGAAACCGTGAGCGGCGGTCGCTCGCTCCTCGCCGTCAACTTTCGCGATCCGGCTCATCCCGAAGCCGGCGGAGCGGAGCTCCACCTGGAGCACATCCTGGTCGAGGCCGTGGCACGCGGAATCGCCGTGACCTGGCTGGCGAGCGGGTTTCCGAACGGGGCGGCCGAGGACTCCTACCGCGGAATCCGCGTGCTGCGCCGCGGGAACTGGTGGAACTTCAATTGGATCGCGCCGCGCGTGCTCGTGCGCGAGCTGTCCCACCCCAAGCCCGATTGGATCGTCGAGGACATCAACAAGGCCCCCTGCCTGCTGCCCTTCTTCACCGCGCGGCCGGTGGCGGTCGTGGTTCCACACCTGTTCGGCGCGACCGCGTTTCGCGAGGCGAACCCGCTCGTGGCCCTCTACGTGGTCGGTCTCGAGGCGCTGATCCCCTGGGTCTATCGCGCGAGTCGCGTGGTGGTGATCTCGGAGAGCACCCGGGAGGATCTCGTACGCCGCGGCCTCGACGCCGCCCGCGTCGCCGTGGTCCATTGCGGGCTCGACCACCACACCTACCGCGTCGACCCGGCGGTCCGAAAGAGCGATGCGCCGACCATCCTGTTCGTCGGCCGGCTGCGCCGCTACAAAGGCCTCGACTGGGTACTGCGCTCCCTGCCCGCGGTGCTGGCGCGCGTGCCCGCGGCGCGCCTGGTCGTGGTCGGCGACGGCCCGCACGGGGCGCAGCTCGAGCGCGACGCCAAGCGGCTCGGGAT
>VBOY01000101.1 GCA_005893295.1 Candidatus Eiseniibacteriota bacterium | reverse complement strand
AGGCGTTGCGCCGTGCCGCCCCAAGGTGGATGCACGGAGCCCTCCGGTTGGGTATTCTTGTCCGGCTTTCGCCCAGAATATCGTCGACCGGCATACAACACCCTCAATCATCCAGAGGCCGAACTGTGGAATCCAAAGACCCGCCCGGATCCAAGCCGCCTTCCCAACCCGAAGCCCCCAAACCCCAAGAGACCGCCTGGATCTCGCCGCGACTGCGCGAGAAGCTCATGGAGGCCGAGTCCCATGAGCCGAAGCGGTCATCGCCGCTTCCGGGGATCTTGTTCGCCGCTTTGCTGATCGGCGGCGGCATCCTCGGTTTCGTGGTCTACCGTTCGAACGCCGCCAAGCACAAAGCCGAGGAGCTGCAGCGCGCGCGCGCCGCCGCCGACAGCGCGGCCGCCGCAGCCGCCGCGGCTGCCCGCGCCGACTCGATGCGCCTCGCCGCGGCCGACACGTCGGCTTCCCGGTCGGCCGCGAAGCCCGCGCGTGCCGGGGCGGCCCCCGGCGCGAGCAAGCCCGCGGGGGGGGCGGCCCCCCACACCGCGACCGCCTCGGCATCGGGCTCGGGTGCGACGAGCACCACCAAGCCTGCCGCGACTTCGGGTGCGGCAACCGGAGCTGCGGCGCCAGCCCCGGCGGCAGCGAAGGGCCCCTACGGAATCGACGTCGGCTCGTTTCTCTTCGAGGAGCGAGCGAAGGCCGAGCAAGAGCGGCTCGCGGGCGCAACCGGCCTCGCGGGCAGGGTGGTCACCAAGACCACCGACGGCGAATCTTCCTACCACGCGGTGCTGGGTTCGTTCGAGACTCGGGGGGCGGCCCAGAAGAAGGCCGAATCGCTGGTGGCCAAGGGACTGGTGAACGAGATTCACATCGTTTCGCTGAGCCAGTAGAAGAATCGGGCCGCTTTACGGAAGGCCCATGCCCGACGAGCACGCCTCCAAGCTGCACGAGATGAATCCCACTCGTCGCTTTGCCGATCGAGCTTCCGATTACCGGCGCTACCGCCCCGATTACCCCGCCGCAGCGATCGATGCTGTCCTCGATGGGCTCGGCGATCCCGCGCGGCTCAGGGTGGGGGACATCGGTGCCGGAACCGGGATTGCTTCACGCCTGTTGGCCGAGCGGGGAGCATTCGTCCTCGCCGTGGAGCCCAATGCCGAGATGCGCGCGGCGGCCGAGCCTCACGGGCGCGTCGAGTGGCACGCGGGCCAGGCGGAGGCCACGGGGCTCGCCGGCGCGAGCCTCGACCTCGTCGTGTGCGCCCAGGCGTTCCATTGGTTCCGGGAGGCAGCGGCCCTCGAGGAGTTCCATCGCATCTTGGCCGCGCGCGGACGGCTCGCGCTGGTGTGGAATTCCCGTGACCGAAGCGATGCGCTGACGCTCGGGTACATCGAGGCGATCCATGAGGTGAACGGTGAGCACCCCGCGGAAGCACGAACCTTCGACTCGGCCCGGGTCGGGGAGAGCGGGCTCTTCACCACGCCACGGCTCGAAACCTATCCCCACCATCAGACGCTCGATCGCACGGGGCTGATCGGCCGAGCGATCAGCGCCTCGTACGTTCCGCGCGAGGGCAAGGCCTTCACCAGGCTGAAGGGCCTGCTGGACGAGCTGTGGCAGCGCCATCACGACGAGCGGGGTCTGATCACGATGCGCTACGTGACTCAGGTCTACCTGGCGCAGCGGATCTAGACGCGAGGACGCAGCTCCAAATGGGATAAGGGAATGTACAATTGACAAGGCCTACCATCGGCTCACGTCGATCGGACGGGCCGGCACTCCTAGGGGTCGGGCCCGGCGGAGCAGGGCGCGCATGCGGCACCCCCGCGCCAGCAGCGCGTTTCCGAGCATGCTCAAGCCCATCGATCGAGCGAGCGCCGCTCGGGAGACCGCGTCCCTCCGGCGTGCCGTGCTGGCACGCCGTTCGCTTTGTCAGCGCAATCTGGTCTTCGAGACGATCCAATGCGTGCCCACCCAGGCCGCCCCCTCGAGGGCTCTGGATCCTCCCTGGCTCGGGCTAGGGTGCAGGTCGGGTCGTTGTACGGAACTCCTCGAAGAGCGGAGACGTGCCGGGTTCGTTCATCTCCAGGGGGGAGGTTCCGACGATGACGTTTGTCGAGCTCGAGGATGGCACCAAACCCACTTCGGCGGCGCTCATGCGCCAAGTGGTGTCTCACCTGACGGAAAACCGCACGCGATTGCGGGAGGAATGGGCGCGGCGCATTGGCGAAGCGCAGCTCCTCACGGCGATGACGCGTGAAGAGATCTTCGCCGAAGCCACGCTCATCTACGACAGCTACGTGGACGCGATCGCGACGCGCACCCTGGAGACGCTCGAAGCCTACGCGCAGGATCTGTCCGAGCGGACCGTCCCGCGAGGGGTCGAGACTCACGAGGTCCTCGGCATGGTTCTGCTGCTGCGCGACGTGCTGGCCCGGTCCCTGTTCGCGAAATATCAGAGCGACTCCGAGCTCCTGGATCGCGTGCTCGACGCCTACGAGCCCGCGGCCAATGCGATTGCGATCACGGTGGCGGCTGGCTTCGTGCGCGAGCGTGAGCGGGTGATCCGCGAGCAGCAGGAGGCCATCCGCGAGCTGTCGACGCCCGTGCTGCGGGTGCGGGAGCGACTGTTGATCCTGCCGATCATCGGGGCGATCGATCCGTTGCGCGCCCGTCAGCTCACGGAGCAGCTGCTGCGGGGGATTCGCGCCCATCGCGCCAAGGTTGTGGTGATCGACATCACCGGTGTGGCGGCCATCGACGCCAGCGTGGCGAACCATCTGGTGCTGACGGTGGAAGCGGCCCGTCTCCTGGGCGCGCGAGTGATCGTCACCGGTCTCTCGCCGGAGATCGCCCAGACGCTGGTGAAGATCGGCGTGGACCTGCGCAAGATGAGCACCGTGGGAGATCTCGAGGGCGGCATCGAAGAAGCGGAACATCTCCTGGGCTACACCGTGGTGCCGACCGCGAAGCCCGCGCCGGCATGACGCCCGGCTCCAGAAGGAGGATCGGCGCATTGCAAGTACCCATACTGAAGCAAGGGCCCTACCTCATCGCCACGGTCCAGTCGGCGTTGACCGATGCGGACATGATGCAATTGCGCGACGCGCTGGTGGCCCAGGTGGGCCAACACCGGGCGCGAGGAGTGATCATCGATGTGACGGCGCTCGACGTCATGGACTCGTTCGCCGCGGGCACGCTGCAAGACGTCGCACACATGGCGCGGCTGCGTGGCGCCGAGACCGTGATCGTCGGAATCCAGCCCGACGTCGCGTTCGCGATGGTGCACATGGGGCTCACGTTGGAAGGGGTGGCGACGAGTCTCGATCTGGAAGCGGGATTGGCTCATCTCGATCTCAGCACCGGAGTGAGCTCTCACCGATGAAATCGGCCGAGGTTGCAGAGGAGGCGCGAGTGACCGTCGAGTCGGATCGTGACATCGTTGCTGCGCGCATGCGCGGGCGGGTGATGGCGACCGAGCTCGGCTTTTCGAGCGCGGTGGCGACCCTGGTGGCCACCGCCATCTCGGAGCTGGCCCGCAACATCCTGCTCTATGCGAGGCGTGGAGAGATCGTGCTCGCCTCCGTAGAACGAGGCGATCGTCGCGGGCTCAAGGTGGTGGCGCGGGACGATGGCCCGGGCATCGCGGACGTGGCGCAGGCGATGCAAGACGGCTTCTCGACCGCGGGCCGGCTGGGTCTGGGTCTGCCCGGAGTCCGGCGCCTGATGGATGAGTTCGAGGTGCGCTCGTCGCCGGACGTTGGGACGACGGTGACGGTGAAGAAGTGGAACAGTTGACCGGGCAGGTCGTGGAATGGGCCGTCGCGGCCCGTCCGCTGACGGAAGGCGAGGAGTCCGGCGACGCGTGCTTGGTGAATGCGCTCGCCGATTCCGCGCTGGTCGTGGTGGTCGATGGCCTCGGACATGGCCCCCAGGCGGCCGCCGCGGCACGCCAGGCCGTCGCGTTTCTGGCGGAAGCCGACCAAGTGCCGCTTCTCGTCGCATTGCGGCACTGCCACGAACGGCTGCGCTCCACCCGCGGAGCGGTGCTCAGCCTCGGCCGCATCGATGCCAGCGAGGGTACCTTGACTTGGGTTGGGGTGGGCAACGTCATGGGCGTGCTGCTGCGCCCCGCCTGGCGCGAAACGGCGCATCTCGACACGTTGCTCTTGCGACGTGGTGTCGTCGGTCGCCATTTGCCCGCCCTGCACGCCGCCACGGTGCCGATTCGGTCCGGCGACGTGCTGGTGATGGCCACCGACGGCATCGACAGGAGCTTCACGGGTGCCGTCGCGATCTCTGGATCGCCCCAGCAGGTCGCCGACCAGATTCTGGCCCGGCATCGAACGAACCTCGATGACGCGCTCGTGGCCGTGGTGCGCTACCGCGGGATCAGTCCATGAGGGCGTCACGATCGGGACTCGAAGAGCGCTGCGCCCGCGCGCTCCGCCGTCACCTCGAAGGGGGAGGGGAGGACACGCTTCACGAGTCGTACGAGTTTGGCCGACTCGCGATGGCCGAGGGTGTCGGAGTCCTGGACATGGCGCTGCTCATGTTGCGGGTGACGCTCGATGCGTGTCGCGACCCGAACGGCAACGGGACGGTCGAGCGCGCCGAGGGGTTCGTGCTCGAGTGCCTGTCTCCCTTCGAGATGGCGTATCGGGGCGCCTGGGAGGCCAACCAGGCGTTGAGGCACCTCGACGAGCGGCGAGAAGAGCAGGCGCGAGGGATCGGTCGGGAGCTGCACGACGTGGCCGGCCAGCTGCTCGCCACGGCGCATCTTGCGCTCGAGCGCCTCCGTCCCCATCTGGCGCCCGCGGGCACCGCGGGCTTAGAGCAGGTGGCCGCCGCTCTGCACCAGGTCGAAGACGAGCTTCGTCGTCTGGCGCATGAGCTGCGCCCGGCCATCCTCGAGGACCTCGGCCTGGTTCCGGCATTGCGCTTCCTCGGCGAGGGGTTGGCGAGACGTTCGAAGCTCACCGTCGCGGTCGAGGGTTCCACCCGCGGCCGACTGGCTGCTCCCGTCGAAACAGCGCTGTATCGGGTCGCCCAGGAGGCGCTCAGCAATGTCGCGCGCCACTCGGGTGCCTCCCGCGCCGCGCTCTCGATCGAGCGCACCGAGCGCGAGGTCGTCTGCTGCATCCGCGACAATGGATGTGGCTTCGATCCAGCGGCAGCCGCTCTCCCCGGCCCGCGGCGGGGCCTCGGCCTCGCCGGGATCCGAGAGCGCGTCACGCGCCTCGGCGGAACCATGGACATCGTTTCCCAGCCGCAGAGTGGCGCCGAGCTCTGGATTCGCATTCCTCTCGAGGTGTCCTATGCCCACGCGCATTCTGATCGCGGATGACCACCGCATGTATCGTGAGGGCCTCAGGGCCCTCCTCATCGGGGACGACCTCGAGGTCGTGGCCGAGGCCTCGGACGGCCGAGAAGCGATTCGACTAGCGACCCGCCTCAAGCCTGACATCGCGCTCGTCGACATCAGCATGTCGGGGCTCAATGGCCTGGACGTGACGCGCGAGGTGTTGTGCGCCTCGCCGCGCTCGCGCGTGATCGTGCTGACGATGCACAAGGATGATGCCTACGTGGTCGATGCGCTGCGGGCAGGGGCGAGCGGATACGTGCTGAAGAGCCAGGGGTTCGCGGAGCTCGTGCAGGCGATACGCGAGGTGGCGCGCGGAGAAGTCTACGTGGCGAAGGAATGCTGGCGCCCGCTCGTGGAGGCCTGCCAGAGTGGTGGAGATCAGATTCATGACCCGCTCTCGCGGCGGGAGCGCGAGGTGCTCCAGCTCATCGCCGAGGGAAAGACCACGAAAGAGATTGCCGGGGCGCTCAACATCAGCGTCAAGACCGCCGAATCCCATCGTGGGCGCGTGATGGCCAAGCTGGACATCCACGACACCGCGAGCCTGGTGCGCTACGCCATCCGCAGTCGCATGATCGAAGCCTGACCCGAGCCGTCGCGTCGTTCTGGCGATCTCAGGGATTCCCCGCACGGACCTCCCCGGGTTTGTCCGCACTGGCTTGCCCGGGTTTGTCCTCATGGTGGCTGTGCCAACGCATGGCTACCATTTTTGTTGGTGCTCACGGCGCCACGCAGCGGAGCGAAGCACGGGCGTGCCTCCGCACGAGGCCCGTGCGGAGGGCTCGCCATGGAGTCGAAGCCGTCATCCCTGGTGTTCGTGCCGGGCACGAGCATGGCCGCGGTTCCCCAATTGGAACGCTATGTATCGACGAACTACGCGATGCCGACGCTGCTCGATCTATCGCTGCAGACCACGGACTACGACAGCTCCCTCGGTCCTCGCGTCACGCTCAAAGCCTGGCTCGTGCTCCCGAGCCTCGATGTGTGCGTGTTCTTCCGCGATCGCGCGCGTGCGGGTGACCATCCACCCGACGAGGTCAAGCTGCGGACATCGCTCGTGGAGGCCGACCAGCGCACGGCGCTGCCGGCCTATCCAGTCCGGGGCCTTCCCAAGTGGTCCCAACTCACGCTCGTAGTCACGGACGGCGAGGGGCAACCGCTCTCCGCGGAGCAGAAGTTGGGCGAGTGCGCGGAGGGATTCCGCAGCGCATCGGTCCCCTTCACGGCAGAGGTGGGCGCCGTGGCGTGGCTGGCTCCCCGAC
>VBOY01000117.1 GCA_005893295.1 Candidatus Eiseniibacteriota bacterium | reverse complement strand
CGGTGAAAAACGGGACCAAAAACGGGACCGAGCTCCCTACGCATAAAGCTAAGTTGGTGCGCCGCGAAGGAATCGAACCTTCAACCTACTGATTAAGAGTCAGTTGCTCTGCCAGTTGAGCTAGCGGCGCGCCAAATGACGGACCGAGGCATGCGGTCCTGCTGGTCCCATGTCGGCTTACCCTTCCCGCGACGTTGCGCAAAGAGGAAGCCGAGGGAACCTACCTGGGCCGCCCGCCTTGGCGCAAGGCCGGTTCCATCCTCGGCACGGCTACTCCGACGTGATGCGGCCCCGCCCTCCTTGGAGAGCGGGGCCGCGGTTGAAGGCCGAGCCGATCCTGCGAGGGCTACCTCAGGATCGCCACCCGCACGGTGCGCAGGCGGTCGCCCACGATCGTACGGATGAAGTAGATGCCGTTCTTGAGCCGTGTCCCATCGCTGCCACGACCATCCCAGGTCGCGACGTGACGGCCAGCACTCTGGAACCCGCTCTCGAGAGTCGAGATCCGACGGCCAACCAGATCGTACACGCCGATGTCCACTCGCTCACCCACGCCAGCGACGGCGTAGGCCATTCGCATGGTCTCGGCGAACGGGTTGGGCGACGGCCGGTACGGCTCGAGGTCGCTGCTGCCAGGAGCCGCTTCCGGCCCCTGCGCCCCGATTTGCGGCGTGGCCGCCGCCGTCGAGCCGCCCACACAGTTGATCAAGTTCAGACCATCTGGATCGGCGTCCTTCTGCACGCCGTTGACGTTGGTCGCGAAGCCATAGTGGATCGCCGTGTTCTTGTTGGCCGAGGTGCCCACGATGCTGTTGGCCGAGTACTTCACCTGGACGATGATCACTTGGCCGATCGTGACATTGCTGACGACGATGTGCACCTGACCGTTGTTGATCGTGATCGCAGCCGGCTGGCGTTGTACAGAGTGACCTGGCTGTTCTGCTGAACGTCGAAGTACGGGAACGAGGGACTGTTCGTTTGCACGATGTCGATCGTCAAGGTCCCGCTCACGTCCGAGGTGATCTTGCTGAAGTAGAAGAACACACCCGGCGCCACGTTGTTGATCTTGCCCTGCTTCAGCCCGAAGCAAAGCTGGGTGATGTCACCCGCCGTGCCACCGGTGAATTGGCTGCAAGTCGTATTGGTCGGCGCGATCTTGCCGCACGACTGCTGACCGATCGTTGCCGACGCCGTGTCCTGGCAGGTGTTGGCATCCTTCACCGTGATCGAGTGCGAGCCGGCGCCGAGATTGGGAATCACGTCTCCCGACGCACAGACAGAGAACGCCCCTCCGTCGGTGCTGCATGTGTACGGCGACTCCCCGCCCGTGATCGTCACCGTGATGCTGCCCGTCGTGCCCTGGCAGGTGGCATTGGTCGGCGCCAAG
>VBOY01000116.1 GCA_005893295.1 Candidatus Eiseniibacteriota bacterium | reverse complement strand
CCCGGCCGTCGCCGTCGGGTTGGCGTTGATCTTGAGGCTCACGTCATCGGTGGCCGTGCAGTTGTCGGTGGTGGTGCAGGTGAGGCGCAGCACCGCCGTGCCCGGCCCGCTGAACGTGGCGGTGGTCGCGCACAGGCTGGAGTCCCCGAACGTCACCTGCGGACCGGAGACATGGGACCAGCCGCAGTTGCCGCTCGAACAGGTGCCGCTCAGGTCGAAGGCGGTCGGCGTGTTGGCGTTGGCGCACTTGGTCTGGTCATCGCCGGCATTCGCCGTGGGGTTTCCTTCGATCGTGAGATTCACGTCGTCGGTGTCCGTGCAGTTGTCGGTCGTCTTACAGGTGAGGCGCAGCACCGCCGTGCCCGGTCCGCTGAACGTGGCCGTGGTCGCGCACAGGCTGGTGTCCCCGAAGGTCACTGTCGGGCCCGAGACTTGGGACCAGCCGCAGTTGCCGCTCGAGCAGGTCCCGCTCAGGTCGAAGCCGGTCGGCGTGCCGGCGTGCGAGCACTTCGTCTGATCGTCGCCCGCCGTCGCCGTCGGGGTGGTGCATGTGAGGCGCAGCACCGCGGTCCCCGGCCCGCTGAACGTGGCCGTGGTCGCGCAATGGCTGGTGTCCCCGAAGCTCACCGACGGGCCCGAGACTTGAGACCAGGTGCAGTTCCCAGTCGAGCAGGTCCCGCTCAGATCGAAGGCGGTCGGAGTGTCGGCGGGCGCGCACTTCGACTGATCGTCGCCAGCCGTTGCCGTGGGGTTCGCGTTGATCTTGAGATTCAGGTCGTCGGTCGCCGTGCAGTTGTCGGCCGTGGTGCAGGTGAGGCGCAACACCGCGGTACCCGGCCCGCTGAACGTGGCCGTGGTCGCGCACAGGCTGGTGTCTCCGAAGGACACCGTCGGGCCCGAGACCTGAGACCAGCTGCAGTTGCCGCTCGAGCAGGTCCCGCTCAGATCGAAGGCGGTCGGCGTGCCGCCGTTCGAGCACTTCGTCTGATCGTCGCCAGCCGTCGCCGTCGGGTTGGCGTTGATCTTGAGATTCAGGTCGTCGGTGGCCGTGCAGTTGTCGGCCGTGGTGCAGGTGAGGCGCAACACCGCGGTCCCCGGCCCGCTGAACGTGGCGGTGGTCGCGCAGTGGCTGGTGTCTCCGAAGGTCACCGACGGACCCGAGACTTGAGACCAGCTGCAGTTGCCGCTCGAGCAGGTTCCGCTGATGTTGAAGGCGGTCGCCGTGTTGCCGTTGGCGCACTTCGCCTGATCGTCGCCGGCGGTTGCGGTCGGGATGGCGTTGATCTTGAGACTCACGTCGTCCGTGGCGCTACAGCCTCCCTGGCCGCTGCACGTGAGCCGCAACACCGCCGTGCCGGGGCCGCTGAACGTGGCGGTGGTCGCGCACAGGCTGGTGTCCCCGAAGGTCACGGTCGGGCCCGAGACTTGAGACCAGCTGCAGTTGCCGCTCGAGCAGGTCCCGCTCAGGTCGAAGGCGGTCGGCGTGTTGGCGTTGGCGCACACTGCCTGGTCCGTGCCGGCGTTCGCAGTCGGCGGGATGGACAGCGCAAACGGCGCGATCACGAAGTCCTTGAGCTGGGCCTCGCCGAACCCCGACGAGCCCGAGGACCGGGTCTTCACCGTCACCGTCGATACCGTGTTGCAGAACGCTCCCAGGTCGAACCCCGGGAGGTAACAGGACAGGTTGACGGCAGCTTCGGCGAACTGCAGCGCGCCGTAGTGATCGGCGCGCTCGGCTCCGGAGAGGTCGGCAAACACCAGACACGGAACGCTCGTGTTGTTGCCGCTCACCGCGCTGAAGGCGGTGTCGCGCGGGGGAGCAGGAGGAGGAAGCGAGGGACACTGGGCGTTCACCTGGACGAACTGGAACACGCCCGGGCTGATCTGACGCCACTGGCGCAAGTGGACGCAGGGAGCCCCGCCCCCCTTCTGATAGTCGATGCTGACGACGATGTCACCGCTGATGCCCGCGGTACGACCCCCCTGCAGGCCATTGCCGATGATCTGCCCGCTGGTCGTGCCGGTCTTGGTGACTCCCTTCTGGTTGAACTCGAAGTCGAAGTGCTTGTCGCCGCTGGTCGAGTGATAGGCGGCGCCGACCACCAGCCAGACGTCTCCGTTGGGATCCGCCGCGGCCGGACGCACGTTGATATAGACCTCGGTGAGGTCATCCTTCGGCGGCGTGGCCCCGACGTTCCAGCTCCACGGCTTCTGGCCGGAGCCGATCAGGTCCTGGTTGGTGTTCGAATTGCCCTGGAACACGGTGGGGTCGTCACCGACGCTCGGCGCCACGGAGTCCTGAGCGAACAGGGTGTTGCCAAGGCCGGCGATCGGCACGCTGCAGGTCCCCGGCGGGGAGTCCAGCACACTCAGACATCCCGCACCCGGAGCCTTGTACCAGTCGATGCCGCTGCCGGAACAGAGCAGCTTGCCGTCGATCTGGAACCCAGCGGCCGTTCCGTTGGAAATCGGGCCACACGTTTCCGCGGCGGCCCGCACGTTCGCCGGTCGGGCGAGACCTGCGATGCTGACCGCCGCGCAACAGAGGAACGCGAAAAATCTACGTCCGAGTTCGAGCCGACGTCTGCAACTCATGCTCCACCTCGCGGTTGGGGGAAACGAGCTGGGAACGGGGGTCCAAACGATGGAGCGGACCTCTGGAGTCAGGACTTCGCAGAAAATCGTGGAGCGCGGCCTGGGGAAATTCGGGGGCGGGTCGGAACGTAGGAGCGACCATCCGGCCGCGCGGCGTATTCCCTGTCTCTCCCTAAGCCGGCCGGGAGTCTATCCGCTGACTCGAGGAAGGCAAGTCAATTGTCAGGTTGACGCAAATCGAAGGCGAATCGTACTCGGACGACATCCCCAGACGTGGCCGCCCGAAGCGCTCCGCGGGGAAGAAGGACATGCGGAAGCCCCGAACGAGGCTCAGACGTTCGGGGCTTGGACTCAAGCCGACTTGGAAGCTATCGCCGACAGGGAAGCTATTTCAGGCGGACGACCCTCTTCGAATCCTGGCTCGTGGGTGTGGAGATCTGGAACAGGTAGATCCCGGCTTCCACCCGCCGCCCGAGCTCGTCTGTGCCGTCCCACTTCCAGGTGTGCAACCCCGACCCGACCTCTTGGTGCGCTACGGATCGTACGAGCCTCCCCTGGACGTCGAGGACGCGCACGCGGACCCGCGTGGACTGCTCGAGGCTCGCCGAGCACGAGGTCTCAAAGCCCGACGGATTCGGAGACGGGCCGTACACATGCAGTAGCGATGGCCCTTGTGACCCGACGCCCGTGATGGGTGTGACACCCATGTCGATCAGGCTGACGTACCCATCCCCGCCACTTCCATAGGTGCGGTCGAAGGCTCCCTGGGTGGTGGGGAAGCTCGCGTCGTCCGTGTACCCCGCAATGAGGGCCCGATTGTCCGATCTCAAGGTGATCGCCTGACCCTGATCGGTTCCACTCGATCCCAGAAAGGTCGAATAGAAAAGGGCCGAGCCGGATGGAGCAACCGCGGTGGCGAAACCATCCGCCTGGCCCCCCGCGTAGCTGGGCCAGGCCGCACTTTGAGTCACCGGGAAGTTCGCGGATGTGCACACACCGGTCACGAATGCATACCCATTGGACGAGACCGCGACGCCATAGGCCACGTCGCTTCCGCTTCCTCCCAGGAAGGTGCTGTACCCGACGACGCCGGTCGGAGAGAACTTGGTGACGAACGCGTCGTAGACGTTGGTCCCGCCTCCCCAGGTCGTTTGGAAGGCGCCAGCAGTGGTCGGGAAATCGGTGGACGTGGTCGCTCCCACGACGTAGGCGTTGCCGGTCGCGTCCATGCCCACGCCGTATCCATCCTCGATGCCCGTGCCGCCGAGAAGCGTTGAGAACACGTAGCCGCTGGCAGTCACGTTGAGCCGCGTGACGTAGCTATCCTTGATTCCGTTCAGGGTGCGCTGAAACGCCCCGGCTGTCGTCGGGTAGTCGGGTGAGGCCGTGGGGCCGGTCATCGTCGGTTGGCCGATCGCGTCGAGGGTTAGAGCCCGGACCGACTCGGTGCCGCTGTTGGACCCGAGGTAGGTCGAATACACGAGCGCAGCGCCGTTGGCCGCCAGCTTGGTGACGAAGCCGTCGGAGCCATCGAAGAGACCGGGACTGCGCGATGACTTCACGACGCCCGAGGTGGTCGGAAAGTCGGTCGAGCCCGTCGAGCCTCCGACGACCGCTTGTCCCGCGGCGTCGACGGCGATCGCGGCTCCCCGATCGTCGCTGATGCCGCCGAGATAGGTCGAGTACGCCAGCACGTTGCCGTTCGGTCCGATCTTGGTCACGAACGCGTCGTACGTGCCGCTCATCCCGATCTGCCGTCGGAAGGCTCCGGTCGTCGTCGGGAAATCCTCGGACAGCGTCTCGCCGCACACGTACACGTTGCCGCTCGCGTCCACCGCCACCGCGCGGCCGGCGTCCCACCGCGACCCGCCCAGGTAGGTGGACCAAAGCAACGAGCCGTCGCTGCGTAGCTTGGTGACGACGACGTCGTCGTCGGCGTGCTTGGTGGTCTGGTAGGAGCCAGGGGTCGTGGGGTAGTCGGTGGACGCCGAATAGCCGACGACGAACACCTCGTCGTTCAGGTTCCTGGTGATCGCACAGGCATAGTCCGTAGCGGTCCCGCCGAGATACGTCGACCACATCATCCCCGGATCGACGAACAGTGGGAGGCCATGATCGTAGGTGCCGGCCCAAAAGCCGACTTCGCGACGCGCCCTGATCCGATAGCCTCCGTTCACGGAGACGCGCTGTCCATCGACCACCTGATACAGCACCGGCGGCGCCTCCCGCAGCTCTCCGGCCCCGGTGTGAATGACGAGGGCGCCGGTACCGTCGACGGAAAGGCGCTCGGCTCCACGGTAGCGGAGCGTCGCCATCGTCAGGTCGCCCTGCGGGGCCAGGACCACGTCGTACTTGAGACGTCCGCCTTCGATCCGATAGACGAGATCGGACCCCGGCGCGATCGACTGGTACCGCACCTCGCGGCAGACCGGAGTCCCTTCCTGCCAGGAGGCCGGATCGCTTCCGAGGAATACGTTGACCCGCGACGTCTGGGGGTCGAGACCTTCGAGCCTCGGTGTGCCGACCGCCCCTGGGAAGTCCACGCGCAGGATCACTCCTCGCGCATCGGCTGTTGCCGGTGTCCGATCGAGAACGACCGACGTCGGTTCGAAGTAGACCGCTGAGCCTTGCCCGACCGCGTAGTAACGCGCGGGGCCATGGACTTGCCCGACGTTCCGAACGAACCCTTCGGATCCGGTGGGGGCAGGGGAGAGAGCTCCAGCTTGCGAAGGGAACAGCGTAAGAGGGAGCGAGAGGAGAGAAAGCAGGAGGGATATGTGGTTCTTCATCGTGACCCCCCAGTCAAGACATCACCATCAATGCGACCAGACGATAGGTTGCGCGGAGGTGCCGCCGACCATTGCGGGAGAGCCGCGGGCGTCGCAGCAAAGAAAGGGCCCACGAGCGAGGCGCCGTAAGCACCTGCCGCGGAACCCTGGCGAAGGTCGGGCCAAATGCGAACGTGCAAGAGGACACGGCCGAGCTGGCTTTCCGCATGGTCTGACTCTCAGGTAGAACCCGCGTCCCGTGGAGAGGCCGTGCGTCGTCACGGTCGCCGGCACGACGGCCGCGACGTCACGCAGGGCCGGAGAGGCTAGGTTGTCTTCGAGCCGGTTTCTGGTGTCATGGCCCGTGGGGATGGGCCGTCAGGTGGAGAGGACCCGAGGGAAGCGGATGGGCTCCTCGCCTGTCAAGCGACGTGACTCGATGCTTGCGATTCCTTGACCGACTCCTGCCATCGCGCCCGGTTCCGGGCGCAGCCGGCGACGGCGTGCTATCCTGCCCTACCTTTTTTTCCGCGCATTCACTCGCTCTTGAGGAGGCAGGTTGCAGGTCGCCACGCAGGATCGGGCGTTCGCCCGCTTCGCCCAGTACTGGCTGCCGGTGCTGGCGTATGTGGCGGTGATTTTTGGGCTCAGCGCGCAGCCCAACCTCGTCGTGCCGCTCCATTTTCCCAACGCCGACAAGGTGGCCCACCTGCTCGAATACTCGGTGCTCGGGATCCTCACCGTGCGCGCCCTGCGCTCGACTCGCTGGCTCGCCGGGGCGCTTGCCGGAGGACTCGTCGCCTTGAGCTTGGGCATGCTGGTGGGTGCGAGCGACGAGACATTCCAGCGTCTCATCCCGGGGCGCGAGTCGAGTGGGCTCGATTTCCTGGCCGATGCCGTGGGTCTCACCCTGGCCCAAGTGCTCTATCTCGCGGTGCGCCGCGAGTGATCCGCGTGAGGCAGCCGTGAGGCATCAGGCGCCGCGCGGCACGCGCGACCTCCTGCCCGCCGACACCGAGCGCTGGCAGTGGGCCGAATCGCGCGCGCGCGACGTGTTCGAGCGCTACAGCTATCGCGAGATCCGCACCCCGATGTTCGAGGACTACGAGCTGTTCGCGCGCACCTCGGGCGAGTCGAGCGACGTGGTGGAAAAGGAAATGTACCGCTTCCACGATTTGAAGGGCCGCGACCTGGCGCTTCGCCCCGAGGGTACGGCGAGCGTGTGTCGCGCCTACCTCGAGCACAACCTGGCGTCCGAGGGGCGCGTTCACCGCCTCTGGTACCTGGGGCCGATGTTTCGCTACGGGCGGCCGCAGAAGGGACGCTTTCGCCAGTTCTGGCAGGTCGGCGCCGAGCTGATCGGCACCGCCGCCCCCACGGCCGACGTCGAGATGATCGCGCTGTTCGTGGACCTGTACGAGGCGTGGGGGTTCGAGAACCTGGTGGTGCAGGTGAACAGCGTCGGGACGCCCGAAACGAGGCAGCGATACGCCGAGCGACTGCGCGCCTGGCTCGAGCCGGCGCGTGAGCGGCTGGGCAACGATTCGCGCCAGCGCCTCGAGACCAACCCGCTACGCATCCTCGACAGCAAGGACCCGCGTGATCGCGAGATCCTGGCGGGCGAATTCTCCGACCAGCCAATGCCCCACATGCTGGACGTGCTCGACGACGCCGGTCGCAAGCGCTTCGACGAAGTGCTGGTGGGGCTGACCGGGCTCGGCATCGATCACCGGGTCGATCACGGGCTGGTGCGCGGGCTCGACTACTACACGCACACCGCCTTCGAGCTGCACGCGGAGGGCCTGGGCGCCCAGAGCGCGCTCGGCGGCGGCGGGCGCTACGACGGCCTGATCGAGGCGCTGGGGGGACCGGCGACTCCGGGTATCGGGTTCTCGATCGGGCTCGACCGCGTGATGATGCTGCTCGAAGAGCGCGGCGAGCTGCCGCTCGAGAAGCAGCAGTCGATCTACTTGGCCGCGATGGAAGGGACGCGCAGCCAAGTGCCGACCATGGCGCGGGCGTTGCGGTTGGTGTACGCGGTGGACTACGACCTCGAGGGTCGAAGCCTCAATGCCCAGATGAAGGCCGCCGATCGCTCGGGGGCGCGGCTGGTGATCCTGCTCGGCGAGGACGAATGGGAACAAGGCACGGTGGTGGTGAAGGACCTGTCGAGCGGCG
>VBOY01000039.1:19540-55647 GCA_005893295.1 Candidatus Eiseniibacteriota bacterium | reverse complement strand
GTGGTCGAGCAGGCGCTTGGGGCCTGGACGAAGACGCATCGCCGGCGTTGCCGATTCGCCGCCGGCCGTTTAGCATGCGCGGCCGAATGCTCGATCTCCTGCGCATCGCGAACGCGGGCGGCTATTGGGGCGACGACCTCTCGCAGTTTCAGCGCCAGGTCGAGCTGGGCCCCGTCGACGTCGTCACGCTCGACTTCCTGGCCGAGATCACGATGTCGATCATGCAGAAGCAGCGCGCGCGCGACCCGCGCGCGGGCTACGCCCGCGATTTCGTCGTCCAAGTCGAGCGCGCCCTGCCGCTGCTGGCCGATCGCGGCATCCGCGTGATCACGAACGCCGGCGGCGTGAATCCCCTCGCCTGCCGCGGGGCGCTGCTCGAGATGATCCAGACGCACGGCCGATCGATCGAGGTCGCCGCCGTGGTAGGCGATGACTTGATGGAGCGCTTGGGCGAGCTTCACGCCAGCGGCGTGACCCTCGACAACATGGACGACGGCGCCCCGTTCGCGTCGGTGCGCGAGCGTGTCTCGTCCGCCAACGCCTACTTCGGGGCGTGGCCGGTGGTCGAGGCCCTGGCGAGCGGCGCGCAGATCGTGGTGACCGGCCGCTGCACCGATACCGGGATCACCCTCGCTCCCATGATCCACGCCTTCGGCTGGGCCCCCGACGACTGGGACCGCCTCGCCTCGGGGATCGTGGCCGGCCACATCGTGGAGTGTGGGGCACAGTGCACCGGTGGCAACTTCACGGACTGGCGGCGCGTCCGCCGCTACGAGGCGATCGGCTACCCAGTGCTCGAGGTCTTCCGGGATGGATCGTTCATCGTCACCAAGCACCCCGGCACCGGGGGAGCGGTCACGGTGCGCACGGTGAAGGAGCAGCTGGTGTACGAGATGGGCGATCCACGCAGCTACGTGACGCCCGACGTGGTCGCGGACTTCGGCACGATCCGGCTCGAGCAGGCCGGCAGGGACCGGGTGCGGGTGTGGGGCGTGCGCGGCCGGCCCGCCCCCGCTTCGCTCAAGGTGAGCGCTTCGTATTTCGACGGCTGGAAGGCGAGCGGCACGCTGGTGATCTCGGGCCCGGAGGCGGCAGAGAAGGCGCGGGCGTTCGCGAGCTTGTTCTGGAAGCGGCTCGGGCTCGACTTCGTCGAGTGCTTGACCGAGGGCGTCGGTCACTCCGNNNCTGCGCCTCTCGGTGCGCGACCCGGACCGCGCGAAGGTCGAGCAGTTCTCCAAGATGGTCCCGGCGGTGATTCTCTCCGGGCCGTCCGGCGTGGCGGTCACCGGGGGCCGCCCCCAGGCCCAGGAGGTGGTGGCCTACTGGCCGGCGCTGGTACCGCGCGAGCGCGTCAAGCCGCGGCTCGTCACGCGCGACGGCGAGCGCGCGCTCGAGTGGCCAACGCCGATCGCGAATCCCGCTCGCCCGATGCCGCTCCCCCGCGAGCGCTGGCCCGTGGCGCGCGGAGCCAAGAAATCGGTGCGCGTCCCGCTCGCGGCGCTCGCCCACGCGCGCAGCGGCGACAAAGGCGACACGTGCAACATCGGCGTGATCGCGCGCGCCCCCGAGATCTACCCATGGCTCAGGCGCACGCTCACCGCCGCGCTCGTCAGGCGGCGGTTCAAGGGAATTTGCCGCGGCACCGTCGAGCGCCACGAAGTGTCGAACCTCTACGCGCTCAACTTCCTGCTACACCAGTCGCTGGGCGGCGGCGGAACCGTGTCGTTGCGGCTCGACGCCCAGGGCAAGACGCTCTCACACGCCTTGCTCGCGCTCGAGGTGAGCGTGCCGCGGGCTCTGCTGGATGCGGCCGAGCGCGGCAACGAGATGGATGGCCACGTCGTGCGAACGACGCGCGTCGGGCGAACCGCGACCAGCGACTCGGCACGAACCCGCCGCCGCTGAGACGTCGCCAGGAGCGTCGGCGGCTACTGGTACTGGAAGCGGTAGGTGAGCCCGAGGTCAGCCCCGAGCCCATTGAAGATGCGCTGGCCACCCACGTCTTCGCCGAACTCGGTCCATTGGTAGCGTCCGCCAAGGGTCAGGCCGAAGGCCTGGCCAAGGCGCCAGTCCGTACCCACTCCGGCCTTGAGGCCGAACCACGAATCCTTAGCGGGCGTGCGGCTTGGGGCCGGGCCGTGGGTCGCCGCCGCCTGCCGCGCGACGTAGGCTTCGCGGTGCCCCAGCATAGGGAGCTCCACGTCCCGAGGCATCGTTTGCGGTTGACCGCGCACGCGCGGTCGCTATTCTCGTGGGCCGGCTTTCAGGCCCACGAAGAAACGTCGTTTCCTCCCATCGAGCGAGGTCCGGCCATGAACACTCAAGAGCTGTCCGGGATGTGGAACCACCTGCGCATGTGTCACGGCATCGCCCGGCGCGCGGTTGCCGCGATCCCCGCCGACAAGATTCACAGCCGACCGATCCCGAGCATGCGCACGCCGGTAGAGCTGGTCGTTCATACCTACGCAACGGCGGTGCGCGAGATGGCCGAGGGTGTGGCGCGCGGCGAGATCACGGAGCCCGATGAAGTGGGCATGGTGGCTCGCATCGAGACCCGCGAGGACCTGCTCGCGCTGGTGGACGAATCCTGGGCGGCGGCGACGCGCGCCGTGAGCTCGATCACGGATGCCCAGCTCAAGGCGATCGTCAAGACCTACTGGGACGCCAACGGCGCTCCCGGGTATCGCTACTTCGGGGCGTTGCAGGACGAGTTCCTTCACCACCGCGGCCAGCTCTACGTCTACCTGCGCGCGCTCGGGCAGGAACCGCCGATGGTGTGGGACTTCGAGAACAACGCTTCCGAGTTCCGGCCCCAGAGCCACGCCACGGCCTGAGCGGCGCGCCGATCGGCGCCAGGCCACGCGGCAACGTTCAGCGGCCCCGGCACTTGCCGGGGCCGTCGCTTTTTCCGAATCGGGTTGACCGCCTCGCTATCTAAACGATATCATATTGGTATCAACGAAGGGAGGCGGAAGATGCTGCGCGAGAAGACGGCGGGTGCCCTGCCCGGTGTTTTCATGCTCGTCGTGCTGCTGGCGGGTTTCGTGTTCCCTCTGTGGTGGCTGATCGCGGCGGCGCGAGCGGCGTCCGGATGGTCGGCGCTGGGCGCGAGCCTGACGATGGTGATCGACATCATCCTGGTGATGGGGTTCGTGATCGTGAACCCGAACCAGGCGCAAGTCGTCACCCTGTTCGGCAACTACGTCGGCAGCCTGCGGGCCCCCGGCTTGTGGTGGGTGAACCCGTTCAGCGTGCGCCGGCGCGTCTCGCTGCGCGTGCGCAACTTCGAGAGCTCCAAGCTCAAGGTGAACGACCACGACGGCAACCCGATCGAGATCGCCGCGGTCATCGTCTGGCGGGTGGTGGACTCCGCCGAGGCGATGTTCGAGGTCGACAGCTACGAGAACTTCGTGCACGTCCAGTGCGAGGCGGCGTTGCGCAACCTGGCCACCTCGTACCCCTACGACGCCCACGTCGACGGGCAGTGGTCGCTGCGCGCGCAGACCGCCGAGATCGCCGACCAGCTGCGCACCGAGGTGCAGGCGCGGCTCGACAAGGCCGGGGTCCAGGTGATCGAGTCGCGGATCAGTCACTTGGCCTATGCGCCCGAGATCGCCGGGGCGATGCTGCGGCGCCAACAGGCGAGCGCGATCGTGGCGGCGCGGCAGAAGCTCGTCGAAGGCGCGGTCGGCATGGTGGAGATGGCGCTCGACCAGCTGTCGCGCAAAAACGTGGTGGCGTTGGACGACGAGCGCAAGGCGGCGATGGTGAGCAACATGCTCGTCGTGCTGTGCAGCGACCAGCATACTCAGCCGGTCGTCAACACGGGCACGCTCTACACCTAGAGGTGAGGTGTCCGAACGCAAGGGATTCCTGCTGCGGCTCGACCCGGCGCTGCTCGACGCGCTCCAGCGCTGGGCGAGCGACGATCTCAGGAGCGTGAACGCTCAGATCGAGTTCCTGCTGCGTCGCGTGCTCGCCGAGGAGGGCCGGTTGCCGGGGGGAACGGCGGCGAGACGAGGGGACCGCGGCACTCGAGGGCGAGGAGGCAAGTCATGACGAGGCGTCTCAAGGTATTCCTGCCGAAGTGGATGCGGTGGTTCATCCTGGCGCTGTTTGCCCCGATCTGGGGGCTCATGCTGTACGTCACCTTCTTGAGCCCGGACCGCGCGGGTCGCCTGCCGCCCGTGGGGTTTGTCCTCGTCTCGATCACGTTGCTGGTGGTCGCCGTCTTCGTGTGGCTCTCGTCGGCGGGACGCCTCCCCACCCACGTGATCGAGATCGAAGAGGACGATGTCCCAAAGCCGCCCCGCTGAGCAGGGGCGACGCGGCGGCATCCGCGCCCTGTGGGCCCTCGCTTCCCTGCTTGCGGGCGGGTGCGCGGTGCGCGAGGCCGCCCGACCCGTTGGCGTCGAGCGGGCGCGCTATCTGATGGGCACGATCTTGACCGCCACGGCCGAAGCCCCCGACTCGACCCAGGCGGCCCGGGTCCTCGCCCACTCGCTCGACGAGATCGCTCGGCTCGAAAACGTGATGAGCTCGTGGCGCAAGGACAGCGAGCTGTCACGCCTCAATCGGGCGGCCGGCAGTGCCTTCCGTTGTTCTCAGGATCTCTACGCTGTTCTCGACTCGGCGCTCGCGATCGCGCGCGCCACCTCGGGCGCGTTCGATCCGACGGTGGAGCCGCTCGACCGCATCTGGGACCTGCGCGGCAAGGGCCGCGTGCCCTCGCCGCGGGAGATCGCCGTGGCGCGCTCCCGCGTGGCCTGGTCCCGCCTCACGCTCGACCCCACGCGCCACATGGCGCGGCTCGCCACGCCTGGAATGGGGGTGGACTTGGGCGGGATCGGCAAGGGGTTCGCCCTCGATCGGGCCGCACGACTGCTGGCGGCCGAGGGCATCGAGCGTGCGCTGCTCAACCTGGGAGGCGAGGTGCTCGCTCTCTCGCCCAAGGGCCGGCCGTGGCCGATCGCGGTGGCTCATCCCAACGACCGCCTGCGGCCGGCCGTACGGATTGCGATCGCCCAAGGAGCGGTCTCGACCTCCGGCCAGGGAGTGCGCGGGGTCACGGTCCGGGGCAAGCACTTGGGGCACATCCTCGACCCTTCGAGCGGCCGGCCGCTCGACACCCAAGCAACCGTCACCGTGGTCGCTCCCTCGGCCACGCGCGCCGATGGCCTGTCGACGGCGCTGCTGGTGATGGGCCGCGAGCGTGCCTTGGCCCTGGCGCGGCGCCACCAGGAGATCGGCGTGTTGTGGATCGAGCCCGATCATGGTCTTCTGCGCGCCTGGAAATGGAATCTCTCCGCGATCGCCGAGCCCGGAGTCGCGATCCGCTGGATGAACTGACCTCGAAGGAAAGGATGCATCGTGAAGATGGCGCTTGTTTCCCTGCTGTTGGTCTTGGGCTTCGCCGGGCCGGCATTCGCCGACGACGAGCGGATCGGCGAATTGGAGCGCAAAGTGGAGGCGCTCACCGCGGAGATCGAGAACATCCAATTGGGCGCCGTGGCGGACACGACCGCGCGCGCGCGGACCGCCGGCCGCTTCGGGCTCGCGCCCGCAGCCTCCAAGGTGTACGGAGCCGGGCCCGGGGTCTCGATCGGAGGCTACGGCGAGGCGCTCTACGAGAACTTCGATCGCTCCCGCGAAGACGACGTCCCTTCGGGTAAGCTCGACCGCCTCGATCATCTGCGGCAGGTGGTGTACCTGGGCTACAAGTTCACCGACCGGCTGTTGTTCAACTCCGAGATCGAGCTGGAGCACGGCGGGGTGCGCGACGAAGCCTTGGTCGAGGGCCGGGCGGATCCCTTGACCGGCGAGGTCCAAGGTTCGGCGGAGCTCTCGGGGGAGGTCTCGCTCGAGTTCGCCTACATCGACTGGCTGCTGCGTCCGGGGGTGGGCGTTCGAGCCGGCATGATGCTCCTTCCGCTCGGGCTCGTGAACGAGCTTCACGAGCCGCCGATCTTCCTCGGCGCCCGGCGCCCCGACGTCGAGCAAGTCATCATTCCCACGACGTGGAGCGCAAACGGCATCGGGATCCACGGCCGCGGGCGAGGGCTCGAATACCGTCTCTTCCTGACCGAGGGGCTGAACGCGCGTGGCTTCTCGGCTTCACAGGGGATTCGCGAGGGGCGCCAGAACGGTTCGCAGAGTCTCGCTACCCGCGGGGCGGTGGCCGCGCGCCTGGACTACGTCGGCTTTCCCGGCCTCACGGCCGGTGCCGCAGCATTCACCGGCGACAGCTGGCAGGACTTTCAGCCCGCGGGAGCCGAGGTGACCCCGCGGCTCACCTTGTTCGACCTCCACTCCCGCCTCCAGTGGCGGGGGTTGACGTTGTCAGGGCTCTACGCGCACGGCGCGCTCACCGACGTCTCCGACCTCTCGGACGCGCTCGGCTTGACGGGCTCGGACCGACTCGGCAAATCGTTCTTCGGCGGCTACGTCGAGGGTGCGTACGACGTCGCGCCCCTCTTAGCCCCCGCCGCCGAATGGGGGCTCGCTCCGTACGCGAGGCTCGAGCGGTACGACACGCAAGAGGACGTCCCGGGTGGCGCCGAGGATCCAGCGAACCGGCGTTCGGTGATCACCGCCGGCGTCGCCTTCAAACCCCATCCTCAAGTGGTGCTCAAGACGGACCGCCAGTGGCGCCACGACGAAGCCGACACCGCGACCGATCAGTGGAACGTGGCGCTCGGGTATCTGTTCTAGGCTGTGTCTCGAGTCGCGTTGGCTCTCGTCCTGGCCGCGCTGTCCTGGCCGCTCGAAGCGCGGGCCGCTGCCTTCATGACGCGCGAGGAGGCGCTCGCGCAGGCGTTTCCCGGCGCGCGCATCGGGCGCCGCTCGTTCGCCCTCGGCGCCGCGGAGGCGGCCACGGTGGAGAAGCGGGCGCGCGTGAAGCTTCCCTCGCGGCTGGTGATCGCGTACTTCGCCTGGCGAGGCGACAGCCTGACCGGGACGGCGTTCTTCGATGCGCGCGTGGTGCGCACCATGCCGGCAGTCCTCATGGTGGCGATTGCACCCGATACCACGGTATCGCGGATCGACGTGCTGGCGTTCCACGAGCCGCCCGATTATGCGCCCGAGCCGCGGTGGCTGTCGCTCTTCGCCCACCGGCGGCTCGACGACCGGATGTGGCCGGGGCGCGCGATCCCCGCTCTTTCCGGTGCCACGCTCACCGCGCGCGCGATCGGCGAGAGCGCTCGTCTGGCGCTCGCCCTCTACGAGATCGTCGCAGCCCCGGCGCTGGCGCGAAAGGCGGTCCGCTGAGAGGTCGACTCAGGCTGCGCCGCGGACCGAACCCAGCTCGACGTGAATCTTGTCGAGATAGTCGAGAAGCGGTGGAGAGAACGCTCCCTCGGCGGCCGCCGCGTCCAGATCCTCTTCGTGGCCGGCCGCCAGCCTGACGGGCGGCCCGTCATCGTCCGCCGCGCCGGCGAGATGGCGAACGAAGATCAGCAGCAGTCGCTGGGTGTCGCTCGACAGGCACCCGACCTCGTCGAGGAACAGGGTGCCTCCTTGCGCCGCGCGCAACGGGTCGGCCGAGGATGCTTCGTTGTCCGACGCCCACGATTCGAGGCCCGCGGCGAGTCGGGCCTCTTCGCGCCCGCAGCACACCGACACGAATGGCCCCAGGCGCTGTGGGCTTTCGTGATGGAAGGCGAGCGCCACGCGACGTCGCTCGTCGGCGACGCCGCCGGTGACGAGCAGGTTCATCAAGCTATGGCGATGGAGACGAACGAGTCTCGCGGGGGGCGTTCCGTCGACCCCCCGCTCCCCTCGCTGGGGCAGACCGTGCTGAAATCCCACTGCAGGATTCAGCGCGTCAGTCCGCGCCGCTCACGCAAGACGGCGCTGGCCGAGCGGGTGCCGAGTCGGGTAATGGCCCCGCGTCCCCAGCCGTGCATCGAAAAAAACCTGAAATCGATCCGCCGGACCCACGACGCCCTGGCCCAATCGTCGGGCACTTGCGCCACTTGGAGTTGGCCAACCCCCACCGGCGGATTTGGGCAGATCTGGGCGGTGGCCAAACGGGGTACGAGCAAGACGGCCGTGGCCAGAATCACAGCGCTGAAAGCGACCTTGTACGAGCCTTGCATGGGTTTCTCCTTGATTGGACCCAATCGGCCAACCGCGAAACCCGTGCCGCTCTGGGATGTCTCGTGCGGAATGCCAGTTACTACATGTGAACCATGATGTTAAGAGGGTGTTCTCGCGCTAGTGGAGGCGCATCGGAAACGGCCTTGGCTCGCAGAAAACAGCGCAAATAGCGACGAAATAATCAATAACGCAATGCGCCGCAACGCGAACGGGTGAAATCGCTAACTTCGGCGAGTTCGCCGGTTTCCGCGAGCAGAGTGAAGCCCATATTTCCGTATGCGATAGCGCATGGACTGCTCGGTCAGCCCCAGCTCCTTTGCGGCGTGGCTCTGGTTGCCACGGGCCCGTTCCAGGGCCTCCCCCACCAGCCGGCGTTCGAGGTCCTCCACGCTATCCACCAGGCGCCGCCCCCTCGGCAGCTTCCTCGCCCCGCGCTCCTGAAGGTCGCGCGGCGGCGGATCCGGCATGAGCACCGAGCCCATCGTCATCGCCAGGATTCGCTCGATGTAGTTCTGTAGCTCGCGCACGTTGCCCGGCCAGTCGCTCTGCATCAAGGCGGCAAGGAACTCCGGCGTCATGGTGGGGACGTCGCGCTCCTGCTGCGCGGCGAACTGGGCCAGAAAGTGCTTCGCCAGCCCGGGGATGTCCGCCTTTCGCTCGCGCAGCGGCGGCACCTCGATCTCGATCACGTTGAGCCGATAGTAGAGGTCTTCGCGGAACGCTCCCTGCTCGACCTGGCGACGCAGGTTCTGGTTCGTGGCGGCGATGATCCGAACGTCCACCGGAATCGGCTTCCCGCCTCCCACCGGAGTGATCTCGCGGTTCGCGATCGCCGACAGCAGCGTCACCTGCTGTTTGAGCGGCATCTCGCCGATCTCATCGAGGAACAGCGTCCCGCCATCGGCCTGCACGAAACGCCCCGGCCGGCCGCGCACGCCGGTGGCCACGTTGGGGAGGATGCCGAACAGCTCGCTCTCGATCAGGGATTCCGGGATCGCGCCGCAATTGACGGCCACGAACGGCCGCAAGCGTCGCTTGCCGCCGTGGTGGAGCGTGCGGGCGATCAGCTCCTTGCCGGTGCCGTTCTCCCCGGTGATCAGCACCGTGGTCTGCGTGCGGGCAGCGTGCTCCACCATGGCCAGCACGCGCTGCATCTGGCTGCTCGATCCGACCACGTTGTTCGGGCGAAAGCGCACCCCTACTTCCTGGCGCAGCGACAGGTTCTCGCCCTCCAGCAGCTCCTTCACCTGCCGCACTTCGTCGTGCCCGCGACTGT
Organism: Candidatus Eiseniibacteriota bacterium; assembly: GCA_005893295.1. GTDB lineage: Bacteria > Eisenbacteria > RBG-16-71-46 > RBG-16-71-46 > RBG-16-71-46 > WS-8. Next base: position 46,271 of record VBOY01000039.1, on the reverse strand, counting down.
TCTCGATCGCCACCGCCATCAGGTGCGCGAACCCCTCGAGCAGGCCCCGGTCGGCGTCGCCGAACGTGTGGGCGCGCCGCGAGTCGTCGAGGTAGACCGCGCCCACCACGTGACCCCCGAGGAACATCGGCACGCACAGGATCGAGCGCAACTGCATGTCGACGACGCTCTCCGAGAGCACGCGCGGGTCCGCGGGGGCGTCGGTGATGAGCAGGCTGTCTCCGCTTTCGGTCACCCGCTGGGCCACGCGGCGGCTGTAGCCCACCGCCTCACGGCGGGTCGCGGCGTCCACCGCGCCGTGCTCGGCGATCGGCGCGAGCAGGCCGCTCTCGGAGTCGATGAGCAGCAGCACCCCCCGCTCCGCGTCGAGCTGCTCCACCGCCATGCGCATCGCGCGCTGGGTGAGCTCGCGCGGATCCGAGAGCGAGTGGAGCAGCCAGCTCACGCGCTCGATCAGGTCGCGGCCGCCCGCGGGAGCCGGAGGTCGCACCGGATGGCGGCGCAGCCACTCGACCAGCAGCGCCAGGGCGCGTTCGCGGCTGCTGCGGTCGCCCACGCGCTCGAAGGTCCCGATCGCCAGGTCGAGCCACGACACCACCGCGGGCGCCAGCTCGGGGCTCGCCGGAGCGAGGCGGGCCAGCTCGAGGGCGGCGTGCGCGCGTTCGACCGGCGCCGGAAGAGCCGCCAGCTTCTCGAGGGCACCGTGGCCTGTTTCGCGGCCCTCCGCGAGCCGGCCGTCCTTCAACGCCAGCTCGGCCTCGAGTCGCCGGGCGAGCGCCTCGACGTACGGAGCCGGGTGCGTGCCGAGCCATTCCTCTGCGGTCTTGAGCCGCGCGGCGGCTCGGTCGGGCCGCCCGCGCCGCAGTGCGGCCATGCCTGCCAGAACCTCGAGCACCGCGGTCGCCACGGCGTTCGGGTCGGACGCCCGATCGCGTGCCGCGTCCCACAGCTCGCCCGCCTCGTTCCAGCGCGCGCTCGCGGCCAGCGCGCGGCCGAGCTCGATGCGGCTCCAGTCCAGCTCCTCCGGCACCTGACGGGCCGCGAGCGTCACCGCGCGCCGCGCCGCCCGTTCCGCGCGATCGAGCCGCCCGGCGATGCGGTCGGCCTGGGCGAGGGCGCGCCAGGCGTAGGCCTCGAGCCGTGGCACGTGGCTCCGCGTGAGCCTCACTGCGGCGCGTCCTTGGCGGCGCGCCGCTCGCGGCCGGCCGGTGAGGCCGTCGGCGTGTGACAGCCCGGCGACGGCCACGGCGGCGCCCCCGGCCCGACCATCTTCGAGGGCGATGCGTGAAGCCTTCTCGAACGTTTCACGCAACGCGGTCCACTGGCCCGATTCGGCCAGGACCACGGCCAGATTCAGCAGCAACTCTTCTTCGGCCAAGCGATGCGCGCGCGCCCGCGCTTCGGCCAGACCGTCGCGGTAATGTCGCTCCGCTTCGGCGAGCCGGCCGCGGGCCCGCGCGATCGCTCCCTTGATCCCGAGGGCGCGGATCGAGCCGTGAACGTGACGCCCTTCCCGGTACGCATCGCCGGCTCTCCTCGCCATCGCTTCGGCCTCCTCCGTGCGCTGCTCGGCGAGCAGCAAGTAGGCGAGCAGCTCGGCGGACGCGCCGATGGCTTCGGAATCCGCCGCGCCCTCGGCGAGCGCCAGCGATTCCTCGGCTCGCGTGCGGGCCGCGTCGCGATCGCCGAGCGCGAGGCGGCGTGCCGCTTGATTGCAGAGAAGCTTGGCCCGAAACGCCGCCGGCGGATCCTCCGCGAGCGCGCGGGCGATGGTGGACTCGGTGTCGTCGAGTCGGCCGGCCCTGAGGCACGCGCCCGAAAGGCGTACCCAGCGCTCGGGTCGCGCGGGACTGTCGGACTCCAACGCCAGCGCGCGTTCGAGATGTGGAATCGCCGCGGCGTAGCGGCCCAATGCGGCCAGCTCGCGCGCCGCGCGGTCGTGCCACAGCCCGGCGCGATCGCGGGCGCTCGGTTCCGCCAGCTCCGCCGCCGCGGCCGCCAGCTCGTAGCTCGGCCGCTCGGCGTAGCTCGACTCGGCCGCCGCCAGCGCCCCTGAGGTGTCGCCCGCCTCCCGCAGGTGCCGGAAGCGCTCGGCGTGGTCGAGCCCCGGCCGTTCGAGGGCCGCGCGGTGGAGCGCCCGGCGATCGTCGGGCGCGAGCATTCGCAGCAGCTCCTCTGCGAGCGCCGGAGGTCTCAGCGTCAGGGTCCCACCCTCGCCGCGCGCCGCCAGCCCGGCGGCGATCAATCGCGCCCGCGTGCGCTCGTCGGCTCGCGGCGCAAGGGCCTTGAGGTCCGCGGCCGCGAGCGGCCGGCCCCACGCCGCGAGCGCGGCGGCGGCCTCGCGCGCCTCGGCCGGCAAGGCCGCCACCCGTTCGAGCAGCGAAGCCTGGAAATCTCGGGGGATCTTTAGCGAGGTGAGCCGGTCCGCGGCCACGACCAGGCCCTGATCCTGCTCGACCAGCACGCCATCGGCGGCCGCCGCGCGGAGCAGCTCGACCGCGAACCCGGGATGCCCGCCGCTTCGACTCCACAGAAACGACGCCAGGGCCTCGGGAGCCGGCTCACCGAGCCGCACCGCGGCGAGTCGCGCAATTCCGTCCTCGGCGAGCGGCGAGAGCTCCACGTGTTCCGCGAGCCCGGCCTCGAGCATCATGCGCTCGTCGGATGCTCCCATGATGTCGCGACGCGCCCACACCCAGTGGATCGGGGCCCTTCGGACCACCAGGCGGCGGATGAGCGAGCGCGAAAATGGATCCAGTCGCTCCACGTCGTCGAGCAGGACACGCAGCGGGCCGGCGCGCTCGGCGACCTCGACCGCCCAGCGCGTCGCGTCCGCCACCATCTCCTCGAGGTCGAGGGTCGTGAAGGCGCTCCGCGACTCGAACAAGGCACGGGTGGCAGCCGAGGGCGCCACGGCCTCACCCGCCTCGGTCTCGAGACGCTTGAGCAGCCGGCGTGCGATGTCCGCCGGCTCATGCGCGGCGCACGAAGCGTGCAGCACGTGCCGGCCCGCGAGCGACCCGCGCACCGCGAGCTCGGTCAGCAGCGTGGACTTGCCCAGGCCCGCCGGACCCGACAGCACGATGATCCGCCTCGCCGTGTCACGCTCGAGCGATCGCTCGAGGCGCGCCAGCTCCCGCTCGCGTCCCACCGTGACCGCGGTCTCGAGACGCTCGGCGAGCGGGCGGCGCGAGACCGGATGCAGGCGCTCGAGCTCGCGCCGCGCTTCGCGGGCGTCCGCCGGTCGCTCGGAGGCGTCGGGCGCCATCAACCGCAGCACGAACTGGACGAGCGGAGCGGGCGTGCCGACCTCCTCGAGCGGAAGTGCGGAAGGCGGCCCGGCTTGCTGGCGGCGCAGCACCTCGACCGCAGAGTCCCCCTCGTAGGGCGAACGGCGCGCGGCCAGCGCGTAGAGCGTCGCGCCGAAGCCGTAGAGGTCCGAGGCGATCGAAGGCGTTTCACCGCGCACCGTTTCGGGTGCGGCGAAGCCCGGCGTGCCCCGGCGGCCCTCGCCGGCGGCGTCGCGCAGCGCCGCAAGGCCGAAATCGACGAGCTTCACGTCGGCCACCGGCGCGTCGGGCGAGGGCCCGGGCACGACGAGCAAGTTCCAGGGCTTGAGGTCGCCGTGCAGCACGCCTGCCCCGTGGAGCGCTTCGAGGCCCTGCGCCACGCGCGCGGCCACGAATAGCAGCGTCGCCCAGTCGCCGCGCGCCAGCGCGCGGTCGGCCGCCACGCCCGGCACGTACTCCATCGTCATGTAGGGGGTTCCATCGGCGGCGAGGCCGAGCTCGTGCACCTCGACGATCGCGGGATGCCGGATGCGCGACAGGATCTCGAATTCGCGGCGCGCGGCATCGGGGCTCACGTTCCGCGCCGCAAGGCGCTTGAGAGCGCACTCGGCCCCGGTCGTCAGATCGCGGGCCAGGTAGACCTCACCCATCCCGCCCTGTCCCAGGCGCCTCAGCAGGAGGTATCGGCCCGCGAATCGCTCGAGCATGCACGCATCCTCTGCCCGACACGCGAAGCGAGTGGTCCCGTCGTCCCATCGTGGGCCGACCCAGGGGGCCCGTGCGCCCGCGGCCAGGGCGCGAAAAGTCTACAACAGGCCCACAGCGGTGGCGGACCACGAATCGTGTCGGTAGGATGCGGGTTCTCCCGCGCACCCGCGAAGCTCGGTGAACGCCACCTTAAGGGAAGACCGCCATGGCGTCGCAACGCCCACGCCGATGAAGTACCTCGAATCGGGAGGCTTCCAGAACCAGCCGCTGATGCGGCTCACGCTGGGACTCGCGTTGCTGCTGCTGGCCGGCTTCTGGGCGACCAACCTCGCACTCTACCTGTCGCACATGAACCTGGATCCGGCGAGCATCGTGTCTTACTACCGTGGGAACGAGGCCGAGTTCCGGCCGCCGCGCTCGGCGGTCAGCATGCTCGAGGTCACGCATATGCACCTGCCGATGTTCGCGCTCGTGCTGCTGCTGCTCTGCCACTTGATGCTCTTCGCCCCGCTCCGTTTCTCGGCCGGTGGCGTTCGGCTCGGCGCTGCTTTCGGAGGCGGCGGGTTGGATGACGCGGTTCTGGCATCCAGGCTTCGCCTATCTCAAGGTGGCGATGTTCGTCACGTTCCAAGCGTCGCTCGCCTTCCTGATCGTCGGGTTGAGCATCTTCTTGCTGACCGCCGAGGCGGCGCGGCGCAGGAAGCGCGCCCAACGGCACCGCGAACACGAACCCGGCGTTGGATGACGATCCTCGAGACGAGGCCGGCGCTCGGGCCTGCGGGGGACCATCTCACGAATCCGCGGCGGCTCGCGTCCCATCCAAAGGCGACAATGTGCCGCGACGAAGCCAAGACTGGAGGATGGCGATGCCTGCCCGATCGACCCCGTTTGTCCGGCCCACCGTGGTTCTGGTTCTGTTCTGCGTCACCTCGATGTCGGCTTGCTCGAAGAACAATGGTGGTGGGGGCGGCGGAGGTGGGATCACGAATCCCCCCTCCGGCGACAGCTTCGACTCCGGGGACATGAACCAGGGACAGAGCTTCCAGTTCACCTTCCCCACCGCGGCTACCGTCGGGTACCACTGCCGCCATCACGCCGAGATGACGGGAACGATCTCGATCGCCACCGGGCAAGCAGACTCGGCCGTGGTTTCGATGGTGTCCAATCCGCCTTACGGCCATGCGTTCTCGCCCTCGACCGTTTCCATCAAGCCCACCGGGCACGTGCGCTGGGTGAACAACGACGCCGGCGTAGTTCATACCGCGACCAGCAACTAGAGGCGCTTCGCGGGCACGCTCGCTCGCGAGCCCCCGGCCGCGTCACCCTGTGGCGCGGTCGCCACAAACCGGGGCCCTAAGCCGGCCGCGTCTGGCCCCGGAGACATGCCCCAGACAAGGGGAAGGCGTCCTTGCGGCCGGTGGCACGCCACGTGCTCGTTGTCATCGTTTCACACGGCACGTCCACACCATTTGCCGAGGAGGTTCCCCATGAGAAAGGCCCCGAGAACGAGGCGCTGGGTCGCCGAGCTACTGCTGGCCCTGGTCGCCGTGGCGATCTTGAGCCCGGCCGCCGAAGCGAGCCACCGGTGGCGCCGCTACCGGCCCGCGTACCGCGAGGTGCGGGTGGTGCGGAGCTACTACGCCCCTCGAACCGTGGTCCGCTATCGCCAGCCGGCGTACGGGACCTACATCGTGCGCCGCAGCAACGCAGGGCCGGTATTCGCCGGCTTCCTGGGGGGACTCTTCCTCGGCGCCTCGCTCGCCCACGCCGCCCCCGCGGGCTATGTCTACTACGACCCCTATTGCCACGAGAGCTTCGCCACGCTCGATGTCTACTACAGCCACGTGCGCGTCCATCATCACCCGTCCGTGGTGCGCGTGATCGAGGCGGACGACGACTATGGCGATTGGTGTGGGGATCAAGGCGACGAGGATTGTGACGACTGAAGCGGAACGGGTGAGTTCGCGACGAGCGCGGGTGGAGACGGGGAGCGTCCAAGCTCGCGCGGCGGGCTCACCCAACTGAACCAACGGGTGGCGCACCGGCGCCGTCCGTTCGCATGGGGAGCCTAGCTCCAGCACTGCGGGCGCGCGGCAACTAGGCTGCGATCAGCTCGGTGGTGTCGAAGGCATGGTCCTCGGGCGACAGCACCCGCACCACGTGGCGCTCGTCGGGCATCGGTGTCCACTCCTCGACGTGGTCCTCGGACAGCGTCGTGCCGTCCGGGCGGGCGAGGATGCGGCAGTTCGGCCGCCGCACGTCGCCCGGGGCCGGGCTCAGCGCCAGGACCAGGTGGTGATCGTCGGTCTCGAGCACGCTGCCCGCCGGGTAGAGGCCGACGGTCCGCACCAGGCCCCACAACACGGCGGGATCGAAGCCCACGCGTGTCGGCCCCAGCATGTACTGGAGCGCTTCGAACGCGGTGCGCGGCCTGCTGTGGTACGTGCGATGGGCCGTGATCGCGTCGAAGCAATCCGCCACGGCCACGATCCGCGACAGCGTGGCCTGCCCCCACTCCATGTCGACGTCGGGATAGCCGGTGCGGTCGAAGTTCATGTGATGCTCCAGGCACACGCGCATCGAGTCGAGCGTGAGGCCGGTGAGCCCGGGCATGCGGCTCATCATCTTGGCGCCCTCGAGCGGATGCCGCTGCATGAGGTGCCATTCCTGTGCGTCGAGCCGGCCCGGCTTCTGCAGCACTTCACGCGGGATCGCGACCTTGCCGACGTCGTGCAACAGCGCTGCCACCCCGAGGTCCGCCAGCACCTGGCGCGACAGCCCCAGCGCCTGCCCGATTCCGACCGATACGATGCTCACGTTCACGCAATGCGCGTAGGTGTACTCGTCGTGATCGCGCAAAGCGGTGAGCCCCACGACCGAGTACTCGTGACGCATGATGCTGTCCACCACGGGCTGAACCAGACGCTTCGCTTGACGTAGGTCGGGCCGACCGTTTTGGCGCGCCCGCGCCACGATCCGTCGCGTGCCGAGCACGGCGTGCCAAAACACCTTCTTCGCTCGACCGCGCTCGTTCTCCTGCCGATGGTCCAGCGAGGCCTCGAGATCGTCCGTGTCCAGCGCGGAGGCCGGCACCGCCACGATGTGCTCGATGCTCGCTTCGCGCATCGCCTCGGCGATCCGTGCGGCGAGCGCGGCGTCCTCGGCGGCCAGGAAGAGCTGGAAGAAGCGCTCGAGCTCCGCTTCGTGGACCCCGGAAAGGAAGCGAACCCCTCCCAACGAGCGGCGCTCGAACTCCGCCATCAGCCAGTGGTACACGGGGAGGAGCGAGGCTTGGGCGCGGATGCGGACCGCATTGAGGTAGAAGTAGCCGACAGCCGCGGCGAGCGCCACCTCGTCCTGTCCCGAGTCCTCCTCGAACATCGCGGACAGGAGCTGGATGAAGTCTTTCAGCTGGCGCTGGAACGCCTGGTTCGACACGTCGTGGGTGCGCGCGGTCCGCAGCATCGCCGCGAGCCGAATCAGGAACTGTGGCCCGCGCTCCGCCAGGCTGTCTTCCCGTTCCTGCTCGATCTCACTCATGGCGGACCATCTCCAGCAACGCTTCCTCGCACGCCTTTCGCACCGGCGGGCGTCTCGACTGGGCGCCGCGCTCGAGCACCATCCGCGCCTGTGGCGTGCCGATGCGGGCGACGCAGCGTGCCACCGCGGCTCGATGCGCATCCTGGCCGCGCGCGAACCACGCCGACTGGAGCAGCTCGGCCTGCAGCTCGGGAAGGATCTCGTCGGTTCCGGCCGCAGCGATCGCGGCGTAGATCGAGCGCTTCTCCTCGGGCGGACGCGCGTCGAAGCCGGGATCTTGCAGGTACGCGAGCACCAGCCGGGCGACCGCCGTGTTGCGCTCTACCGACAGGCGCTGGAGCACCGCGGCGAATAGCCTGACGTCTGCGTTCTCCAGCAGCTTGAGCAGCAGCGGTCGCGCGAGCAGCGGGTCCACTTGGCCCAACGCAGTCACGATTTCGAGGCGGACCCGCGGCTCGGGATGCCGCACCACACCCCGCAGCAATCCCACGATGGCGTCCGTGCCGATCCAGCCGAGGATGTGGACCACGTTGCGCACCACCTTCCAGCGCGGATCGGCGAGCCACGGGGCGAGACGCTCGGGCCGATCCCGCGTCAGCTCGGCGATCGCCTCGGCGAGGATGCGGCGGTTGCCGGGCTGGCGGCTCTCGCCGAGAACCAGCGTGAGCAGATCCACCGCGCCGTCTCCCAGCTCCAGAGCCAACGCCACCAAGTCCTGCAGCTCGGCCGGCGGCTGGCGGTCCGCGTGCTCCGCAATCGTGGAGATCGTGATCGGCTGGAGTAGTTCCTGCACGAAGGTGTCCGGCGACCAGCCCGGAGTCCCACACTCGCCGATCAAGCGCAGGGCCTCACGCGCTTCGAGCCAGGCGCCGCGCGAGACCGCGAGCCTGAGAAGGCGCGGCAGAAACGCGCCCAGCTCTATGCGGTCTTCAGTTGTCACCTCGGCGCCCAGGAAGGCCCGCACGATGGCAAGCGCCGTGGTGCCCGGCGACACCTCGTGCTCGGCCCGATACTCGCGCCGGAAGCGTTCGGTCTCCGAGCGCGCCAGGGAGTCCAACTCTTCGAACCCGGCTTCGATCTCGACCGTGAGGTTGCCTGTGGTCCAGTCGTCGGATCGAGAGCCTCCCTCCTGCCGCGCCCCCTGGCGGTCGGTAGACGCGGCGTCCTGGGCCTGATCCGCCTCCGGTCCTTCCGCCGGCCGTCCGCCGGTCGGGAACGGCACGAGCTGGCGTTCTTCTTCGGCCGCACCCGGGGCACCGGTGCCCACGTCTCCTTCCGCGGGGACGTAATCCACTTCGACGTGAGCCAGGTGGGCTTCCCACAGCAGCGTCACCAGGTCGTCGTGGGAGGAGCTCGGTCCGGACACCAGGAGCAACGCGTCGACCAGAGCCTGGACTTCGCGCGCCTCGGCACCGGGAGCGAAGGTGAGGCCGCGCACGCCATCGCGATAGAAGAGGAGCGCCAGATTGTCGTCACGCGAGCGCGCGTGGTAGAGAGACTCCTCCTCGTAGCGGACGTCGTCGGACGTGAAGCGCAAGGTGAAGGTTCCTTGGCTTTGAAGCAGGTTCTGGAGCGCCCCCGCCAGGTCGTCGCGGAACTTGACCACGGTGGGGTTCTGTCCCTCGTAGAGGCGACAGGTTTTCAGCGTGCGGCCCAGCATCTGGACCCAGGTGCCCACCGCCTTGGCGGAGGAATCGGGTTCGCCGAGCCCGGCCGCCCGGGCCGAGGTCTGGCGGACGGGAACGGGGTTGCGCTCCAAGTCTGGGCCAACGTTCATGGTGCCAATCCCGCCGCCGTTGAGGGGGAAGGGGAAGATGGAAATCAGGGTAGAAATCGGCTCAGCGTCGCCGTTTCTTGAGATCGAACGGCCTTGGACCGCGGGCGCCAGGAGCGCGACCGGTGAGTGGCAGGGGGTGCGCCAACTCCCGGAAAAGCGGAAGGGCGACCCTTGAGAGGGCCGCCCGACCCGCGTGAGGTGGTACTCCGGGCGAACTAAGCCTTGCGGACGTTGCCCGCCTGCAGGCCCTTTGGCCCGCGGGTCACTTCGAACTCGACCCGCTCACCCTCGGCCAGGGTCTTGAAACCTTCGCCCTGAATCGCCGAGAAGTGGACGAACACATCCTCGCCACCTTCCTGAGAGATGAAGCCGAAACCCTTCGCCTCGTTGAACCACTTCACGGTACCCGTAGCCACTCTGCAAACTCCTTGTATCAAGGGCTGAAGCCCTTTGCATCTGCCGCCCAACGTGACGGCGTCGTCCGGCCCTAGTGACCGGGCTTCCGAGTCGGGTGGTCGAGGCATAGAAAAAGCCGCCACGTTGTCCCTGGCGGCGTTTCGTGTCCACGGCCGTCCCACCGACAACTGAAGACACGCGTACTATCGGCCAACTCGGGGGTGAACGCAAGGGGTTTTTTGCCGTGGCTTGACGCGCGTAACTCGAGTGTGGAAAGTACCATCGACGGATGGGCGCCCGTGCCGCGGCCCGCTCGAAGAGCGAGTGGAGCGCCGCGGCCCTAGTCCTCGAGCGTGCTGATATCCCCGGTGGGCAAGCCCTGGTCCCAGGCCTTGAGCACCCGGCGCATGATCTTCCCACTGCGAGTCTTGGGCAGCTTGTCGCGGAACTCGATCTCGCGCGGCGCGGCGTGGCCGGCCAGGTGCTGCTTCACGTGCCTGGCGATCTCTTCCTTGAGGGTCTCGCTCGGCTCGAATCCCGAGCGCAGCGCGACGAACGCCTTGATGATCTGGCCGCGCAGCTCGTCGGGTTTGCCGATCACGCCCGCCTCGGCCACCGCCGGGTGCGACACCAAGGCGGATTCCACCTCGAACGGCCCGACGCGCTCGCCCGCGGTGTTGATCACGTCGTCGGCGCGGCCCTGGAACCAGAAGTAGCCGTCCTCGTCGACGTAGGACGTGTCGCCGGTGACGTAGTAGCCCGGAAATCGGAAGTACTCTTGGTAGCGGGCCGGGTTGTTCCAGATCGCCCGCATCATGCCGGGCCAGCCGGCTTTGATGCACAGCAGCCCGAGCGTTCCCGGCGGCACGGGCTTGCCGTTCTCGTCCAGGATCACGGCCTCGACGCCCGGGATGGGCTTGCCCATCGAGCCCGGGCGAATCTCCATGCTCGGGTAGTTGGAGATCAGCTGGTGGCCGGTCTCGGTCATCCACCAGTTGTCGTGGATGCGCCGCCCGTAGACCCGCCACCCCCATCGCACCACTTCGGGATTGAGCGGCTCGCCCACCGACAATACGTGCCGGAGCGACGACAGATCGTACTTGCGGACCAGCTCCTCGCCCGCCGCCATCAGCATGCGAAATGCGGTCGGTGCCGAGTACCACACCGTGACCTTGAGCCGCTCGATCGTCTGATACCACCCTTCGGGGTCGAACCGTCCGCCGCGGATCACGTTCGTGGCGCCGTTCAACCACGGAGAGAAGATGCCGTACGAGGTCCCGGTCACCCATCCCGGGTCGGCGGTGCACCAGTAGACGTCGTCCTCTTTGAGATCGAGCACCCACCGGCCGGTCTGGTAGTGCCCGATCATGGCGTTCTGGACGTGGAGCGCGCCCTTGGGCTTGCCGGTCGAGCCCGAGGTGTAGTGCAGGATCAACGGGTCCTCGCGCGAGAGCCACTCCGGCTCGAACACCTCGCTGCCGCGCGCGATCAGATCGTCGAAGGCGTGAAGGCGGCGGCCCGCCTCGCCGCGTGCGCCGGCGGTATCCCCCACCAGGACCACATGCTTCAAATCCGGCAGGTCGCCCTGCGGCACCCGCTCGAGCAGTGTGCGATTGGTGAGCAGCGCGACCGCGCCCGCGTCCAGCATGCGATCGCGCACCGCGTCGGACATGAAAGCTTCGAACAGCGGGCTCGGGATCGCCCCGAGCTTGAGGACTCCCAGGATGCCGATGTACGTCTCGGGGACGCGGGGCAGGAAGACGAACACGCGGTCCCCCTTGCCGATCCCGAGCGTGGCGAGCGCGCTGGCGAAGCGGTTCGAGGCGCGCATCAAGTCCGCGAAGGTGTAGGTCTCGACCCGCTCGCCGTCGGTGTAGATCAGCGCCACCTTGTCGCGGCGGGACCCGCGCGCGTGCCGATCGATCGCCTCGTGGGCCATGTTGACCCGGCCGGTCTTCTTCCAGTCGAACTGATCCTCGACGCTGGCCCACTCGAAGCTGCGACGAGCGGTGTCGTAGTCGGCGAGGTTGGCGCGGTGCCCAGGCAGCGGGGGAAGGGTTTCCTTCGCGGTCATGTGGGTCTCCAAAGATCGTGTCTTTCGTGTCGCCGCAAGGCTAGCGAGCGCTCGCCGGATCGTCAACGGCTGTGGTTCACTGGGTGGAGCGCCGCCGGTGATTGGGCGCGGCGAGTGGGCGAACGGAGGCACCGTGGGACCCCAGCAGGCGGTGAGGATTTCGGTCGGGCTCTTGTCTCTCTGTCAGGGTGCTGCTGACCCCTGCTCGCCGCTCACGGGTCGAGCAAGTTGATCCACCCGTGGGCCAAGAAGGAGCTGGCGCTCGTCGGCAGCGTGCCGTTCCTCGCGCCGGGAAGCACCGGACCCGGCCGCCATTCGCGCGACCCGCGGATCCAAGAGCAGGCTCCGTAGCGACCGCATGACACGCCTCGTCCCGCTCGCGATCGCGGTGCTCTGCCTGGTTGGGCTGTTCCTCGGACTCGACCGGATCGGGTTCGTCGATCAAGGCGAGGCACGTGACGCCGAGGTGGCGCGCGAGTTGCTCGAGCGCAAGGAGCTGCTCACGCCCGCACTCGGGGGCGAGGCGCTGTTCGACAAGCCGCTGCTGGGATATGGCGTCGATGCGGCCGGCGCTTTTCTGACGCCGGATTCCCCGCTCGGGGGGCGCCTGCTGCGCGGGGCCCTCGCCGTGGCGCTCGTGCTGTTGACGGGGTCGATCGGGGCGCGCCACTTCGGCCCTCGCGCCGGCGCCTGCGCCGCCGCGGTTCTGGCTTCCTCGTTGGCACTCCCGCTCGCGGTCCGCACCGACGGGACCCAACTGCTGGCCACGCTGCTCGCCTGGGCGGGCGTGGGCGGCCTCGCCGACGCGTTGTTCGGCCGCAGCGCCGGTCGCGAGAGCCGCCTCGTCGTGGGCTACGGAGCGGTGGCGACCGCGTTCCTCTGTGGAGGCCCGCTCCCCGCGCTGTGGCCGCTCGGTGGGATCGCCTTGTACTTAGGCCTGACCAGGCGACCCCGGGGCTGGCGCGCCCTCGGGCTAGGGGCCGGGCTCTCGATCGTGCTGGGTCTGGCCTTGCCGTGGTACGGCGCGATGGTCGAGCGCTACGGTCTCGCGTTCACCGCGCACGTCTTCTTCTTCCCGTACGCTGCCGCGGCTCGCGACTCGTGGTGGGCCGGGCCGGCGCGCGCGATGGCGTTCCTGGTGGTCGGGTGCTTCCCGTGGAGCGCGCTGGTTCCCGGCGCCGCCCTGCACGCCGCTACCTTGTGGCGCATGCCACGCCGCGGAATCCTGGCCCCGCCAGCAACCCGAACGGGATCGGCCGCCGATCCGGTCTCGCGCGAGCTGCGCGAGGAGTCCGCGGCCCACTGCTTCATCGCCTGCCTCGCGGCCTCGCTCGCTCCGCTGCTGCTGTACCCGGTGCCGCCGTTCGCCGCCGCTCTGTCCGCGGCGCCGGCCGCCGCGCTGCTCTGCGGGCGGCTGCTCGATCATCTGATCGAGGACCCGCGTCGCGTCTTTCGGCCGGTCGTCTCGGCCGAGCGCATGATGGCCCTCCTCGGGGCGACGGGCGCACTGCTGCTCGCGCTCGTGGCGTCGCGCCTCGGTCGGGCGGCCCCATCGCTGGCGCATTTGGCCGCCGTGTTGCTCGTGCTCTCGCTCGCTCCGCTGCTCGCCGGCTTCCTCGGCCGGCATCGGCTGGCGGCGGCCCTCATGGCCCTGCCGGTCGGCCTCGGCACACCCTTCGTGTCGCTCGCGGTCCTGCCTCAGGTGGAGGACTTCTTGAACGCGCGCTCGGTGGCGCACGCAATGGACGCCGCCGCGCCGAGACGGGCGGCCTTGGTCGTGATCGGTCCTCCTCCACCATCGCTCAGGCTCTACGCGCCGCGGAATCTCGTGCCGGTCGATGCCGCCGCTCGCGCGCGCGACGATGGCACGCTCGCGCTGCGAACCGCGATCCGGCAGTTCCGCGCGTCGGACCATTTGACGTACGTCGCCTTTCGACCTCAATCGGAGCCGCTGTTGGTTCGGGCCGCCCGCGGTCCTCTCGAGATCGTTCTGCGTGCCCCTTCTCTGGTCCTCGCCCGAGTCCACCCAGAGTGACCGGAGCATATGGCGATATATCGTAATCGGCGAAATATCGCTTGATCTGTAACTCTATTTCGCCATGATGAGCTCGTGATCGACGGAAGGGTCGCGGACCTTATCGAGAATCTGGCTTTGCCATTCGATCCGGCACTTCTGCGGATCTGGCTCCTTGGGCCTGGCGACCTGTGCAGCGTCTGCCCGATGAGGCTCGAGTGCCCCGACCAAACCCGGTGTCTCCACCTCGAGCTGAGCATCGGAACCACCGCGCGACTCGACGGACCGTTTCGACGCTTCCCGATAGGCGCGCGCGAGGTGGGGCGCGTGGCGCTCGAACGTCAGCCGATCGTTGCGTCGAGGGAGCTTCCAACCCTCGGTCTCGCCGATCCTGCCTGGCTCACGACCCACTCGGTCGCGAGCTTTGCGGCCCTGCCGATGGTCCACGAGGAATCGCTGGTGGGAGTGCTGGCACTGTTCGCGCGGCGTAGCCTCGGCGACACGGATCTGCGCTCGCTGGCGGCTGCGGCACGGCTGCTGGCCCTCGTGCTCACACCGAGCCGCACGACGTCGCCGCCGATGCCGAGCGTCCCGATGGAACGCACGCTCGCCGAGGTCCAACGTCGCGCCATCGAGGAGACGCTCGAGCGCACACGGGGCCGCGTCAGCGGCCCCCGCGGAGCCGCCGCGATCCTCGGCCTCAAGCCCACGACGCTGCACTCGCGCATGAAGAAGCTCGGCGTGCGCCGAATCGCGCAGTCGCGCGCCTGAGGCCGGCACGCGGCGATTCACGTTTCCGGCAACTCGAGACGGCGCACGGCAGAGGCCGCGCGCCCAAGCACCGGCCGCGCGCGTCCCGCGGCGCGCTGTCGCCACCGGCGTCACATGGTCCACGCCCGCGCCAGTGACCGAGAATCCTTGACCCGAGAGACGTGGCCTCTCTAGCATTCGTATCGCCCTGCTCCCGAGCGACGATGAAGGGAGGTGAGGAGGATGAGACAGGGTCGGAAGTACGTCGCGCTCGGCATGGCGCTCGCGCTCGCCGCCGCGGCTGGGTTCGCCTTCCATGGCAATCCGGCGTCGGCAGCCCCCAAGACCGCGGCCCCCGCGGCCAAGAGTGCCAAGGCCAGAAACACCATGCGGCAGTTCACCGGCTACGTGGCCGCGCAGGACCAGCACACGCTCACGGTCGAACGGCGCGGGCGCAACCCGCGCTCGATGGTGTTCACGAAGCACGACACCATGACGGTGAACGGTGACGTGGCAAAGGACGCCCGCGTCACGGTCTACTACCGCGACGAGGGTGGCCATTCGGTCGCCCATCGCGTCGTGGTGCGGACCGAGAATCACGCGCCGGCGGGCAGCTGACGGCGGCAGTCGGGCGAGCCCCCGCGCCCGACCTGGCGCGCCCCAGCCCCCTTCGATACGCTGCGGCCCTCGTGCTCATCACCCCCTCATCCGTGCTGCGTGCGGCCGAGCGACTCAAGACCACCTTCGGCGGCGATGCCGCGGGTCGCAAGCTCGAGCTGCTCCGTCGGCTGCAGCGGGCGCGCGTGCCGCGAACCTCCGAGGTGCTCAGGCTCCACGAGCTCGCGTGCTTCTGGCAGGCGTATCCCGAGAACGAAGCGATCCTCGCCGAGGTCGACCGGCTGCTCGGCTCGTTCGATCGTCGTCGCGACCTCCGCCACCACGCCCGCCGGCTCGCCGACAGTGGCATCGCCGGCACCGAGATTCGCTTTCGCTTCTTCGCGCCCACCGCGCAGTGGCTGGCTGAGCGCTGGCCGCACCGGCTGACCATCGACTGGCGCGACTTCGAGAATCGAGACCGCCTCGAGCCCTTGCTACCGCTGCTCGCCCACTTCGCCGTGAGCCCGGCGCTCGACGAGTACGAAGCGCCCACGCGCGAGTGGATCGAGCGCATGAAGGGCCCTCATGAGAGCGACGCCGCGTTCTTGATCCGGCGCTTCGCTACGCTCGGCGTGGACCCGTTCGTGCGCGAGGCGCTGTGGGACGAGCTGGACGTACCGATTCGCCTCCAGCCCGCCGGGACGACGCCGTCGCGCAGCCGCGCCAAGCTCAAAGGCCAGCGGATCGTCTGGCAGCGTGGGCCCCTGTCGAGGGCGCGTCCCGAGATCCCCGAGGATCTGTTGCGCCGCCCGCGCTCGGTGCGCGCGGTTTCGCGCCGCGAAGGGGAGCGTCTGATCGACCGGGCGCGCGAAGCGATGATCACCCGCAGTCGCGACTTGGATGTCTTCTCGTACGGCGATCCGCGCGACGTGCGAATGATCGATTGCGGCGAGGGCCTCGAGTTCGCCTGCATCGGATCACTCCCCGAACGACGCCTGCTGCTGGAATCGGTCTACGGCTACCTGACGCTGAAGAACGGCGTTCCCATCGGCTACGTGCTCACCGCATCCTTGTTCGGTTCGGCCGAGATCGCTTACAACGTGTTCGAGACGTTCCGCGGCGCCGAGGCCGCCCCGATCTACGGGTGGGTGATGGCGATGACTCGCCACCTGTTCGGCTGCGACACCTTCGCGGTGGTCCCCTACCAGCTCGGCGAAGGAAACGACGAGGCCATCGAGTCGGGGGCATGGTGGTTCTACCACAAGGTGGGGTTTCGTCCGCGCGACCGAGCCGCGGCGCGGCTCATGCGTCGCGAGCTTCGCCGGGTGAGGCGCGATCCCGAGCACCGCTCGAGCGCTGCCACGCTGCGCCGGCTCGCCCGTGCCTGCGTCTACCTGTCCCTCGCTCGACCGCGGCCCGACGTGATCGGCGAGCTGCCGCTCGCCCAGGTCGGATTCGCCACGATGAAGGCGCTGTCGCGGCGCTTTGGCTCGGACCGAGAGGGCGCGGGCCGGGCATGCGGCGACGAGGCTCGGGCGCTGCTCGGAGTGCGATCGCATGCCGGATGGACGACCGGCGAGCGTCTCGCGTGGGCGCGTTGGACGCCCGTGATCCTGATCCTACCGGGGTTGGCGCGCTGGAGCGCGGCCGAGCGGCGGGCCCTGGTGCGCGTGGTGCGCGCCAAGGGCGGGCGGCGCGAGTCGGAATTCGTGCGCCGTTTCGACGCGCACGCCAAGCTCAGGCGGGCGATCGGCTCGCTCGCGCTCCGGACGCAGGCGTAGCCGAGGTCTATAGAATCCGTTTGCCTAGCACGCTTTGCGCCAGCTCGGCGGCCAGGATTCCGGTCATGTTCTGCGTGTCGAGCACCGGGTTCACCTCGACCAAATCGATGGCCGCAATCGGGGCACGGTCGTTGATCATCTCCATCGCCAGATGAGCCTCGCGGTACGTGATGCCGCCCCACACCGGCGTACCCGTCCCCGGGGCATCCTCCGGGTCCACGACGTCGAGGTCGAAGGACAAGTGGATCGCGGCCGTCCCGTCGCTGGCGATCCGGATCGCCTCGTCCACGACGTCGCGCATGCCGCGCTCGTCCAGGTCGCGCATGGTGTACACGATCGCGCCGCTCTTCTTCAGGATGTCGCGCTCGCCCGGGTCGAGGTCACGCACTCCGATCAGCACCGTGTTGCGCGGCTGCACCTTGGGCGCTCGATCGCCGAGCTTCACCAGGTCCGGGTCGCCGAGCCCGAGGCTGATCGCGAGAGCCATGCCGTGGATGTTGCCCGAAGGGGTGGTCTCGGCCGTGTTCGCGTCGCCGTGGGCGTCGAACCAGATGAGGCCCAACGATTCGCCCCGGGCGGCGTAGTGGTTGGTCGAGCCTGCGATCGAGCCGATCGCCAGGCTGTGATCGCCGCCCAGAACGAGCGGCATGCTTCCTTGCTCGAGGCTGCGCTCGACCTCTTTGCGCAGCTCGTCGCATGTCTTGAGGATGGGCTCCTTGTAGCGGAGCTTGCCTTGGCCGACCTGCTGGGTCTCCGGGATCATCACGTCGAGATCGCCGAAGTCGGTGACGCGATGGCCGAGCTGCTCGAGTCGCTGCTCGAGGTCGGCGATCCGGATCGCCGAGGGGCCCATGTCCACGCCGCGGCGCCCGGCGCCGAGGTCGATCGGCACCCCGATCACCTCGATCGAGTGCTTCCTGGACGTCATAGAGCGCGGCAGTCTACAGCGGCCCCGAGGGAGCGGCAACGCGCGTACTCGCCCAGCGTGCGAACCGCCGGTGCGGTCGTCATCGCAAACCCCGTTGGGGCATGATGGTGCAGGGCGGATGACCGGATGCCGATACCTGGCCCGCCATCACGATCACGTTGACTCCGTCGTCAAAAGCGCACAGCCTAGGCTCACCATGCGCGGGCTCGAACCTCGCAGTTATCCATCGATCGTTGCCGGGGTCCTTCTGTGCGCGGCGGTCTCCGACCCGGTGCGCGAGACCGCGCCTCCGCCCGGTCCTAAGCCGGCCCACGTCACCGGGGTCGTGTTGTTCGCCAGCGACTTCAACCGCGGCGATCTCGCGGGCTGGGCCGCGGATCGCGAGCACGTGTGGTCGGTGCGCCGCGGAGTGCTGCGAGCCGATCTGCCGGATCGCAAGCAGGAGCGATCATTCCTCTACGCCGGGTCCCAGGAGTGGGGGGACTACGCGGTCGATCTCGACGTCTGCATGATGCGCGGGGTGGACAAGGGGGTGGTGGTGAGGATCGTCGGAGACAGCGGGATCGGCGTGGACCTGCGCGGGCCCGGCTACCAGGATGTGTTGCTCCATCGGCGCCAATGGCCGCTCGTGAAGGCCCGGGTCGAAAACGCGAACGGCGCCTGGCACCATCTGCGGGTCGAGGCGCGGGGCACCCGCTACCGCGTGTGGGTGGACGGAGTCCTGCTGCTCGAACGTTCGGACGGCAAGCAGCAACAGAACGGGCGGATCGCGCTCGCGGCCTATACCGGCGGCGTGGGTGAGTGCACGGTCTACTACGACAACGTGATCGTCACCTCGTTGGAGTCCCGGGGTGCGGGGATGAGACGCACCGCGGGCGGCATCACGGCCGGCCGGTGATGTTCGCAGACCCGCACGCGCGGCTGCGCCGCTTCCTCGATGCCGAGGGCCGTCTCAAGGTGTGGCCCGCGAAGCTCAAGGACCAGAAGCTGATGCTCGCGCACCTGGCGGCCGAATTCGCGGTCGGGCGTCAGTACTCCGAGCGCGAGGTGAACCAGATTCTCCAGCGTCTGCACACGTTCGGCGACTGGGTGTCGCTGCGCCGCGCGTTGATCGACCATCGGTTCCTGGATCGTGAGGCCGACGGATCACGCTACTGGAGGCAACTCGGCGCGGCCGAGCCGGCGGCTTAGGTCGCGGCGACGCGCTTGCCCGCCAGCAGTCGCAACCCGTTCAGGATGACGACCACCGTGCTCCCCTCGTGGCCCGAAACCGCGGCCGGGAGCTTGAGTGGCCCGAGCGGCGTCAGGTGGCCGAAAAAGACCAACGACACGAGCACCACCATCACGCCCGAGGCGACGGTAACGTTCTGAATCACCACGCGGCGCGCCCGCCGCGCGAGCGAGAGCGCATACGGAAGCGACGTCAGGTCGTCCCCCATCAGCACCACGTCGGCGCTCTCCATCGCCGCATCGCTCCCGATGCCGCCCATCGCCACGCCGACGGTGGCGCGGGCCAGGGCCGGCGCGTCGTTGACGCCGTCACCCACCATCGCGACCGCGCCGTGCCGGCGCTCGAGGTCCGCCACCACGCGCACCTTGTCCTCGGGAAGGAGCGCGCCATGATGCTCGTCCACCGCGGTGCGGCGAGCGATCGCTTCCACCGTCTGAACCGCGTCTCCCGACAACAGCGCCACCGCGCGGACCCCGATCGCGCGCAGCGCGGCCACCGTTCCCGCCGCGGCCGGACGCACCTCGTCGGCGGCGGCGATCACCCCCCAGGCGTCGCCGCAGCGCACCAACATCGGGGTCTTGCCGTCGCGACTGAAGCGCGAGACCAGCTCGGTCCCTGCGCGCGGTACCGTGACGCCGAGCTGCGCGAACAGATCGGGCGTGCCGATCTCGATCGTCGCGCCGTTCACCGCGGCCACCAGGCCCTTGCCCAGGTGGGCGGTGAGTTGCTCGGCCGGCGTAGTCGTCGCGCCGCGCGCTTCGGCTGCCCGCACCACCGCCTGGGCGAGCGGATGCTGGGAGCGCTTTTCGGCGCTGGCGGCCCACGACAGCAGCTGCGTCTCCGGCAGGCCGTCCAAGGGGACCACGTCGGTCACTTCGAAGCGCCCGCGAGTGAGAGTCCCGGTCTTGTCGAAGGCCACCGCGCGCACCCGGCCGAGCGCTTCGATGAATCGACCTCCCTTGAAAAGGATGCCGTGGCGCGCGGCGTTGGCAATTGCCGACAAGATGGTGGCCGGCGTGGCGATCACGAGCGCGCACGGGGACGCCACCACGAGCAGCGTCATCGCCCGGTAGAATGACGAGCGGAACTCGTGCCGGAGCGCGAGCGGCGGCACCAGGATCATCGCCGCCGCCGCGAGCAGGACGCCGATCGTGTAGTAGCGCCCCACCCACTCGGCCACCTCCTCGGTGCGCGACTTCTGTGCCTGCGCTTCCTGCACGAGCGCGACGATGCGCGCGAGCGTCGTGTCGCCCGCGGCCCGCGTCGTGAGCACCTCGAGCGCTCCTTGCTGGTTGAGCGTGCCCGCGAACACCGAATCGCCCGCCCCTTTGGGCACCGGCACGGACTCGCCGGTGAGGTTGCTCTGGTCGACGAGCGAGTCGCCGGCGGCGACCCGGCCATCCACCGGGATCGCTTCGCCCGGTTTGACGATCACGCGCTCGCCCACCTGGACATCCTCGGCCTCGACTTCGATCTCGCGGGTGCCGCGCCGCACCAGGGCGCGAGACGGACGCAGCTTGAGCAGAGCGTGCAGCGCCCGGCGCGTCCGTCCCATGGTGTAGACCTCGAGCGTGTTGCTGAGCGAAAACAGGAACATGAGCACCGCGGCTTCGAACACGTAGCCGATGAGCCCCGCGCCGAGTGCCGCCAGGATCATGAGCAGGTTGACATCGAAGCGCAGACGCGCGAGCGCCTGGAGCGAGGAGCGCAATGCGAACCAACCTCCGGCGAACGCCGACGCGAGATAGGCGGCGTGGCGCCAGATCGCCGCGACGCCGGCGCGCTCGAGCACCATGCCGGCGACCAGGAAAGCGAGGCAGGTGGCCGTGAGCACCGCCATGGCGCGGCCCTTGGCGTATTGGGCCTGCTCGGCAGGGGAGAACGGGGCGCCCCACGGCTTGGCGCGGGACAGGGGCCGCACCATCTCGGCCACGTCCGGGGGCACGCGGCTGCGCGACAGCCCCACCCGCCCGGGATCGGCGGTGACCGTGAACTCGCGACCCGCGGCGGGCGACATGCTTCCCAGCCTGAGCGCGCACTCGTGACAGCTCCCGAGCGACTCACGCCGTTCGCAGTACGTGACCCGCTGCGCGAACAGCTCCGCCACGTCGTCGGCCAGGGCGTTGAGCTGTTCGGGCGCCACGAGCTGCGGCTGGTAGCGGACGGTGAGCGTTCCGGCGCGGAAATCGGCCTCGATCGCCACCACGCCGGGGCTCGATTGGAGCCGATCGGAGAGGATTTCGAGGCAGCCGCCGCCGCCGCCGAGCGGCGGGTGCTCGGGTGCGTGCGGCTCGAACTTGTCGCCGACCGTGCCGCTCATGACGGCGACGTTAGCACAGGGCCCGAGGCGCGTGCCTTCAGGGTCGGATGCGAGCCGGCGCGATCAGGCCCGGGGCTTCGACGCCGCCGGCGATGCGGTAGTTAAGGCCGATCGAGACGCCGTCCTGGCGCACGAAGCTGTGTGGGCCCTTGCTCTGCTGTTCGTCCTGGACACCCAGCACGACCTCTACGTGATCCTCCAGGTACCACGAGAGCTTCGCGCCGAACCTCACCTGCCAGGCGTCGGCGCCCCGAACCACGGGAACCCGAACATCCTCCACGATGGTTCGAATCTGATCGACGAAGAGCCTGGCGAGCCACCGATCGGCCATCAGCACTCCCGCCGCTGCGCTCGAGACGACGCGCAGCCCGTGGGCAGGATCCTTGGTGGGAAAGAGAATGTCGCCGGACGCGTCGACCTGCCACGCCAGCCCCATGGGGCGATGGAGCTCGGCGTGCGGACCGAAGAGGATCTCGTCCTGGCTCGCGGCCTGTCGTGTCGAGGAACTGGACGAGAAGGCCGCGTAGAGCGTGTCGTTCACCGTGTGCTCGTCGGACGTGTCTTGGCTCCGTCGCTCGATGAAGTGCAAATGAGATCCTTGGACCTCGAGCGCCAGGAAGGAGCCGCGCAGTCGGGCGATCGGCGAGCGTGGAAGGAATCCGCGCGTCACGGCGACTGCCCCCTGGTAGGGCTCAAGCACTCGCAACACGGTTGCCGCATCGAGGACCTTTCCTTCCATGGCCTGGTCTTCGGAGAGGATCGCTGTCAGTTCCGACCAGAAGGTCTTCCCTGGTCGGTCCAGGACCGCGGCCTCGACGTCGCGCAGGACGAGCAGCGAGGCGAGGCGCTCCCGCGTGCGCTGGGAAAGCGGGCCGGCGAGGACACCTCGGCTCCTCAGTCGCTCCTCGAACGCCCACGCATCGTAGACCGGCGTGGCATCGCGCACGCGCCCCAGGCCCACGGCACCGGTCGCGATGACCTGATAACGATAGAGCCAGCTCTCGTCGCGCTCGCCGAACGTGTCGACGAAGGGCGAAGACCCAAAGAGGCCCTCCTGCCGATCCTGTTCGCGATGCCAGAATTGCCCGTAGTCGCCGCGCGCGGACGCCCCGAGATCGAGCCCGCCCGGCGCGTCCCACACGTATCGGCGGTGCGAGGCCGAGACCATCCACGATTCCCGAACAGACCGCTCCTTCACCGTCTGGCCGCCGGATGGACCTCGCGATTCGGCGGACGCACGCGACCCGTCCACGAACGCGCTGGCCGCGAGCAGCGTGCGTTGTGGGTCCGAGTCGCGCAGCCAGTATCCGTCCGTCCCAGCGGCCGCGCGCGCCTGGCGGCTGTGGGATTCGTACCGATCCTGGCTCGAGCCCAGACGGTAGGCATCACCCGACAGGCTCGCATCCCAGCGGTACGTCCGATGCTCCGGAATTCGGAAATCGGCGAAGGGGTCGGCGAGCGCCGAGACGGGGGTCAGCAAGAGAGCGAGCAGTGCGCAGCGGCGAGAGCGCATCGAATCCCTCTTGGCGAGATGGCGGCGCCGGCTCGGCGCTACGGCGCGGAGACGGCGGCCAGGAAACCCGGGCCGGCGCGGTGGACCGCAGCCACCAGGCTGGTGTCGGAAACAGCCCGGTCGCAGACCACGAAGGCGCGCTGCTGGCGGAGGCGCACATCGACCGCCGAAACGCCGGCGACCCGCGATAGCTCGCCGCTCACCTTGGCGGCGCACCCCGCACAGGTCATCCCGCCGACTTCGAGCGCGACCACGCGCTGCCCGGCGCGCGCCGCGAGGCTCTCTTGATGTGGCAGCGACTTGAGCTGCCCCGCGAGCCACGGGCCACCGATCGCGAGCGCGATCACGCCCGCCACCATCGCCAGGGTGTTCCAGTTTCCGGTTCGCATCGAATCCCTCGTCCGGCCGTACACCCAGAGCGTAGCCCAGGTGAACCTGGAACGAAACCGCGCGCTACGGCACAATGCGGTCCCTGGATGATCCCACGCGCCCGGCAGGCCGCACCCGCACTCGAAGGCCCTCGCGGCTGCCGCACCCCGAGCGGGCGCGTCATGAGCCCCCCGCCGCGCAGCCGAGCGGCCCTCGCCGCGGCGGCGATGGTCATCGGCCTCGCGGGGTGCGCGGGTCCTCGTCCCACCGGCGAGGCCACGCGTGACTCGCTCGCAGCCCTCGCGCATCCCGCTCCGGTCCCGTCACCGGTTCCCCCCGACACGGTGGTGCACCAGCCGGGCTATCGGACGGTCAAGATCCCGGACGACAAGACGCTCCGTACCCTCGCCCGCGAGCTCGGCCCGGCGCGCTTTCTACTCGTGCTCAAGGTGAACCGGCGCGACTCGCTTCACGTGCGCACCGGCGACAGCCTCATGGTGCCGACCGACACCACCGCGGACCTGCTCGCCTTGTCGCCCTTCCCACGCCAGGTGCCGGGCGCCCGAGACCTGGCGAAGCTGCTGCTCGTGTCACGTCGTGTCCAGGCGTTTGCGGCATACCAGAGCGGCTCGCTCGCCCGCTGGGGACCGACGAGCACCGGCCGAGAGTCGCTCCCCACGCCCGAGGGCCTCTATCACACGAACTGGAAGGACAAGGAGCGCACGAGCACGTTCAACGAAGAATGGCTGCTCAAATGGTACGTCAACCTGGAGAACTTCGTCGGCATCTCGTTCCATCTGTTCGACCTGCCGGGCTACCCGGCGAGCCACTCGTGCATACGGCTGCTCGAGGACGACGCGATCTGGCTCTACGATTGGGTCGACGAGTGGAAGCTCGATCGCAACGACCCGCGACGTATCCTTAAGCCCGGCACTCCAGTGGTGGTGTTCGGGGCCTTCGCCTACGGCAAGAAATCGCCCTGGCGACGCTTGGCCGCCGACTCCACGGCCACGAACGTGCCGCTCTACGAGATCGAGCGGGCGCTTAACGCCTACCTGGAACCCCCGGCGAGCGAAGCCGCCTCGAAACCTCCGGCGCGCGCGGACAGCCTTTCGGCCCCGTCCTCTCCTTCCCTACGATGAACCGACACCGGCTCCGTGAGCGCGCGGGCGCGGTACTCGGGGGACTCGCCTGGCTCGCCTTCGCGACGGTCTCCCACGGCCGGGCGGAAGTCAGCCCGGCGGCGCCCGTCGAAACGCGCACTGGCAACGTGCTCACCTGGGTGGTGACCCTGCCGACGACCGCCGTGGCTTCGGTTCTGGTGCGGTCGCTACGCGACCGCGGGGTGCCGGTCAACTTCATCGCCTTCGATCGGGAACGCCCGGTCAACCTGCCGAGCCGCGGGCTCAGCGTGGCCGCCGTCCTCGAAAGCCTGGTGCGACAGGATCGCGCCTACGGCTTCGTCCTGGTGCGGGGACGGATCGTGATTCATCCGCGGGACCCGAAGTTCTTCCGGCTGGTGACCCTGCCGCGCGAGGCGTTTACCGGGATCCCCCAGCCCGAGGCGGCGCGCCGCTATTCCCTGTGGCTACGCGGTCACGTAACGGGCTTCGCGTCGTGGGCAGTGCCGCCGCCCGCGAGCACCCGGGAGAACGCCGCGGCACCCTCCGTCACCTTGAGCCCACGCGCCACCGTGCTCGACCATTTGGTGGAGATCTTGGGCCCCGATCCCTCGCTGACGTTCACGGTCTCGCGGGGCCCGCCCGGGGGCCCGCGCTTCGGGCTCGAGCGGGTTTCGAGCCCTTGAGACCCGCTAGGTGTTGCGGAAGCTCGCCACCAACGCCACCGCGCGCCGCAGGCTGGGTCGTGGCCGCTTCGCGTGGCCGAGTCGCACCAGCATGAGCGGGTGCTCGCCCGGGGCGCCGAAGCTGCGCGCCAGATCGGGGCGGAAGCGTTCGACCTCGATCGCGGCGTTCATCGGCTGATGGGCGATGCCGAGCTGGGTGGCTTTGAGCGCGAACCGCTCGTAGGCCTGACCACCCGTGAGGCACGAGAACTCCGTGCGCCGCGGCGCGGCGAGCAGCGCCAGCGCCCCCGACGAGCCGATCGCCTCGCGGGCCTGCTTGCCGGCGCTCCCGGCTCCGAGCCCGATGAAACGGCTGCGCGGATTGAAATAGCGCCTCGCGAACCAGCGCGCCGGCCCACCCAGCTCGAGATCGTCCACGGTGACGCCGTCGCCGCGCTCGCGCGCCTGGTCGTCGCCGAACCGCATCCACGCCAGCCGCTCGCGCTCGGAGGCCGCGTCGAGCACCTGGGCACGCGTCGCGTCCTGGAGCAGGTCGGCGACGTTGCGGATCTGGTCGCGGTCGCCGATCCAGTGGAGCCTCAAGTCCTCGGACATCTGGGCGGCGAGAGCGGCCCGGTTCTGCATGAAGATCCCGCGTCCATCGTAGGAGCGCCGGTTGGTCCGGCGGTTGGGGATCGCGGCGAAGAGCTGGCGATCGCGCCGCGCTTCGTCGCCGGTCCAGGTCACCTCGGCGACCGGTCCGCGCGAGTCGCCCGCGGGAAAGTAACGGACGGTAGGCCTCAGACCGTAGGCGCGCATCGTCACCAACATGTTCTCGAGCGCGGCTCCCAGGGAGACCAGCATTCCGGAGCGGTCGGGATCCGTGACGGGCAGCGCTCGCGTCGGGTCGGCGAGAAGCCGGATCGAGCCGCCGTCCACCTCCATGCGCCAGGGCTGGCTGTTCCAGTTGCTGGGAGCCAGAATGGCGGCGCCAACCAGCGCCCGGGCCAGCTCGAGGGCGCTTGCGGGAGGATCGGCGGGAAGAGTCCAGGGCTGGAGCGCCGGCAACGGCAGGCCCAGCTTGCGCGACCACGCCGCATGCGGCGCCAGGGCCGCGTGAGCGGCCGCACCCCCAAGAACGATCAGGAACCTTCGCCGATCCAGCGAGGATCCCGTCGGGTTGGCGGTGGGTCCCTGGCCGGCGGCCTGCCGGGACGGGCTCATGTCGGGTGACACTGAGGGAAGCCGAGGGAGGCGTCAACCGCCTCCCCACGGGCCTGCTTGACACGCGGCCCCTAAGTCTTTGACGAAACGACGGCTCGCGACTGCACATTCATGCAGCGGGACCTCAAGAGCGGGCGTAAGGTACCGCCCGCGCCACGATCAGCGTCAGATCGTCCGACAAGCCTCCCCTCCCCACGTGGAACCGCAGCTCCTCGAGCAGGCGCTCGCACAGCTGGTCCTCGGG
The DNA here is from genome assembly GCA_005893295.1 of Candidatus Eiseniibacteriota bacterium. Lineage (GTDB taxonomy): Bacteria > Eisenbacteria > RBG-16-71-46 > RBG-16-71-46 > RBG-16-71-46 > WS-8. Next base: position 19,729 of record VBOY01000039.1, on the reverse strand, counting down.
TTCGAGGCAATGCTCCGCGAGCACCTGTTTCACGCGGTCGACGCCGAGAAACCGTCGGCTCCCGTCCATCGCTTCGGTGAGCCCATCGGTGTAGAGCAGAACGGTGTCGCCGGGCTCGAGTCGGGCGCCTTCGCGGGCGAAGGAGGCCTTGTCGAACAGGCCGAGCGGGGGCCCGGACCGATTCACGAA